>JBGTSH010000432.1:0-7544 GCA_041940405.1 Polyangiaceae bacterium
ACGGCTCTCGGGTCCGCGACCCCTTCTCCGTGCCTGCTCTCCCCGAGTCGTGCCCGTGCCCGTGCCCGTGCCCGATTGCTTTGGGAGACTTCCCAGGTATGAAGACGGCGCCCCTAGTCCTCGACCCTTTCGCGCGGGGCCCCCAACCCCGCGCGAGTCGTTACGGACCGAGGTGCCGGGCGATGGGATCCTGGGTCCGGTACATCGTGATGAGCCCGAGCATCTCGGCGAGCGACTTGTCGTAGTTGAGGACGTTGCCCTTCGGCGTGGCGTACTCGAGGTAGAGGTTGTCGTCGGTCGAGATGATCGGCCCGCCGTCCTCTCTCGCGACGTCCTCGCAGAAGCGATCCAGATCGGCTCCGGAGGTGATGATCTCTTCCAGCAGCTCGCTGAGCGGAGGGCCGCCGGTGGTCTCGCGGATCGCAGGATCCTGATCGAGGCGCGCGAGCCTCGCGCGTGATGCAACGAGGGGATGGTCGCTTGCGACGAGGATGCCTTGGGCCCCGCCTTCGAAGAGCGCCACATGCTTGAAGACCCCGCGGAGCGTTCGGACGATGGCGGCGACCTCGCGCGGGCGAATGTGGTGGAGCTGCACCCACTGCTGCAGAACGCCGTCCTCGGCCAGGCGGCTCTTCGCGAGCTCGTAGAACTCGTGCGAGTACAGCGCCGACGAGCCGGCGAACCACACCGAGGAGAGCTCCATCGTGATGAGGTCGTAGCGCCGCTCGGTGAACAGGAGGACGTTTCGGCCGTCGTCGAGCTTCAGCTCGACGCGCGGGTCGTGCAGGCTGTTGCGGCTCGGGCCTTTGTAGAAGGTGTCGGCAGCCTCGACGATTGCGGGTGAGATCTCGGCGACGTCGATGTGCTCGAACGGGTAGGCGGTCACCGTCCCCAACGTGGTCGCGGTCCCTAGGCCGATCACCAGCGCGGTCTTCTCGTTGCGCAAGAAGAGACCCGGGAAGTGTGCGAATCGACGCTGCGCCGACATCTCGCGGCCGTCGTCGCCTTGGAACTTTCCGTTGGTGTACATCGTCAGCACGTCGCCTCTTCGGGCGACGGTGGTGATCCCGCCGTGCACGTCCTCGCGGACGAAGGGGATGTCGTCGGGCGGCGGGCCGTGCGTGAAGTAGACGTTGGCACCGTTGGTCAGCCGCGCGAGGTTCCACGACGGGGCGAGCAGCGCGATCGCGGCGCCCGCTGCCGCGATGATCGCCGTCGCGCGCATGGTCGGGCGCTTCTCCGACGCGCCGAGGAGCGCAACCGCCGCGAGCAGAGCGAACACCACCGACACGGCGACGAGCGTCCGCTGCGAGCCCAGGAGGGGGAGAACGCCGTAGCCCGTCACGATCGATCCGAAGATCGTCCCGAGGGTGTTGGCGACGGTGAGGCGCGCGGTGTCGCGCGCAACGCTCGGCCTGGCTGCGATTCTCGTGAGCAAGAGCGGGAAGGTGGTCCCCATGAAGAAGGTCGGGACGGCGAGGATGGCGATCGCCGCGACGCCGCGCGTGAGCTCGCGAGCGCCCCAAGAGTCGAAGACCTTGCCCGCTGCGGTGAAGAGGTGAGGCAGCTGATCCCACGCTGGCGTCATGATCGCGAGGCCGAGCGCCGCGAGCGCGAGGCCGCGGGCGAGGGCACCCGCGCCGTGCCGAGCCTGGAGCGCCGCTGCGCGGGTCGCGCCGAGCCCGAGGCACACGAGGAACGACGCGAGCATGAGGCCGAACGCGTACGCCGAGTTGCCGATGAGCACCGCGAGGAGGTGGGTCTGGACGACCTCGGCGGCGAACACCAAGAAGCCCGAAGCGAAGGCGAAGCCGAGGAACGAGCGCGGGAGGCTTTCGCCCGCGGTCGAGCCGTCCTTCGTTGCAACCTCGGGGGCCGGCGTCGCAGGCCCGCGCGTTCCCAGCACGATGGCCGTCAGACCGATCACGACGTTGATGACCGCGGCAGCGCGCATCGTGCCGGCGATCCCGAGCGCAGGAAGTACCGCGTAGGCGCTGGCGAGTGATCCGAGCGCTCCGCCGAGCGTGTTGGTCGCGTAGAGGAGCGGGAGACGGCGCTGGCCTTCTTCGTCACCGGCGAAGATCCGAGACAGAAACGGCAGGGTCGCCCCCATGCACGCCGTCGGGACCATGATCACCAGGAACGTCAGGGTGGCGCGGATGGCAGTGAGCGCTGCGAGGCTGGTGCCGGTCTGGACGATCCCCACGTAGACGGTCGTCAGCGCCTCGAAGATGGAAGGCGTCGCTGCGCAGAGCGCGCCCACGAGGACCTCGGCCGCGCCGTACGCGGCGAGGGGGCGCGGCAACCGATCGGCGAAGCGACCGCCGATGAAGGCTCCGAGCGCGAGCCCCGCCATGAACGCGCTGAGCACCGTGCTGACGGCGTAGGCCGTGGCGCCGAAGATCGTCGATAGGACCTTGATGAACGCGACCTCGTAAAGGAGGCCGGTTGCGCCCGAGAGCAGGAACAGGAGGGAGACGACGCGGAGACGGGGGCTCAAGACAGGCCGCGAAACTAGTCGCACGGGCGGCCTGTGTCGACCTTGCTGCCGCGTTCAACTCCGGTTTCGGGCCGCGGCAGCGCCAGCCCGAGCACCGCTCCTGCAAGCCCGAGGAGGACCGGTGCGGCGGCATGTGGCTTTTGGTCCGCAACGGCGATGAGGGACCGCGCACGGTGGGCATCGACGAGGACGACCTGTGGTGGCACTTTGACGTGTGCGTCACCCGCCACACGAGAGCGTCGCTTCGTCCTTTGCGATGACGACGGTGCACCGCCTGAGGACATCGAGCCCGAGATGGCCGCTGATGGGCGCGCCCTCGGCGTCGGAAGCGCAGCGGTGGCGCGCCGGGACGTCGATCAGTGAGACGTTCGTGGTTGTCTCCAGACCAGCGACGCGGACTCGCGCAGAGGCTGAGGAGGTCTCCTCTACGCTCCCCAGGCTCGCCGATGCGGTCCCGTCGGGGCGGGCGCGCGGGGCGAGCGCGCGCCCGACTTCGGACCCGCCGAACACGCCCGTCGTGCCGCTGCCGCTGTCCACGATGAATGCGCCCTTCACGCCCCCGATGTCGGCGTCCACGACGAACAGCGCGACCCCCGCTGAGGTGCGGCAGATAGGTGTCAGTCGTACGGCGTCCTCGCGCGCCACCGCTCTGGCCAGCTCTCCGCGCGGCACGGGGATCATCTCGTTCGTGCGGAAGTCGATCCGCGCCGCGCCATCGGCGACGAGCGCCTGTGGGGACAGAAACCCGAGGAGCCTGGAGCGCACGGGTAAGTCTCCGATCGCGATCCGGGCGGGCGGGCCTGCCGGCCAGCGCAACACGCGAAGCGAGACCTCTTGCACCAAAGACACCTCCGAGTCGGCCCCGTGCGCGCCTCTCGCCGTGGCGAGGCTCCGCTCGCCGTCGAGATCCAGGTACCACGCGACCCCGGGTACCAGCAGGTGCGTGTTGGCGCCCGTATCGAGGAGCAGCGGCAGGGTGTAGCCCTCGATGCTCACCTGGACCGTGGGGTACTCCACGCTGACGTCGCGCCGCAGCTGCGACCAGGCGATCTCGACAGGACCCTCGGCGGCGAGCTCCTCGGGCGTCGTCGTGGCGATGGGAGCGACGTCGCGCGAGGCGCACGCCGCGAGCACTACCGTTGCGGCAGCGAGCCAGCGCGTCGTGGATTCGATGATCCATTGTACCATTCACGTCGATGCGCGCGTACCGGACCCTCCTCGCGTGCTGTGCTGCGGTGTGTCTGCTCGGCTGTCAGCCCGCGCTGCCACCCCGGCCCGCCGAGCCCATGCGTGTGGGGCCCGTGCACTTCGTGGGCAACGGGGAGGTGGGGAGCGAAGAGCTGCGCGCCGCGTTCCGGGCGGTGGAACGCATGGAGCTCCCGTGGCCTACGGAGCTCGAGGCGCTGTCGGCTGCGATCTCGTTCGCTGTCCGCGACACGGTCGACCTCCTCGGCGACCGTGGGTACGCGGACGCTGCGTGCGGCTTCACCTTCACCCCTTCGCCCGATCGGCGCCGGGTCGACGTGCGTGTCGAGGTGCGTGAGGGGCCCCGCCGGAGGCTCGGGACCGTCGAGTTCATCGAGCAAGACGCAGACGGCAAACCTGCGCCCCGGCTCAGGATCGATGCGAAGAAGCTGCGTGGGCTCGTCCCGCTGACGGAGGGTGCCTGGTACTCGCGCAGGGCGATCGAGGTCGGCGCGAGCGCCGTCGCGGACGCGTACGCCGATGAGGGCCTCGGTGCGCGGACCAAGATCCGGCGCAGCTATCGCGACGAGACGGTGGATGTGGAGATCGAGATCCGCGTCCGGCCCGCCGTGGATCGTGTCGCACGCATCGATGTCTTCGGGCTCGAGTCACCGGGCGAGGTCGATCGGGTGGTGAGAGCGCTCGGCCTGGAGCTTGGCGGTCGCGTCGACGCGCTGCGCCTCGAGGACGCGCGCCGTCGCGTGATGGAGCTGACCGATCTCGCGTACGTCGACGTTCAGGCGTACGACTTCGACGACAAAGGCGGTCGCACCGTCGAGGTGGAGGTGGCCGAGCGAGCTCCGGTTCCACCGTGATTCAGGCACACATCATCGAGCTCGAGCATGCGCTACTGGCGCACTCTTCGTCACGAACGCACGGGGCACCGGGGGGGCCGGGGTTGGAGCACGTGGTTGTGCTCCAATTGCAGAGGTCGCTCGCGCATTCCTCGTCGCGCTGGCACGCCCCGCCGAGCGCTGCCGGCTCCGAGCAGCTGGTCGTGTTCCAGTTGCAGAGGTCGGACGCGCACTCCTCGTCGCGCTGGCAGGCAGCCCCGAGCTCTGCGGGCGTGCTGCAGACCTTCGTGTTCCAGTTGCAGAGGCCGGTGCCGCACTCGTCGTCGGTATCGCACGGTTGGCCGCTCGGGCCGCTCGAGGTGCTCTGGCCCCCGTCGTCGCCCGAGCCGCACTTGGCGAGCGCCTCGTTCTCGTCGGTACAGGCAGACGAGCGTTGCGGATCGTCGCAGTCGATCGACTCGGCCATCGCCAGACACGACAGAACGTCATCGCGCTCGGCGGCGCAGCCGTCCGGGACCGCCTCGGCGCGCTGCGAGCACTGCTCGACGCAATCGTTCCGAGCTGCATCGGAGCTACCGAGAAAGCCGTCGGTGCACTTGTCGAGGACGTTGTCGCAAACTGCATCGCACGTCGCCGCGCCCGAGCAGTGTGTGAGGCCGAGCACGGCCACGGCCGCTACGAGCGTCAGCGCCGGAGCAAAGCGAACGAGCTTCATGGGCGCGCAGCGTCGTCGAGATCTTCTCCGAAGGAAACCCGGAGCAAGAATTCGCTCGGCCGGGGAATTCACGCCCGCACCGCATTCCCGGCCAACGGCCGGGGAATTACCACGGCTGCGGATAGCCACCGTGTTGCTGCATCGGCGGCGCCATCGGGAACAGAGGGCCCAGTCCACGTGGGCGCTCTCGAATCGCGAGCGCGACGAGCGCGTAGATGAGCACGCCGGGATTGACGGGCTGCTGGCAACGTCCCGATCGATCGCCAGCGCTTGGGGCTGCGTCAATCGTCGAACGCAGCGGCTCGGCGATCACGGTCCCGCTCAAGACGCACGGGCGTGGACCAAGCTGGAAGGATCGTCATGCTGCATCACGAGGCGGCTCCGGCCGCCGTCGGTGCTCAACGCTCGCTCGAGCTCGAGCTCGGCCAGTCGCACCAGCTCGTTGCCGCCGATTCGCGGCAAGGCCGCACCTTCGATGGCCGCAGAGCCGATGGCATGAATCGGGACCTTCGACTCCGCGATCGTGATGATGGCTTGAACCTCTCGCGCGGCGCCTCCTGCCGGATGCCTCTTGTAGACGGCGACGCGTGTCGGACCGAGCGCTCCTGCAGCCAGCCGTTCGGGGCTCGAAGATCCAATGACCGCCTCTCGGACGACCGAAGGGTCGTCGACTTCTACGACGGCCAGCTCCATGGAACCGCCCTGCCGTCCGAGCAAGCGCAGCTCCGCGTCGACGAGCAGCTCGAGCGATGGCCGGAGCACCATTCCGCCGCCGAATCGGCCGGGCAGCTCGGCGTCCGGTCGTCCGAGCGAGAGCAGCTCCATCAGCAGCGACCCCTGCCGCCCCATTTGCTCGAGGATGAGCAGATCCTCGGCCTGCGTGATGCGCGGGGTTGGATCGAAGATGCAAATGACACCAATCGGATCCTTGCCGGGAGACAAGAGCGGTACGCCGGCAAAGAAGCCGATCCCATCGAGCCGATAAGGCCCTGCGCGAAAGCACGCGTGTGACGAGGCATCGGCGAGGACGAGCGACGAGCGGCTCTCGAGAATTTCGTGGCACGGGGGCAGGCGGTTCGAGACGTCGAGCCCGACGGTGAACGACGTCTCACCCGAGACGGCGAAGGCCGTCAGGCGTCCGTCATCCATGAGCGCGATCACCGCGGTCTGCACGCCGAAGTAACCGGCCAGCCACGCCATGTGCGACGCCGTCCGTTGCTGGATCTCGTGCTGGAGCCCGGCGACGAAGGCAGATGCGGTCCGGCGGACACGGCTTCGCGCCGCCGCGGAGTTGGCGCGCTCGCGGGCCGACATCTCGGCGCTGACCCGCCGGCCAAGCAACCCCGCGGCAACGAACTCACGAAGGTCGGCTGGGGCGACAGGCTTGCGTACGAACATCAGCGCGCCTCGACGGAGGGCTTCCTCTTCGGTGAGGTCGAAGCCCGAGCAGAGGATGGTCGGAGGGATCGGTGGTGCGAGATCGCTCCGGAGCTGCGTCAACAGCTCGAGCCCGTCCATTCCGGGCATGATGAGATCGAGCACGATGAGATCGGGCCTCGACGCCTTGACCATGTCGAAGGCCTCCAGGCCGGAGCATGCCGTATCGACCTCGTAGCCCGCTCCTTCGAGGACCAGCCGGCAGAACTCCCGAAGTTCCTCGCTGTCGTCGACCACGAGGATCCGCTTCCGCGATTCGCCCATGCAATCAAAGGCATGCAGCCGACATGCCGGGCCGGCCGGTCTCCGCGCATTCGGTGGGAATCATGCGTTCGAATGCACCCTCACCGAGACCGTACAAAATGCGGCGCGGCCGGCCACCCGAAGGCGACCGGCCGCTCCTTCTCACGCGAAGAGATCAGAAGTGGTCGTGGCCGTGGCCGTGGCCGCCGCCCGCTTCCTTCTTCTCCTCTTTCGGACGATCTGCGATGAGCGCCTCGGTCGTGAGCATGAGGCTCGCGACGCTCGCGGCGTTCTGCAGCGCGGTGCGCACGACCTTCACCGGGTCGATGACGCCCATCTGAATGAGGTCGCCGAACTCGCCGGTCGCAGCGTTCCAGCCGAACGTCGCCGACTTGTTCTCGCGGACCTTCTGCACGACGATCGAGCCCTCTTCACCGGCGTTCGACGCGATCTGACGGAGGGGCTCCTCGATCGCGCGGCGCACGATGCTCACGCCGAACTGCTGCTCCTCGGCGACCTTGAGGCCGTCGAGCGAGGCCTGCGCGCGGATGAGCGCGACGCCGCCGCCGGCGACGATGCCCTCTTCGACCGCGGCGCGGGTCGCGTGCAG
>JBGTSH010000433.1:0-7430 GCA_041940405.1 Polyangiaceae bacterium
ATCCAGGCGGCGACGAAGCGAGGCGAGAGCTCGGCGCCGAAGCTGCCGAGCCACGGCAACAGCCACGCCGGGCGGAGGAACGCCGCAGGATGATCGACGAGGCTCACGAGGCGTTCCCACGCAGGAACGAGGTCGGCGAGCCGCGCGACGTTCGTGATCTCTTCGAGGCGAGGCGGGGGATCGGAGCTGCCGCGCCAGGCGACGCCGCTCCGCGTCCGTGCACCGGTGATCATGTCGCACCTCCCGAGATCGGTGTAGCTCGCATCCGCCGCGCGAGGCGCATGCCGAGATGGAGGCCGTGGAGCAGCCCGTCGAGCGCCGGCTTTCTTCCGGATGCGGTGACGGGAAAGCCGAGCTTGCGCAGGGCGTGGTTCACCTCGTGAACGCGCAATCGAATCATGGCGTGGCGCGGGACGAACCCGACGCTGAGCGACACGCACGGCTCGTCGTCGTTCTCGACTCGATGCGGAGCGAAGAGGGGGATGAACGCGCCGTGTCCCGGCTCGAGATCCACCGGCGAGAGTGCCACCCCTTCGTACTCGGGCTTGTACGGGACCGCGCCGTGATCGCCGGTCGCCGCGAGCGCTTCCCTCGTCGGCTCGTCGAGGGCGCGCGGCGACCACATGTAGACGCGCTTCTTGCCGCGGATCTGCATCAAGAAATTCAGATCGGGATCGGCGTGAAAATGACAGCCCGCGCGACCCGACGAGACGATGAGATACGCGCCGGCGCCATACACCTCGGGCGTGAGCTCCGGAAAGCTTCGCGCGACCGATCGAAGCACGTCGTGGACGAGCGTCTTGAAGCCGTCGTCGAAGCGATGGAGCTTCTGCACGTTCATCCACAGCTTCTTCTTTTCCATCGCGGCGAGCGCGTCGGTGGCGCTCATCGCGAGCCGCTTCTTGCGTCCGTAGCTGCCGCGATCGTCGCCCTCTTCATCGACGGCGCGGACGTCGACACACTCGTCGGGGACGCGGGCGAGCGCCTCGCGGATCCTGTCGGGATGAAGGAGCGGGTGGTCGGCGAGGGCGTGCTGGAACCGAGAGGGCTCGTGGGGCAGCTCTCCCTGCCATGCGGCCAAATCGAGCATCCTCGCGGGGGGCTGCCCGGGCGATGCCGCCCCATCCGCGGCAACGTCGAACGTGTCGATCGGTCGCGTCGGCGCAAAACCGCGGCCCAACCAGCTCGCCAAGAGGTCTCGGGGAGTCTTTCGGGATCGCACCATGTTCGAACCGCTCGGATGCTTACAAGAATGGGGCCCAGCGGAACGTCGTTACGGCCGCCGGGGGTGTCGGCTTCCCTCGAACGCCTGGATTTCCGACATCAGGCGTGTCGCACCGCAGACCCCCGCCGGCAAGACCAAGAGGAACCCGCAAGGGATGAGCGCGATGAGCGCGATCCCGGCGCTGAAGCCCAACACGGCGCCCGCGTGCGACGCGACGATGCCGAGTCGCTGGCCGAGGCGAATTCCGCGCACGCTGAGCGGGTAGTCGCAGAGGTCCCATCCGATGAACACCGCGGCGGCCACGAATTTCAGCGGAACTGTCACGATGGCGGCGCCGGGGATGAGGCCGATCAAGAACAGGATGACGAACGCCGTCGTGCCACCGGCCACGCCCAGCACCGCCGAGCCCGTCGATCGCGCGATGTCGGTGAGAAACGGCGTGGGTGCGTGCTCCGGCACACCGAGCTCGCGCTCGGTAACGCGAGAGAGCGCTTCGAGCGCGGGTCCCGAGGCGGGCTGCGCGAGCGCGAGCGCAAAGAAGGCGCTCAGCACGACGGCCACGATCGACACGAGGACCTGTACGACGCCGGCCCAGAAGCCCACACCGAGCCAGCCCTCGATCCAATCCGAGAGCAGGATCGTGAGGGTGAACGACAGCGTGAAGAAGAGCAGCGCGCCGACGAGCACGGGCACCGCGGCGAACGGCCACGCGCGGGGGGTTCCGAAGAGGATCCGGAAACCGCCGAAGAACGCTCGCACCCCGGCGCCAAACCCCGGCTTGGTACGGGGGACCACCAACGGGTACGAGGGTTTGCCCGATGCGGCCTGCGGCACCCGGGGTTCGTAGCACCGATGGTGCGAGACCGCCCAAGGTCAGGCTGGCTCATGACTTGAAAAGAACGGAGGGCCGACGGAACCGAACCGGCTCTACGATGTCCGTCACCTCTCGAGCTCGAACGAGGAGCGTATCCCCATGGCCCGAGTATCGCGTCCGCCCGGCTTCGACATGACGTACAAGCCCGACAAGGCCACGTTCCTGCCTCCGTGGCGGGAGCGCCTGCCGGCGGTCGTGTACTTCGGGATCGTGTGCGCGATCGGCCTGGCGATCATGGTCGCACCTTATCTCCCCGACGGGACGTGGCTGTACCAGACCGTCGTCGTCGGTGATCGCCACCGTGTCATGACGTCGAGCGGCTTCGCGATCCTGCTCTTCGTGAGCGGGCTCGCCGCGCTGATGCGCCGCTACATGAGCGGTGTGGTCGTTCACCCCGACGGAATCGAGACTCGCGAGGTGCTCCCGATGGGGGTGCCCCGAGTGAAAAAGCTTCGATGGGCGCAGATCGACCGCGTCGCGATCCCCGCATCGACCGCCGGCGTCGCGCGGGCGAGCGTCACCCACGCCCCGAGCAAGATCACCAAGATCCGTCTCGACCTGTGGGATGGGTCCCACCAGTTCCTCCCCGACGTGGCGAAGCTGGCGGACCTCGCGCTGATGATCGAGCGCGTGGCGCTGGCTCGCGCCATCCCGATCGAGGGCGGTACCGGTATGGTCGACGATCTCGGTAACCCGTTCGGCGACGACGAAGAAGACGAAGAAGCTGCCTGAGAAGAAGCTCGCATAAAGAAATCGAGGTTGCGCTACGCTCTCGATTCATGCGGCGTTCTTTCTTCGGTGCTTTCGCGACCTGTGTGATCTGCATTGGGTGCGCTGCCGGTTCCGAGGACACCGGCGGCGGCGGCTCGGGCGCGAGCACGAGCGCTACCAAGGGCCAGGGGCAAGGCGGCAACTTCAACACGAATGGCTCCGGTGGCGCGGGCGGCTTCGGCGAGTGCGCGACGTTCAGCGCCGCTGCAGAGCAAGCACCGGCTGCGATGCTGATCGTGCTCGACAAGAGCGCCAGCATGAACACGCAGTCGAAATGGCCGACGGCGCAGCTCGCCGTCGTGAGCGCGATCGACAACGACGCATTCAACTCGATGTCGCTCGGCCTCGTCACCTTCCCGGCCAACTTCACGCCGCCGCCGCAATGCCTCTGCGACTACTGCTGCGGTGGCGACGCCGGGCTGTGCGCTTTCGCCCTGCCCGACGGCGTCTCCTGCGGCGTCAGCGCATTGCCGCAGGTCGCGATTGCGCCGGCGGGCACCGAGAAGTCGAACCAAGGCGGCGTCCGAAAGGCGATCTACGACTACCTCGTCGTCCAATCGCCGCTCTCCAACGGAGACGACGGCTCGCCGATCTACGACGCGATGCGGCTCGGCTTCGAGACGCTGAAGACGTATCAAGTCGACAAGCGCATCCTCGCGCTCATCACCGACGGCGGCTTCTCGTGCACCAGCGTCGCGAGCCCGACGAGACCCGGGTATTCGGACGGCGCCTGCAACGATTGGGAGTACCCGGACAGCGTCAACCAGCTGATCGTCGGCGCACGCGACGACGCGATGAAGCCGATCAACACCTTCATCGTCGGTCTACCGGGCTCGGATTCGACCGGACAGATGCAAGGCAGCTTCGCCACGGCGCCCTACGCGATGAAGCTCGCGCTCTCGACCTACGCGGTGAGCGGATCGCCCAACACGGTTCCGCAGGACTGCGACGCGGGCGCGGTCTTCACGCAAGGCGGCACCGCCCCTGCGGTCCCGTGCCACGTCGATCTCACCGTCGGGCCGTTCGATGGACAGGTCCTGGCCGATGCCATCAAGCAGATCCGAGGGCAAGCGCTCGGCTGCGAGTACGATCTGCCGGATCCGCCGGCCGGCGAGACGATCAACCCCGACAAGGTCAACGTCTCGCTCACCCTCGAGGGCGCGACCGCGACGCTTCCCAGGCGCAGCGATCCCAACGACGAGTGCACCGATGACGGCTGCTGGGACTACCTCGACGACGACACGATCGTGCTCGTCGGCAAGTCCTGCACCGACGTCACCGACGCGATGATGGCTCAGGTCGATATCGTCGTAGGCTGCGACACCGTGGTGAAGTAACCGGGTGGATGTAGACTGCGACGCGGTCTTCTCCACGACGGTCATGGCTGCCATTTCACCCCCCCTCCCCCCTCACTTCGTGAGGGGGGTTGCGCTCACTCTCTTCCTCTTCCCTGCTTCTGCGTTCGCCGCTGAAGCGACGGTCGAGAAGCCTGCTTCGGATCGTGAGGCGCCGGCTGCCGCCGCGAAGGCGAAGGCCGACGAAGAGAGGCCCAAGGACGAGACCCCCGCGTGGGAGACCGAGCCGCACGAGCACCGCGGCGGGTTCACCGTCGGGCTCGCTGCAGCGAGCGGGCTCGGCGCGTCGAACGGGTACCCGGGCGACTCGAAGAAGATCGGCCGCGAGAGGTTCTACACCGAGAGCGGTCTCGGCTTCGCGCCTTCGTCGTCGCTGTGGCTCGGCGGGGCGTTCGCCGACTGGCTCACCTTCGGCGTCGGGGGCGGCTACGGCGCGATCTACAACGAGGACACGCTGACGACCGCGCCGACGCTCCTCTTTCACACCGACATCTACCCGTTTTACCCGCTCGGCGGGCAGTGGCGAAACCTCGGCGCGATGGCCGAGTTCGGGCTCTCCTTCGCGCGGACGATCGACGTCGACACCGAAGAGGTGCTCGTCGACGGAAACGGCGCTTCGTACCTCTTCGCCGGCGGCTTCTGGGAGGGCATCGAAGCGTGGAAGCTCAAGATGGGACCGTACGCCGGGGTGAGCTACGTCTTTTCGCAGACGATCCGTCGGCCCGTCGCGGCGCTCGGCTTCCGCATCTCGCTCTACACGTCGCCGTAGCGCTCAGCTCTTCCGATGCTTCGCCGCCGAGAGCATGGCCGCAGCGGCCTCTTCTTCTGCTGCCGCGATGTCGTCGTCCGAGGTCGAGGCCGGTGCGGCGACGCGAACGCGCTCCTTCTTGCTCTCGTCGCGACGCCGCTTCGTCGTCGATAGAAGGATGCGCGTCGCCTCTTCGACCTCGGCCGACACCTTGCGTTCGGCGCCCCGTCGAAGCTTCTGCGCGCGCTTCTTCTTCGCCGCTTCCTCGAGGAGCTCGTCGTCGGTGATGTCTTTGGGCATGACGACGCGCCAGAGGTGCAGCGCGAGACCGATACCCCATCCGAGCAGCACCGCACGGTTGAGGTGCCCCGAGAGGAAGAACAAGAACGTGTTCACGATGACGTAGGCGCCGACGTGCTGGATCAAGCCGCGCGTCGCTTTGCGACGCTTCTGGGCGCGAAGCTCGTCGAGCGACGGGAGAAGACGCGCCGCCTCGACTTCGTCCGCGGCCTCGAGCACCGTCGCCTCGTCGATGCCCATCTCGCGCGCGGCCTGGACGAGGTCGTCCTTGTCGTACGTTCCCTTCGCGCCCTCCATGCGCAGCGCGTGCTCGAAGATCGCCTTCAGGGTCTCGGTGTCGTAGCGGCTTCCCGGGTGCGCCTTGGGCCGTACGCTCTTTTGCACCGGCTCCGGGGGCGCCGAGCTCGGCCGGAGCGCCGCGCGCAGCTCGGTCATCGACGCGAAGCGATCCGCCGCTCGCTTCGAGAGCGCGCGCTCGACGACGCGCGCGGTCGCTGCATCCACGCCGTCGAGCGGTGCAGGGTCATCCGTCAGGATCGACGCTGCGACGCCGAGCCCGCCGCGATCGAGCACCCACGGGACCTTGCCCGAGAGGAGCTCGTACGCGACGACGCCCCAGGCGAATTGGTCGGCGCGCGCGTCGATCGACGAGCCCTTCAGCTGCTCGGGCGCCATGTAGACCGGCGTGCCGACCTGGACGCCCTCGGCGGTGAGCGTGGACAGATCGCTGGTGCCATTTTCGGTCGGCGCGCTGGGATCGACGTCGCCGGCGGATCGCTTGGCGATGCCGAAGTCGAGCACCTTGGCCACGCCTGCTTTGGTGACGACGACGTTCTCCGGCTTGATGTCGCGATGGACGACGCCCTTCGCGTGCGCGGCTTCCAGCGCCCCGGCGATCTCGTCGAGCCACTTGACCTTCTGCTCGCCGTCCGCGACTCCGGCACCGATCTTCGATCGTAGCGAATCGCCCTCGACGAGCTCCATGACGATGAACGGCCCGGCGTCGTCGGTCTCACCCACGTCGTAGACGGCGACGGCGTTGGCGTGCGAGATGCCGGCAGCAGCGCGAGCCTCACGCAGCATCCTTGCCTGCGACTCCGCATCCGCTCCGCCGCGATGCAAGAGCTTGATCGCCACCTCACGACCGAGCGTCGTGTCACGCGCACGAAAGACCCGGCCCATTCCGCCTTCGCCGATCGCGGAGACGATCTCGTAGCGGCCATAGCGGTCCCCGGGCTGCATGGATGAGGGAATCACCCGAAAGCGCCCGGCAGGCAAGGGTCCCGACCTGGTAGTGTCGGGACCGCAGCGAGCCGGCGCGACCCGCTCAGACGACGCCGCTGATCACGCGCTCGATGCCGCCGTAGTCCTTGTTCCGGCGCACGTCCGAGAAGCCTCCCTCGGTGAAGAGCGCGGCGACGCGATCCGACTGCCCGGCCCCGATCTCCATCGCGAGGACGCCGCCGGGGACGAGGTGCGCGGGCGCCTCGGCGATGATCCGCCGAACGATATCGAGCCCGTCGGGGCCACCGAAGAGCGCGAGGTGCGGCTCGTGCTCGCGGATCGTCGCTGGAAGCGCCTCGCCCACGGCGATGTACGGAGGGTTGGCGGTGATCAGATCGAAGGGGTGCTCGACGCCGAGATCGGCGAAAAGATCCGAGAGGCGAAACCACGAACGCGGGACGGCGCCGAGACGAAGCGCGTTGTCGCGCGCGACGGCGAGCGCATCTTCGGAGAGATCGGTGCCGAGCACGCTCCAGGTCGGACGCTCGCACGCGAGCGTGATCGCCACGCACCCCGAGCCCGTGCAGAGATCCAGCGCGCGCGCCGCGAGCTCCTTGTCCGCCGTCCGCTCGAGAGCCACTTCGACGAGGATCTCGGTGTCCGGCCGCGGGACGAGGACGCGTTTGTCGACGCGGAACGATCGCCCGTAAAACTCGCGCGCCCCGAGCATGTAGGCGACCGGCTCGGCTGCGCGCCGCCGCTTGTGAAAGTCGCGATAGGCGGCGAGCTCCTCCTTCGAGAGGGGGCGCTCGGGATCGACGATGAGCCCGATGCGATTCGTCCCGAGGACGTGCGCGAGGAGGAGCTCGGCATCGAGGCGCGGGGTGTCGCTGCCCTTGTCACGCAGGTCTTCGGCAGCCCACGTGAGCACCC
>JBGTSH010000434.1:0-7423 GCA_041940405.1 Polyangiaceae bacterium
GTAGGTTCAAATCCTGCCCGCGCAACTACATGCGGACAACGCCTCTCGGAGCTTCCGGGGGGCGGTTCTGCTTTGTGGCCGAGGAACGCTTCGAGCGGGAGCAGCTGGGCCCGAGCAACGTAGACGCCCTCTTCGGGGTGGAGCCGGATGGTCGCTCCTTTGAGCAGGCGCCGGAGCCGCTCGCTAGCGGCGTCGAGCTGCTCGCCCTCGGTTTGCAGAAGCTCGTCCGCGTCCAGGTCGTCGAGCGCGCGTCCAGCGACGGGAGCCGCAGCGGCTCCGTCGACTCTGCATCGAGACCGGGTGGGCCCCACAAGCGGCGTCCTGACGAAACGGTCACTTTCCTAGACGAGCGCTGCGAGGGCAACCACTCCGAGCGATCGGAGCTGGAGTGACGACGGTCGTGCTCGCGAATCGAGCCCGCATCGAGAGGCTCCGATCGGCAGACGTTCGCCGCCGGGCGCGCGGCTCGGGGGCAAATCTGGCAGGTCTTCTGCCGCCAGCGGCGCAGACGAAGTAACCTCCCTCGAGGAGCGGCGCGCGGCCACGGCGCGCGAACAACGCATGTACGTGATGGCAGGTCTTTCGCGAGCGGTGTTCGATGCTGCATCGCACGCCGGGATCGACCTGTCCGACGTGCTGGCAGCCCACGACGTGCCGGCCTCCTCGCTGGCGAGAGCGGACGGTTGGGTACCCGTCGAGGCCCATGAACAACTCTGGGCCGAGGCAGCGCGCCGACTGGGCCGGCGCGACTTCGCAATGTGGGTTGCGGGTACGTTTCCGCCGGGGCTGACCGGCGTCGTCGAGTACATCCTTCGGTCATGCTCGACGGTGCGCGACGCGGCGGAGTCATGGTGCCGGCTCGCCGGGTTGGTCTCGCCTTGCATCGAAGGAGCGATCCGGGGCGACGGGCGCGACATGGCGCTCGTGTGGCGCCTGGAACGTCCGGCTTCCGACGGAGCCACGCAGTGGGCCGAGTTCGCGCAAGGCCGCACGGTGCGCTTGGTGCGAGAGGCCGCGGCCCAACCGGACCTCGCCCCAAAGCTCGTGCAGTTCCGACACCCGATCCCGGTCACCGGAGCCGTGGAGCACGAGGCCTTCTTCGGCTGCGAGGTCCGGTTCTCTCAATCCGAGCACGCCACCGTATGGCCCGCGTGGGTCGCAGAGATTCCTCTCAAGTCGGTGGACCCCCAGATGCGTGCCGTCCTCGAGGAGCGCGCCGCTGCGCTCCGGAGCGCTGCACCGACGCCTTCGGTCGGGGATCTCGTCGAGCGCGCGGTACGCGAGCTCCTGCTCGCAGCGCCGATGAAGCTCACGCTCGACGAGATCGCGCAGAGGTGCGGCCTATCCGCTCGAACCCTCCAGCGTCGCTTGGGTCGCGCCGGGATGAGCCTCCGATCGATCGTCGACGGCGTCCGGCGCGCAGAGTACGCGCGACTGCGCGCCCATGTCCCTCGGGCCGAGCTTGCAGAGCGTCTCGGGTTCTGCGACGCAGCTGCGCTCCACAAGGCCGTGCGGCGCTGGGCGGCAGAGGATCCGACGGCGGAGTAGCGCGGCGTCGCAGCACCACAGCTCAACGAGGAACGAACTTTCGGAGCCGGCGCCCGGAGAGGGACCCGACGTAGACGGCTCCTTGCGAGTCGATCGCGACGTCGTGACCGTCGATGACGGGATCGTCTCCGTCGCCGAACGTCGCCACCACATTGCCGTCGAGGTCATACGCCGTGACGCGCCCGAAGGGCGCGTCAGCGATTTGATCGCCTCCGTCGACCACGACGAGCAGCCCATCCCTGATCTCGAGTCCCCACGGCCGACCGATCTCGGGTCCCTCCCAGACGTCGAGCAGCGCACCCTCGCGGTCGAAGATCTGGATGCGCGCGTTGTTTCGGTCGGCGACGTAGATCCGGTCGGCGTCGTCGACGGCGATGCCATGCGGGATATCGAGCTCGCCCTCACCGCATCCGTGCGTTCCCCAGGTGCGTGCAATCTCACCGTCTGCGTAGCGAGCGATGCGCGCGTTGTCATAGCCGTCGGAGATCACGACCTCGCCGTTCGACAGAAACGCGATGTCGGTAGGTGCGCCGAAGCCGTCGCCCCCACCGCACGCGGCGAGAAACACGATGATCCTCTTCATTGCTCGTTCCCCAACCACCTCGACAGGACCTGGCCGTCGGATGACAGTTCGAGAACTTCGTTGCTGCGTGCGTCCGTAGCCCACACATGACCGTCGGCATCGACCGCGAGGCCATGAGGTACAACGAAGAGATTCTCGCCGAACTCATCGAGAAGGCGGCCCGACACCGTGTCGAACACCAGGATCGTCGGCTCGGGGATCGGGTCCTCGTTGTCGAAGGCTCGTCCGGCCCGGTGAAATACATAGAGTCGGTCCAACGAGTCGACCGCCAGCCCGGTGACCTGTCCCAGCTCGACACCCTCGGGCAGCTCCACGAACTCCTCAACCTCCTCGTATTGGAGGGCAGGCACCGTGGTGGCGGTTCGATCGACCTCGGACGGCCCGCACGCAAGGAAGATGGAGGCGCCGAGCAGCCCTCGCTTCATGCCTCGTGCTTACCTGCCGCGGTTGCGGAAGGCGAGGTCGGGACGCGCCACTCGCCTGTCCCCTCGCGCCAGCATCGACGTGTATCGCGCCCGCGCAACTAGGATGTGGAGCACGCCCCGGCTGAGCCAGCTGGGGCGTCCTGCTTTGTCCGAGCAGGATCAGCGGAAGCAGCGTGCTCCGTGCGACATAGCCGCCGCCCGCCTGGCGCTTCACGTTCTCGGCGGCGGCCCGCTCCAATCGGGCCTGGCTCTCTAGGTCCGCGAGCGTGGCGCGCACGCTCTCCGAGTCGCTTCCGTCGGCAATGAACTCGACGAGCTCGCGATCCGAGCCTCGGTGCGCTTGAGCCGTCCAGTGTGCTCGGCCAACTTCGCGTTCGCCTCGCGGTTCATCTTCGCGATTCCCTCCGCGATCAGCGTACGCTCACCCGTCGCTCAAGCGCTCCTCGGCAAACGCGAGGGTGAGAGCGCGGTGGTAATGCGGCCCAAGGGCGCCACCGAGGTCACCGTCGTGAAGGTCTGGTACGACGGCGCGTAGCGGGCGAGAGAAAGAGTCAGCCCTCGACCTGGAAGCGCATGACCACGGTGCCCCGCCTATCGAACACCGTCATTCCGTCCTGGCCGATGAGCGCAACGCGGTCCTTGTTCACGAACATCAGCCCCACCTCGCCGGGCGACTTGGGCGCCGCGAAGGCCGCGCGCCGCTCGCCGCGCGGCGTCGTGATTTCGATGGCTCCGTCGGCTCGAAGCAGGGCGAGGTGCTCGCCATCCGGGGACCACACCAAGTTCCCCGCGTCGGGAAAGTGGTGAGGTGGCCTGACGAGCTGCGCGTCGAAGACCCCGAGCTTGCTCGCGCCGTCGAACACCGTCGCGTGCGTGACGCCCCCCCAGACGGTGCGCGACACGACGATAAA
Organism: Polyangiaceae bacterium; assembly: GCA_041940405.1. Lineage (GTDB taxonomy): Bacteria > Myxococcota_A > Polyangia > Polyangiales > Polyangiaceae > Xiheicaenibacterium. The sequence continues at coordinate 3,468 of JBGTSH010000434.1, forward strand.
CCGGCGACCGTCGGGGCCGAACCGGATGGCCCCGACCTCGCCCGCCACTTCGAGAGGCACGAGCGCCTGCGGGCTCGCGGGTTGGAAGAGCACGAGCTCTGTCCGCCCGCCCGTGTCGCGCCCCGTGGAGCGATCGTAGCGCTGCTCGATCGGCGGAGGAGCGAACACGCCGATCTTGCCGTGGGGCGACCAGCCCGCGACCGAGCGACCGTTGGCGAACGTCTGCGGCAGCGGCGTGCGTGAGATCAGCTTGTCGCCCTTGGTGTCGATCACGAACACCTCGCGGTAGTCGTGCCCCACGACAGCGCTCGCATCCCGGGCTCGTACCGGTTGCGTCAGCACGACCGGCACCGCAGCCCGCGTGAGCCACCGCGCCTCGTTCTCTGCGAGTGAGAGGAGCGCGCCGCCGCCTTTCGTCTTCTCGTCGTCGCTCCATGCAGCCGCGAAGAGCGTGTGGTCGTCCACCCAGCAGAACTCGACCGGGTGGTCCCGAGTCTCGTCCGGCGCGAACAGCACGGGCTCACGGCCCGGCTCGACGACCGCGATCTCGTTCGTGCCCGCCGCGATCGCGAGGCGCCCTCCGTCGGGGCTCCACTGGAGCATGCGCGGCCTCGGCTCGAACCCGAACCCGTGCTCGTATCCGCTGACGCCGATGGCCTCGCCCGCATCGAGGTCCCAGACCACCGTTTGGCCTGGCGAGTCGCCATCGCCTGCGCTCATGCTGCCCGTCGCCAGCCAAGGACGGGTGGGGTGGGGAGCCGCGCAGGTGAGGCTCGCATGTCGCAAGACCTCGGCGGTGCGTGGCGGGAACGACGGCGTCATCACGGGGCTCCTGCCTGGCCCGCGCCACGTCGCTGTGGTGGGCGCCGATTGGCGCGGAGGCGCGCCGCACCCGCACAGCGACGCGGCTGCGGCGAGCAGCGACCGACGGAACATGGCGGGCGGGGGAAAGCGATGATTCAACTGCCGGCGCAGCGTGATACTGCGCAGCCGAGCGAGACCTCCCCGGCTGTGCGGGCTTGCGCGCTGGCACTGTTGGAGCGGAGGGCTCTGCAAAGGCAGACACGCGGTGTGTCGACCACCGGAGGCCGTCACCGAGCCCCGAGCCGGAAACCGCCGCCGACACACGAATGGAACGTTTGCCTCCGGCTAAGACTATTCGCTTGGAAATCCAGTCAGCTCCGTGCGACTGCTACGGGCATGAAGCGGTTGGTGTTCGGGGCGCTCCTTCTCGCGGCGTGCAGCAAGCCTGCACCGGATTCGTATTGGTTCGCAGACGATGAATCGTTGCCCCGGCGCCAGTTTCAGGTGGTGGTCGGCGAGACCGTCAGCGACGACCCGCGTGTCGTGAAGTTGCCAGGTGGCAAGACGGTCAAGGAGGGCGACACCATCGTCTACCGCTACCCGACGGCATGCGGTCCGCGCGACATCCCGATGAAGGTCGTGACGAGCCCACCGGAAATGCGCCGTGCGTTGGATGAGTTGACCGGACTCGATCTGGTGCTGATCGACACGGCGGGGCGTAGTCCTCGGGACGAATTGAAGATTCAAGAACTCAAAAGCCTGCTGAACGAAGCGGACGTCGACGAAGTCCACCTCGTGCTCAGTCTGACCTCAAGCCTGCGCAGCCTGACGACGACGGCTGAGCGGTTTGAAGGAGCCAACCCAACATCCGTCATTCTCACAAAACTGGACGAAGCACCCAGCATGGGTTCGCTACTGCCGTTGGCTAGGCAACTTCCCGTGCCGGTGAGCTATCTGACGACCGGACAGAACGTGCCGGATGATATCGAATCTGCAGATGCGGCCCGAATGGCGCGGCTTATCCTGGGACACGAACAACTCTCGATTTGAGCGAACAGGGCCATGAACGACCAGGCAACCACTTTGCGGGGTTTGATCGAACGCCGCGCGCCGACCGCTCCGGAAAACGACGCGACCGGTACGTCGCGAGCGCACAGCATTGCGATTACAAGCGGCAAGGGTGGTGTCGGGAAAAGCAATATTGCCTTGAGCCTGGCAATTGCCATTGCCCAGTTGGGATCGAAGACGTGTTTGATCGACGCAAACAGCGGTCTGGGCAACATTGATCTGTTGTGCCGGCTCGACGGGTACTGGAATCTGTCGCACGCGTTGACTGGGGCACGCTCGGTCTCGGAGATCTGCCTCAACGGTCCGGCTGGCGTCACCGTCATCCCCGGGGGGCACTGTCTCAGTGAATCTGCCGACACTCCCGAGACGGCGCGGCTTGAGATCCTGCGGCAACTCGAACAAATCGAGTCCGCCCACGACTATCTCATCGTCGATACGGCCACAGGCAGCCTGCCGGGCGAGCGGAGCTACACGACTTCGGCCGATACGACAGTCGTTGTCACATCGCCTGAACCAACATCGATCGCAGATGCCTACGCGCTTCTCAAGACGATGTCGTCTGCCAACACCGACACGATCAAGATCCTCGTCAACCAGGCACGGACGCCCGAACAGGCCGCGGCGGTCGCCGAGCGACTCGCGAAGACGTCTCGACTCTTTCTAAGGTCCGAAGTCGAGACTCTCGACCCCATCCCACAGGACTTTCATGTCTACGACGCGGTTGCCCGCCGCACACCGTTTCTGCTCCACGATTCCGATTGCCCGGCAACCCGCGCCATTCGACGTCTGGCCCGACGTCTGAACAACTCAAATCCCTCCCAACTCTCGCGCGGTCCTTTCTTTCAACGCGTCTGGCGGCGCAGCACTCGAAACGCTGCCTGACTCGCTCACATCTCAAAGACACGAGTTCTGCCGGGCCTGCAACAAATCTGTCAACTTCATCATTCATAACTGCCACAGGAATTTTTCTACATTTGACGGCGCCGTTTGCCGATAAACCTCCGGGGAGAACTCGTCTGCGCCTTGTCGCGCACGAAGAACGGGAGCTCTTCGAGGCACTCTTCGGACGAACAGATGGCCCGTCAATTTGCATTTCGATTGTCGCTGCTGGCGTTTGCTGTTTCGACGTTTCGAGGAGTCCTAAACGGATCGGATTTTCAAGGAGCAATGCAGTGGGCACTCGTCGCGGCGGCGACTTTTTTTGTCCTCGGTTTTGTCGTAGGCGAACTTGGACGGCTACTGGTCGAAGACAACGCACGTTCCGAATTCAAGGGGATGCAATTGGCGCGGCAAACGACTGCCACGTCCAACAGACCGGCTGAATGATCAGACGTCTTCTCGTATCGACACGCACACTGTCCCGTATCGCGCACACCCAGAAATCGACCTCTTAAGCAAGTTTGAAGTCACACAAGAATTGATTGTTACCACGGAGGGTTTGCATGGCGACAAAGCTCAGCCCAGACGTTGCTGACGTGTGGAAGACATATAAACAAGATCAGTCAAACCAAGAGTTACGAAACGCCTTGATCGAGCGCTACCTGCAGCTCGTGCGATACAACGCTGAACGCGTTTGGGCCAAACTCCCCGAGGGCGTCGACCTCAACGACCTGATCTCGGCCGGCGTATTCGGTCTGATGGACGCCATCGATGCATTCGATCTTGAGCGAGGAGTAAAGTTCGAGACATATTGCGTGCCGCGAATCCGCGGTGCCATGCTCGACGAGCTGCGGACGATGGACTGGGTGCCACGTCTGGTGCGGAGCAAGGCCAGCAAGCTCGAAGCCGCCCGCAAAAAAGCCGAAGCCGAATTCGGACGGCCGCCAAGTGATTCGGAAATCGCCGTCAAAATGGACCTGCCGCTTCCGGAATTTGAGAAGCTCAAATCCGAAGCCAGCGCAGTCAATCTCGTCAGCCTCAACAAGAAGTGGTACGAGACCGACAGCTATAAAGACGTGCGCGAAGTCGACATTCTCGAAGACGGCAAAGGAGAAGATCCGACACGCGGGCTGCAAAAGCGTGATCTGATGCGGCTGGTCACAAAGGGCCTCAATCGCAACGAACGGCTGATCATCATCCTCTAC
>JBGTSH010000435.1:0-7421 GCA_041940405.1 Polyangiaceae bacterium
ACGGCTGGTTCAGCTACCGCTGGACGCAGATCTTCGACGCCGATGCGGGCCTGGGCGGCGGCTCCGTGGTCTGCAAGGCGCGCAAGCAGGGCGAGGGCAGCCAGGACCCCTGGGCGCCATGTCCGGCAGCGGATGTGGCCGAGACCATTCGCGTGGAGCGTCCCAAAGTGGTGTTTGCCCCGCACGTGGAGACGGCCAGCGGCATCATGCTGCCCGATGAATACCTGCGCACCGTCGCCGATGCCGCGCACGAGGTCGGCGCGCTGTTCGTGCTGGACTGCGTGGCATCCGGCGCCATGTGGGTCGATATGGAAAAAACCGGCGTGGACGTGCTGATCTCGGCGCCGCAAAAGGGCTGGAGCAGCTCGCCTTGCTGCGCCATGGTCATGCTCTCGGCGCGCGCTCGCGAGGCCATAGAGCATACGCAGAGCTCCAGCTTCTCCTGCGATCTGAAGAAGTGGATGCAGATTGCCGAGGGCTACGAAAAAGGCCAGCACGCCTATCACACCACCATGCCCACGGATGCGTTGCTGCGCCTGCGTGACGTGATGCTGGAGACGCGCGAATACGGCTTTGCCAAGGTGCGCGAAGAACAGATGGAACTGGGACGCAAGGTGCGCGAGCTGCTGCAGTCGCGCGGCTTCCCCAGCGTCGCCGCCGAGGGCTACAAGGCGCCTGGCGTGGTCGTCAGCTACACCACTGACGCGGAAATCCAGAGCGGCCGCGCCTTCCTCAAGGTGGGCTTGCAGACCGCCTCTGGCGTTCCGCTGCAATGCGATGAAGGCCCGGACTTCCAGACCTTCCGCATCGGCCTGTTCGGCCTGGACAAATGGCATGACTCGGATCGCTCTGTGGCGCATCTGTCCAAGGCTCTGGACGATATCGGCATTGCCCGGATCTGAGATAGGTGCGGCTTGCGGCATTGCTGCCGTGACATTTTCTCGACCCGACTTCGTAATAAAGTCGGGTTTTGTTTACTCAGTGCATCCGATATGAAAAAAGCAATCTCCGTGATCGGATTTGTATTTGCTCTGGGCGCTGGCGCAGTGGTTCATGCTGCGCCGGTCACTACCGCCAGCGGGCTGATCTATGAAAGCCAGGTCGAAGGCAGCGGGCCCAGTCCCAAGGCGACGGACACCGTCAAGGTGCACTACCGCGGCTACTTCCCCGATACCGGCAAGGAGTTCGACAGCTCCTATGCACGCAAGCAGCCCATCGAGTTCCCGCTCAATGGCGTGATTCCCTGCTGGACCGAGGGCGTGCAGAAGATGAAAGTGGGTGGCAAGGCCAAGCTGACATGTCCTCCCGGCATAGCCTATGGCAGCCGTGGTGCAGGCCGTGCCGTTCCCCCCAATGCCACGCTGAACTTCGATGTGGAGCTGCTGGGCATCCAGGGCCGCTGATCAAGGCCTGTCGATCTCAAGCCGCTTGGCCAGGCGCTGCAGATTGGCTCGATCGAGCTGCAGCTCGCGCGCTGCGGCGGCCCAGCTGCCCCGGTGGCGGGCCAGGCTGGAGCTGACCAGCTGGCGTTCATAGGCGCTGACGGCGGCGCGCAGACCGGCCTCGGGCGCCACCTCAGCGGTGGCCGGGTCCATGGATGCTGTGGCCTGTGCGGCGGCAGGTGCCTCGGCCCGCTCCCAGAGATCGGCAAGTCCCAGGGTCACGATGCGCAGCCTGGCGCCGGCGCGGCTGGCGCTGCCGTCATTGCGGCTCAGGGCCCTGAGCACGGCGCGGCTGATGCAGTGCTCGAGCTCGCGCACATTGCCGGGCCAACTGCGATTGAGCAGGGCCGCCTGTGCGGCCGCATCCAGGCGCAGGCCGCCGAGCCTGAGTCTGGATCGGTTCTCCTCGAGGAAATAGCCCGCCAGCTGCAGCACGTCGCTGTCGCGCTCGCGCAGCGGCGGCACAGTGAGCGGATAGACATTGAGGCGGTGATAGAAGTCCGCGCGCATGCGCCCGGCACGGACCTCCGCAGCCAGGTCGCGGTTGGTGGCGGCGATCACGCGCACATCCACATGGTGCTCCCGGTCCGAACCCAGGCGCTGCAGCTGGCCGCTTTGCAGCACGCGCAGGAGCTTGGCCTGCACGGGCAGCGAGAGTTCGCCGACCTCGTCCAGGAACAGCGTGCCCTGATGCGCCTGCTCGAACTTGCCGCTGCGCTCGCTCAGTGCTCCCGTGAAGGCCCCGCGCACATGGCCGAACAGCTCGCTCTCGACCAGGTTCTCGGGCAACGCGCTGCAGTCGACGGTCACGAAGGGCCCGGCTCGTCGTGCGCTCGCCGCATGGATCGACTCGGCCGCGAGCTCCTTGCCGGTCCCGGTCTCGCCGGTGATGAGCACGACCGCATCGCTCTTGGACGCCCGCTCCAAGAGGAGGAAGACCCGTCGCATCGCAGCGGACTTCCCGACCAGAGATCCGAAGCAGGCGTCCTCGGAAAGATCGACCTTGACCTCGTCGCTGCGATCTTCGAACCGGATCGTCGTCTCACCGAGGACGACCTTGGCACCATGACGAAGCACCGCACCGAGCACGGTGACACCTTCGACGATGGTGCCGTTGCGCGAGCCGAGATCACGGATCGTCGCGCGTCCCGAGCTCACCGAGATCTCGGTGTGGAAGCGCGACACGGTTGGGTCGGAGAGCTGGAGGTTGCAGCCCTCCGCGCTGCCGACGATCGTCTTCTCGTCGGTGGAGACGAGCTCCTTTCCCTGATCGACGCCGCTGACGACGACGAGACGGAACCTACGGAGCGTGACGTGCTCGGGCGACCGACTGATGTCGCGCGTCGTGCTCGCCTCGGCTGACGGCACGCTCCGGGGCTGGTCGCCACTTTCGGATCGATTCACCGAGGCGCCTAGGCTACGCGAGCACGTTCATAGGCGCGCGTCTTTACGCCGAAAAACGCGCCTGAAAGGGTTCCCTGAGCGTCGAGCCGTATCGGGTGAGCCGCTCGGGGCGGTGTGCGGCGGCCGGTCCGGGAAGTGCCGGGGAAGCCCGGCATCCCGTGATGCGCGCGGCGCTACGCTCGATGCGAAGGCCGCATCACCGCCGCCGAGATCGGCCGCTGTTTCGCCGAGCCCCGGCCGGAACGCCTCTTGCGGAGCGGCCGCTGATGGCGTCCGAACCGAGCCTTTGGCTTTCGATTGAAGAGGGCAGCTGCCAGGTGCTTCATCGCTTCGCGACGAGGGGCAACAGGTGGCTGCTCGTCACCCTTCCGGAGAGCGGCGGGGCCCCGGTGCGTCGATTGTCTCCGCGCGAACGCACCGTCCTCAAGATGGCGGCCAGCGGCGATGCGATGAAGCTCATCGCGTTCGCAATCGGCGTGAACGAGGCGACGGTCGCGTCGTACTTCGCTTCGGCGCGGACCAAGGCCGGCTTCGCGACCAGGAGCGAGGCCATCTTCTGGATCAACCGAATCCGCTCGGGGGAGCTCGTCATGCGCCGGAAGGGGTGCGTGCTCGCGCTGGCAACGCCCCTCGGGCCCCCCCTGCCGGGTCCGTTGACCGATGCCGAGCGGGGGGTGGTGTCGCTTGCGGCGGCAGGCTTGTCCAACGGCGCCATCGCGACCGCACGCCGCGTATCCGAGAGGACCGTCGCGAACCAGCTCGCCTCCGCGTTCCGCAAGCTGGGTGTCGGCTCGCGCTTCGAGCTCACGAGCCAGTGGTCCCGCGGCGACGCTCTGGCCCAACGCCCGGCGGCCTAGACTTCTGGCCGCCCACCGACGAAGGAGGCCCCTGCCCCTCATCCTCCGCTAAGCTCCCGCGCGTGGGGATGCCCCAGCGCCCGCCGGCAACTTGGACGCTCGGCACCGTCGTCGGCGGTCGCTATCGTCTCGAGCGGCTCCTCGGCGCCGGTGGCTTCGGTGCGGTCTTTCGCGCGACCGATCAGAACGGTCAGGGCCCTGTAGCGATCAAGATCCTCTCACGCGCCGCGATGATGCAGTCCGACGCGCTCGCGCGGTTCTATCGAGAGGCTCGGCTCGCGATGACCCTGGGTCACCCGAACACCGTGCGTCTGCTCGACTTCGGCGACGCCGGCGAAGGGACGCCGTTCATCGCGTTCGATCTGCTCGAGGGAACCTCGCTCGAGCAGCGAATCGCGTCGGGTCCGATACCCGTCGCCGATGCGATCGCCATCGCCATCGAGGTCCTCGGCTCGCTCGAAGAGGCGCACGCGAAGCACGTCATTCACCGCGACGTGAAGCCGGCGAACATCTTCCTCTGCTCGACGCCGCCGGGAGCTATCAAGCTCCTCGACTTCGGCGTCGCGCAGGAGACGCCACCCGGCGCGGCGATGGAGAAGCTGACGCGCGAGGGCATGATGATCGGAACGCCCGCGTACATGACCCCCGAGCAGCTCGCGGGCAAGCCGGCCGCGCCGCCGACCGACTTCTTCGCGCTCGGTCTCGTCCTCGCCGAGATGGTCGTCGGCGCTCCGGTCTACCAGGGCGACGCGTTCAACATCTGCCTCTCCAAGCTCAATGGACAGCCCGCGCCGTTTCCGCCCGCTGCGATTCCACATGCGCTGCTCGCCGTGTTGAAGTGCGCGACCGCCTACGAGATCCGCGATCGGTACCAGACGGCAGATCAGATGCGGAGCGCGCTCCTGGCTACGGGCCTCGCGGGTGCGCGCATGAGCCTGGCGCCGCAGCCCTTGTCGGGAAAATTCGGGACGCAGGTGATCGAGAGAACCAGCGCGCCCCCGCAGCGCCTCTCGAGCGCCATGGCCGCGACGGCGCCCCCCTCGCTCAACACGCCGCTCGCCGTCCAAACGAGCGGCGCCTTCGGTATGAAAGGGACGACCCCGATGATCACCGGCGCTGCGAACCAGCGCGTGAGCGCGATGGCAGCGACGGCGCCGCCGTCGATCGGCAGCCCCATGGCATCGACCGCACCCGATCGACCGCGCGGCGGCATCGTGCCGCACCTCGCCGCGACGGTGAACGACCCCGAGGCTGGCGGCAAAGGGCTCGCCGGAACCATCGACATGGACCACGCACCACCTATCTCGCTGCCGATCCGCCCGCCTCCGCCGTCGAGAAAGCCGTCGCGCAGCGGAGGTGGGCTCGTCATCGTGGCGCTGGTCGTTCTCGCGGCCGTCGCGGGTGGCGCGTTCTTCGCCTACCGCTACTTCTTGATGGGCAAGGCTCCGTGAGGGGCGCGCGGCACCCCTGCAACACGAAGCGAGCGCGAGCGCGCGCTACTCGCTCTTCGGCTCGCCCGCGATCTCTCGCAGGATCTCTTCGACCCGCGTCTGGTGGTCGATGCCCTCGTCGTAATGAAACCGGAGGCCCGGGGCGACGCGCAGCCCGAGCGCGCGCGTCAGATCGCCTCGCAGCTTCCCCGCCGCAGACTCGAGGCCCTTCACGAGCAAGCGCCTCTCTGCCTCGTCGTCGGCACCGACGTCCTTGCGGACGTAGATGCGCGCGAACGACAGATCGTCGGTGAGGTCGATGCGGGTGACCAGGGCGCCCACGACACGCGGATCGCGCAGGCTGCGCAGCATCATCGCGAGCTCTTCACGCATGCGTTCGGCGACGCGGGCGGACCGTTTTACTTCGCGGCTCATGACTCATCCTCCTCGCCCTTGCTCAGATCGAGCGACTCGATCCCACCGCGCACGCCCGAGCCTCCGTGTCCGAAGGGAATCACCTCGGTAGCACGGTCGGTCAGGATCGCGTCCGGCAGATTGGCCGCTACGGCGGCGATGTCTTCGAGGATGGAGTCGCACTGTGCTGCCTCGTTGGAGACGACCGCGACCGCGATCCACGCGCGCTTCGGGTGCTCGAGCTCCCCGACTTCGGCGACGCTCACCCGAAAGCGCGAGATGACACGTTCCTTGAACGATTTGACCACGCGCCGCCGGTCCTTGAGGGATTGGGCGCCGACAATCGACAGACCGAGGCGCAATACTCCGACGAACACGATTCAACCGTGCGACGTCACGAGAGCTTCTGCTTGACCTCTTCGATCTCGAAGGCCTCGATGACGTCGTTCTCTTTGATGTCTTGGTAGTTCTCGAGTGTGATGCCGCACTCGGTCCCCTCGGCGACTTCCTTGACGTCGTCCTTGATGCGGCGGAGCGACTGGAGCTTGCCGGTCCAGACGACGATGCCGTCGCGAACGAGACGGGCGTCGGCACCGCGCCTGACGAGGCCGGTGGTGACGTAGCAGCCGGCGACGACGCCGACCTTGGTGATCTTGAAGACCTGACGAACGTCGGCCGCACCGAGCGCCTTCTCGACCTTCGTCGTCGGGAGGAGCCCTTCCATCGCGGCTTTGATGTCGTCGACGGCGTTGTAGATGATCGTGTAGAGGCGGATCTCGACGCCGCCGCCCTCGGCGAGGCTCGTCGCCTTGCCCGCGGGGCGCACGTTGAAGCCGACGATGATCGCCTTCGACGCGATGGCGAGGTTCACGTCGCCCTCGGTGATGGCGCCGACCGCCGCGTGCACGACGGTGATCTTGACCTTGGCCGTCGACAGCTTGGTGAGCGCGCTGACGACCGCTTCGACCGAGCCCTGGACGTCGCCCTTGACGATGAGCTTGAGCTCGAGCTGCTCACCCTTGGAGAGGCGTTCCTTGAGCGCTTCGAGCGAGACGCCCGAGTCGCCGAGCATGACGCTCTTGTTTGCCTTCTTCTTGCGGGTCTCGGCGATCTCTTCGGCGGTCTTGGCGTCTTTGACCGAGTGGACCTGGTCGCCGGCGCTCGGCACCTCGTTCAAGCCGAGGACCTCGACCGGGGTCGACGGACCGGCAGAGCCGAGCGCGCGACCGAGCTCGTCGGTCATCGCGCGAACCTTACCGAAGGCGGGGCCGGCCAGCATGATGTCGCCGACCTTGAGCGTGCCGTCCTGGACCATGACGCGAGCAACGGGACCGCGGCCGCGGTCGAGGAGCGCCTCGATCACGACGCCAGACGCCTTGCGCTTGGGAGCGGCGCGGAGCTCGAGCACCTCGGCCTGGAGGCTGATGGCCTCGAGAAGCTGATCGATGCCTTGACCGGTGTGCGCGGAGACCGGGCAGAAGAGCGTCTGACCGCCCCACTCCTCGGGCTGGAGGCCCAGGTTGGAGAGCTCGCGCTTGATCTTTTCCTGGTCGCTCGACGGTTTGTCGATCTTGTTGATGGCGACGATGATCGGCACCTTGCCCGATTGGGCGTGCGCGATCGCCTCTCGGGTCTGCGGCATCACGCCGTCGTCGGCCGCGACGACGAGGATGACGATGTCGGTGACCTGGGCGCCGCGGGCACGCATCGCCGTGAAGGCTTCGTGGCCGGGCGTGTCGAGGAATGCGATCGTGCCTTTGGGGGTTTCGACCCGGTATGCGCCGATGTGCTGCGTAATGCCGCCGTGTTCGCTTTCCACGACCTGGCTGGAACGAAACGCGTCCAGCAGCGTCGTCTTGCCGTGATCGACGTGG
>JBGTSH010000436.1:0-7405 GCA_041940405.1 Polyangiaceae bacterium
ATCGGCGTCGGTGATGCGCTTCACCCGCAGGCAGGCGTCGAGCAGCGCGGCGGACTCGGTCGCCGATCCGCGAGCTGTTTGGTAGAAGCGGCGCTTGTCCGGTGGGGAAAGCTTGCCCGCGCCTTCGGCCAAGCATCCTGGTGGGCGCGCACGATCGCACCAGCAGGCTCCGACGAACCCGGCCAACTTTTTCGGCGGGCTTATCCATGTCCGTCCCGCCTGCTTCGTTCCCCGCTCTCGGGTCCGCGACCCCTTCTCCGTGCCTGCTCTCCCCGAGTCGTGCCCGTGCCCGTGCCCGTGCCCGTGCCCGATTGCTTTGGCAGACTTCCCAGGCATGAAGACGGCCCCTCGCTAGTGGCAGGTGCCGGTCGGCTTCTGTGCCCGCGGCTTGCGGACGAGGCGGCTCGCCGGAACGTCGGGACCCTTGGCCCGGATGCGGGGCATCACGAAGAGCTTGAAGACCAGGTAGAGCGCCGCCGCGCCGACGGTGATCGCTGCGAGGACCTCTTGGATCATGACGACCTCGTCATGAGAACCCCAACGCCTTCCCGCCCTGGTAGACGAAGAACGTCACGAGGTAGGCGAGGGCGGTCATGTACCCGAGCATCAGTAGCGCCCACTTCCAGGAGCCGGACTCGCGGCGCACGACGGCGATCGTCGACATGCATTGGCAAGCGAGGACGAAGAAGGTCATGAGCGCGACCCCGACGAGGGGCGTCATCAGCGGCTCGCCTCCGGGGCGCTTGGCCTCGCGAAGGGCGGCGCGGAGCCCTTCGCTCGTCTCGTCGGCCTCGCCGATGTCGAACACGATCCCGAGGGTCGAGACGAAGACCTCGCGCGCCGCGAACGCGCCGACGATGCCGACCCCGAGCCGCCAATCGAACCCGAGCGGCTCGAGCGCGGGCTCGATCGCGTGGCCGATGCGCCCGCCGGCCGAGCCGCGGAGGTTCTCGCCGTTCTCGGATGCCTCGAGCACCGACAGCCGCTCCGCGCGCTCGGCCTCGTCCTCGATCTGCGCGGCCTCGGCGCGGAGGGCTTCGTATTTGGCCGCGACGGCGTCGTCCTTGGGATAGGTGAGGAGGCCCCAGAGCACGATGGTCAGCGCCAGGATGACCGTCCCTGCGTCCACGAGGAACCGGCGCGTCCGCTCCCAGGTCGCGAGCGCGATGTTGCGGAGGCTCGGACGGCGGTACGGCGGCAGCTCGAGAACGAGCGCAGGCTTGGGGCCCTTGAGCACGGTGCGCCGCAGGACGGCGGCGGCGATCACCGCGAAGACGATGCTCATCGCATACATCACCAAGAGCACGACGGCGCCGACGCTGAGGGGACCGAGCTTCTCTTCCGGTGCGAACACCGTCGCGGTGACGAGGACGTACACCGGCAGCCGAGCGCTGCAGCTGACGAGAGGAACGACCAGCATCGTGATGAGCCGGTCCTTCTTGCTCTCGATTGTCCGGGTCGCCATGACCGCCGGGATGGCGCAGGCAAAGCCGCTGAGCATCGGGACGAACGCGCGCCCATGCAGGCCGACACCGCCCATCACGCGATCGATGACGAAGGCGACCCGCGCCAGGTAGCCCGAGTCCTCGAGCGCGGTGATGAATACGAAGAGCAGCGCGATCTGCGGCACGAAGACGATGACGTTGCCGACGCCGGCGACGACGCCGTTCGACAAGAGATCGGTGAAGGCCCCTGGGGGGAGCGCCGCCTTGATCGCGCCCTTGGTCGCGTCGATCCCGGATTCGAGCAGACCGATCATCGGCTCGGCCCAGGAGAAGAGCGCCTGGAACACGACCGCCATCACCAAGGCGAAGACGGCGAGCCCCCAGATCGGGTGCACGAGGACGTCATCGATGCGCTCGGAGGCCGGACGCGCAGGCTTCGCGGGTGCCTCGACGGCCTTCTTCAGGCATGCATCGACGCGGGCGTACCTCGACGTCACGATCGCTTCGTCGAGATCGACGCCCTCGGCGGCGGCGGCATCGCGCGCAGCGGCGACCGCGCTCCGCACGCCGGCGGGCACCGAGGTCAGCTCGTCGTCCCCGACCGACAGCAGCGCCCATAGCGCGCGCGTCGCCTTTGCGGGACTGTCGTCTCCGGGGAGCGCAGCTGCGACGCGTTCGACGGCCCCGGCGATCGCCTTCGGGATTTCGGCAGGCGCGCGCTCCGGCGGATCGCGGAGCACCGCAGCGAGCTCGCGAAGCAGGGCCTCTTTGCCTTCACCGCGGTTCGCGACCAAGCCCACCACCGGGACGCCCAGCGCGGCGGCGAGCGCCTCGGTATCGACTCGGATGCCGAGCTTCTTCGCCTCATCCATCATCGTGAGCGCGACGACGCTCGGGTGCCCCGCGTCCAGCACCTGCGTTCCGAAGTAGAGGCCCCGCCTCAGCGTCGTGGCGTCGACCACCAGGACGATCGCTCGAGGACGGTCTTCGCCGTCGGCGAGCACCGTGTCGGCTGCAACGCTTTCTTCCGGCGAGCGCGCCGTCAGGCTGTAGGTGCCCGGCGTGTCGATCGCTTCCGCCTCGAAACCTCCCTCGAGAACCAGGCGAGCGCTGCGGCGATCGACGGTGACTCCGGGATAGTTTCCGACTTTCGCACGCGCGCCGGTGAGGAGGTTGAAGAGCGTCGACTTGCCGGCGTTCGGGTTGCCGACGAAGCACACGCGCTTCGGGGCGGGCTTGCTCATTCCGCTCCCTCCGGCTGCGCCGTCGGTCGGTACGTTCGCGCCCGTGGGGGTGCGAACCGCGGACAGAGCCCTCGGTCTCGGTGCTCGCCCGCTCGCACCTCGCCCTCCGGTTTCACGGCGCGTTCCCCGCGTCGTTCGAAGCATCTTGGAGGGAGATCGCTCGCGCTTCGGCCTTCCTGATCGAGAGCTTGTAGCCGCGCACCTCCAGCTCGATCGGGTCGCCGAGGGGCGCGTGGCGCGTCACGATCACCTCGGTCCCGGGGACGAGGCCCATCTCGAGCAGGCGGATCCGGATCGCGCGCGGGCACGCGACCTTTCCGATGACCGCCCGCTGACCGACACCGGCGTCGGCGAGCGTCTGCGGGGCTTTGGACATCGCTTCTAGCTTAGTGAAAGTGAGATTCGTTATCAATTGAACTTTGGGCTCTGAAGACTACGCTTTGCCGGGTGGAGCGGGCGAGCCGGTTGGTGGTCGGTGCGGCGATCTTGGGCGCGCTCGGCGCGGCAGCCGGCCTCGGCTGTGCGGGCACGGCTTCGCCCGAGGGAGGGGGCGACGGAGCGCGAGACGGCGCTGCCCCGGGACCTGAGGGGAGCGCCCCACAGGCGCGCGACGGGGGAGGTTGTGTTCCCGGTGCGGGCAGGGACTTCGTGGTCGGCCCCGGACAAAAGTACGAGTCGCTCGGAGCCGTCCCCTGGGAGACGCTCCGCGCGGGGGACACGGTGCGGATCCAAGCTCGGCCGGAGCCGTACCGCGAAAAGATCATGGTCTCCGGCGTAGGGCGCGCCGACGCTCCGATCCGGGTGTGCGGCCTGGTCGGCCCGAGCGGCGAGCTTCCGGTGATCGACGGCGAGGGGGCAACGACGCGTCCCTCGATGGAGTTTCCGTACGAAGGTCATCAGCCTCGGGGCCTCGTGATCATCGGCAAACGGCACTCGGCGCCGTACCGCGAGCAGCCCGAGCACATCGTGATCGAGCATCTCGAGATCCGCAACGCGGCGCCACCTCGCCGCTTCGTCGATCGAGCCGGCAAGCAGACCGCGTGGGCGGGCAACGCCGCGGGCATCCTCCTCCAGCGCGGCAGCCACGTGACCATTCGCGGCTGCGTCGTCCACGACAACGCGAACGGGCTCTTCCTCGGCATGATGGGCGCCGAAGAGCTCAGCCGTGACATCCTCGTCGAAGGCAACCACATCTACGGCAACGGGAGCCCGACCGACTGGTACGAGCACAACGTCTACAACGAGGCCTCGGGCGTCGTGTTTCAGTACAACCGCTTCGGCCCGCCGAAGTCGGGAGAGCAGGGGACCCTCGGCGCCAACATCAAGGAGCGGAGCGCGGGCGTCGTCATCCGGTACAACTGGATCGAAGACGGCGCGCACCTCATCGACCTCGTCGACTCCCAAGAGGCGCGCGATCCGAACCTCGAGGATCCCGCGTTTCGCGAGAGCTGGATCTACGGAAACGTGCTCGTGCGCGGCAAGCAGCCGAGCGGCTCGATGGTCCACTACGGCGGTGACAGCGGCCTCTTCGACACCTACAGGAAGGGCACGCTCCATTTTTATAACAACACCGTCATCATCATGAACGGCGCGTATCCCGACTGGCAGACGACCGCACTCTTCGAGCTCTCCACCAACGAGGAGCGCCTCGACATGCAGAGCAACGTGGTCTTCGTGGAGAAGGCCCCCAAGCCCGAGAGCCCCGTCGTCCTCCTCGGCGCGCGCGACGGCGTCGTCTCGGGCGTCGCGGTGCTGTCGCAGAATTGGATCTCCACGGGCATCAACGCCCTCGACGGGATTCCGGGCAAACCACTCGACATCAAGGCCAAGGTGACGGGCTTCGACGCGAGCTTGCGGGGTACCGATCCCGGATTTTCCGACGTCACCAAGCTCGAGCTCTGGCCCAAGACAGGATCCGCGCTGATCGGCAAAGGCACGAAGCCGAAGTCGGCGCACGCGGTAGCGAGGCAGTACCTCAGCCACCAAAGATCCGAGCCCCGCCCCGCAGCCGATCCACCCTCGATCGGCGCCTTCGAGGCCCGCTGACGGCTACAACCCCTCCACGGCGTTGCACCCGCCCCTGCCCGGTGTTCCGAGCTCCTTCGCCAGCGCGCACAGCCTCTTCGCTTTGGCGATCATGTTCGGATCGCCTCCCGTGAGACCGCTCTTGGCCGTGCGCTCGGCGTTGTCGGCGAGGCCGAGGAGCGCATTTTGCGGGATCTCTTCCTTCTTCGCGACGAGCGCGGCCCGCGCGTACTTCCCTGGATCGGCGCGCTGGGTCCACACCGAGACGTCGCCGAGGAGCGCGGCGGCGTAGGCCGACTCGAGACGCTTCTTTGCAGGCGTATCGCCGCAGGGGAGGGCAGGATCGTCGGGCCCGAGATCCGAGGGCTCGAGCGTTTTCTTTGCGATCCGATCGAGCAAGGCGTCGTGACCATCGCGCACTTTGCGCGTCGACTCGGAGAGCTGCCCTTTCTCGACCTCGTCCGCGAGGGCTCCGCAGTCGCGCTCGCGAGCCTCCTTCGCCTCGCGAACCGCGCGCTCCTGGGCGATGCGTCGCTCTTCTTCCTCGGCGAGCCTCTTGTCCTCTGCCCGGCGCGCGTCGCACGCCTCCTTCTTGCTCGCGATGACGCCCTCCTGATCCGCCGACGCCCAATCGAGCTTCTCGGCGGGGATCCCTTCGACCGAGCAAGGGTCGTCGCCGGTGAGGAGCGCGTCGACCGCGTCGCGGCGCAGCCGGAACGTGACCACAGCGATCGTGAACCCGACGAGGGCGATCAGCGGGATCGCGAAGAGGATCGTCCGCAGGATGATCCTCCGGCGGTAGGCCGCGGCGAGCCAGCCGCGATCCTCGAGCACGTGCCGGGAGCGCTGCACCAGGTCGTGCCAAGCGGCGACATCGAGCGCGAGGGCTTCGAGGGGCTGGGCCAGCGGAGGATCGGCGCGCACCTTTCCGGCGACGCGCTCGATGCAGACGGCGATCTCGACGGGACGGCCGTCGACGGTGAGGGCGGTCACGACATCCAGGAAGCCGAACTGTCCGGCGTGCGTCTGCCAAGCGCTCAGGGCGCGCGGCTGGGAGAAGTGCATGCGCTCGACGACCGCCGCGACCTCGGCGGTCGGGAGCACCCGCTCGACCTCGGCCTTGGGGACGCCCACCATGCGGGCGACTTCAGCCACGCCCCGCTGGTAGGCGTCGAGCAGGCCGGACGGATCGAGCTCCTCGAGACCTTTGACGATCTTGTTCCCGCTGATGCAGCTCGCGGCGTACTGGAGCGGACCGGAGGCGGCGCGCAGGAACACGCCGCCGATCTTGCTCGCACCGCCGCTGCGCCCGCTCGTCACCTACCTGCGCTTTTACCAGACAACGGTTGGCCTGTGCTGGCCGAGGCCGAGGGTTTAACCTCCTCCGGTGGTGAGCGGCGCCAGCTCGGCGAGCGGGCCCGGCGCGGGCGCGCCGGGTGGGACAGCGTTGCGCTCCGTCGCCGACCTCGCGCCCGGCGACGTGCTCGACAAGAAGTACCGACTCACCGAGCGCATCGGTCGAGGCGGCTTCGGCGACGTGTGGCGGGCGGTCGAGCTCTTGCCCGGCGGCGGCGCGCTTCGCGACGTGGCGCTCAAGGTGCTCGCTCAAGCCGCGTTCGACTCCACGTGGGCCGAGGAAGCGAAGCTCCTCGCGTCCTTTTCGCACCCGTCGCTGGTCACGATCTACGCGGCGGGGATCCTCACCGATCTCGAGGCGCCGTTCGTCGCCATGGAGCTTTTGATCGGCGAGACGCTCGCCGACAAGCTCCGCCGCAGAGGTCCGCTGCCTTGGCGCGCGGTCTTGCGGTATGCCTGCGACGTCGCGTCAGCGCTCGACGTGATCCACGAGCGCGGGGTCGTGCACTTGGATCTCAAGCCGGCGAACATCTTCGTCACCCAGAAAGGAGCGGTGAAGGTGCTCGACTTCGGCATCTCCAGGAGCGCCCACGGCGCGATCCCGAGAGAGCGTGCGATGGCGGCGAGCGCCGATCCGGCGCTGGTAGCGACGGCGATGCTGAGCGCGGCCGCACCCCGGAGCGCTGCCGCGGCTTTGGACTCCAGCGATCCGTTCGCAGCGACCCAGATCGCGAGCCACGGGCAGGCGTCGGACCGCGGGCGCGTCGTGGTGGGAACGCCGGGTTTCGTGGCGCCCGAGGTCCTCGAGTATGCCGAGCCGACACGCCTCGCCGATGCGTACGCGCTCGGCGTCACCATCGCGCAGCTCGTCATCGGCGCGCTGCCTCACAACGTTTCGGTGGAGCCGCCCGACGACTCCGACGCCGACACGCTTCGCGCGTATTTCGTCGAGCTGCGCGAGGCGACGCTCTCCGGGCGCATGCTCGACCTGACCGACAAGGGCGCGCCGCGCGGCGTAGCTGCCTTGGTCCAACGTCTCTGTGCCACGGCGCCGAAAGAGCGGGCGGGCCCCTCGCTGCGCGCGCTCCTCGACGAGGCTTGGACGCGCCCGCACGGAGCTCCCAAGAGCCCCTACCCGGGCGCCGAGCCCTACCCAGCGGAGCTCGAAGGCTTTCTCTTCGGCCGCGACGCCGAGCTCGCGCGGATCCTACGGCACCTCTCCTTCGAGAGCGTCGTCGCCGTCGCTGGAGCGTTCGGCGCGGGCAAGACGTCGTTCGTGCGGGCGGCGTTGGTCCCGGAGATCGCCAAGACCCGCGTCGACGGGCGCATCGACTT
>JBGTSH010000437.1:0-7376 GCA_041940405.1 Polyangiaceae bacterium
CGTCGTGGACACCTGCCTGATCGGTTCCGATCCGGTGCTGATGCTCACGGGTCCGATCTACGCGACCCAGAAGCTGCTCGCCGACAACTCGATGCAGATGAGCGACATCGACATCACCGAGATCAACGAGGCCTTCGCCTCCGTCGTGCTCGCCTGGCAGCTCGCGTGCAAGCCGAAGCAGGACCGCGTCAACCCGAACGGCGGCGCGATCGCGCTCGGCCACCCGCTCGGGTGCACCGGCGCAAAGCTCGTCGCCACCGCGCTTCACGAGCTGAAGCGCCGCGGCGGAAAGTACGCGATCGTCAGCATGTGCATCGGCGGCGGCCAGGGCGCAGCCGGCTTGCTCGAGCTGGCGAAGTAACGTCGGGGATGAACGCGGCCGGATGGACGTACCATCCGGCCGCGATGCGCCGACACCCCCTGCTGCTTTCCTTGATCACCTTGGGTCTGACTGTCTCGGGCTGCGACAACCTGCTCGACCAGCTCAAGCCGAAGAAGGACAACACCGCCGAAGCCGAAGAAGATTCGAAGGGAGGCAAGGGCGCGAAGGGATCGTCGTCCTCGTCCGCGGCGCCGGAGGCGAAGAAGTCCGAGCCACCGGATCCGAACGACGCGTTCTTCACCACGGGGGGCTCCAAGAGCAACAACCTCTGGCGAGTGCGTGGCGGCAAGGTCACCAAGATCTCGCTCGGCAAATGCAGCAACGTCGACGCGATCGTGGTCGACAAGACCGGGCGCGCCTGGGTCGAGTGCTGGGACGGGGTGTTGCGCGTCGACGGAGAAGAGGCGGTTCCGATCGACGCTCCGGTCAAGCGAGCCAAGATCGAGCTGGGACGCGACGGCAGCTTGTGGCTTCGTGAAGCGAAGCCCGCCACGCTCTACAAGCTCGAGGGCGACACCTGGAAGAAGCAGACGGTCCCCGATGGGCTCGATGTCACCTGGAACCTCGCCGTGGACAACAAGGGACGGCCGTGGGTCTCGACGAAGAGCGCCGTGTACGTCCGCGAAGGCGAGGCCTGGCAGCCGGCTCCACTCGGTAAAGAGAAGCCCGAAGACAGCTACCCGGCCAAGCTCGTCGCGACCGACGAGGGCACCGTCTACGTTCTCACCGATGCCATGCGCTTCGTCGGGATCGAGGACGGAAAGGTCGGAACCCGCACGTACGCCAACTACCAGGAGCCGGTCGCGCGGCCGGGGGGCGGCGTCATCATCGCCGACAGCGGCATGGGAGCGGGATCGATCCAGATCATCGACGCGAAGGGAAAGCAGGAGCGCTCGGTGATACCGGGGCAGAAAGCCTTCTTCAGCGCTTATGGATCGCACAACGAGCACCTTGCAGCGGACACGCGCGGCCGCGTGTGGATCGGTACCAAGTACGGGCTGCTCATCATCGACGCGGATGGCAGCGTCCAGCAGTGGGAGCCCGGTCGCGTCGAAGGGCTCGTGGGCTACGCCGTCGATCACGTCGCCGTCGGCGGCCAGGGTCCCGAGCTGCCGAAGCTGGGCGCACAGATTCGAGGCGAGGTGAAAGGCAAGGTCAGCGGCATCGACAAGCCGACCAAGGTCGAGCTCTGCCCGGGAAGCGCCGGCTTCCAGCAAGGGGCACAACGCAGCTTCTACGGACCGACTCCGTGCTCGGGCACGCCGGGCGTCCGGTCCGCGACCACCGACAAGGAAGGCAACTTCGTCTTCAAGGACGTGCCGCCCTACGCGATGTCGCTCTTGATTCAGACCAATCCGACCTCTTGGGTCGACCGGGATCCGAAGTGCTGCATCGAGCTCAAGAGCGGCGAAACGAAGGACGTCGGCTCGTACAATCCGTGAAGCTGGTCTGGACGCTTCGGCAGCCGTACGCCGGAGCACGGAACCGTCTGCCGCGCACGCTGGCGCGTGAAGGCAGAGTGCTCGACGCTCCTCGGCCATGGTCGCAAGACGGAGGGTGGCGCTAGGGGCGGCGATCGGAGCGTTCTGTGCGGCCGGACCTGCGTCCGCAGAGAACTGCCCCATCGAGTATGACGGTGTCGGCATGGGCGCGGTGCTCCCGGGCCCAGAATGCAGGACGACGTTCCACTCCGACGTGCACGTATCGGCGCTCACCGAGAACTGGGTCGACTACGCGCCGCGCGGCACGCTGGAAATCGGTGCGCTCTGGGGGGTTCCCGCTGCGGAAGGCTTGCACCTCGGACCGATGCTCGCGCTCAGCGGGTCCGGCGTCTCCGAGAGCGGGGATACGACGCTCGCGACGTTCGATCCGAGCATTCGCCTCCGCGGGCGCATGTGGATCCCCACCGATGGCAGCCGGATCCTCTTCGTCGAGGCGGCGACCGGCCCCACGCTGAGCGTGCCCGCCGGCCCCGACGATCCTCTGCGCGTGGGCGCCTACGGCGAGCTCGGCGTAAGCGCTCACGGCATCATCGGCGGCTTCTTCGCCGTCGAGCCGACGGCGTCGACGGACGATGACAGCATCGTCACGCGATACTCGCTGGGCCTGAAGACGACCGCCGCGGGCTTCGCTATCGCGGTCGCTGTGTATCTGTGCGCCGAGGCGCGCTGCGGCTGAAGCTCCGCCCGAAGCCTCAGGGCTTCAATCCCACCGTCTGTCCTGCGATCGCAGCGCCCGCCTCGAGACACAAAGTTCGCACGCGGCCGGTGGCGACGACGCGGCCTTCGTCGTCGCGGATGTCGACGCCCCAGACCTGCGTCTTGGTTCCCTTGTGCACCGGGGTGACACGGCCGCGGAGCGTTCCGCTCCGCGTTCCTCGGAGGAACGACGTCGTGTTCTCGAGGCCGACCGTCGTCTGGCCACGCGGCAGCGCGACGATGGCCGCGGCAGCGCTGGCCAGCGTCTCGATCATGCTGGCGTACACGCCGCCGTGCACGAGCCCGTAGGGCTGCAGGAGCGCCTCGGTCACCGGCACCTCGGCCTCGAGCTCGTCCTCGGCGACGCGCGTGAAGACGAGGCCGATCGTCTTGTCGAACGGGCCTCGATGGGCGTTGAGCATCGCGACGACGTCGACGCCCGAAGCGAGGAGCGTGCCCAGGTCCGGGGTTTTGGCATCCGACATGAGCCTTATCTAACGTGCCCGGGCCCAAAAGCGGCGCCGGGATGAAAAGCGCCGTGATTTCCGTATGACGGGCGCTCCGAGATGTTCGATCCCCTCCTGTACGCAGCGCCCGTGTTCGTCGTCGCGATGGTCGTCGAAGGCGTCGCGCTGCGTCGGAGCGCCGCGCCGTACACCACACGCTCGGTCGTCTCGGCGCTCGGCTGCGTCGCGCTCGATCAGCTCGTGAACGCGTCGACACTCGCGCTCTTCGCGATGGCGTACGACGCGATTCACCGCGGAGCCTCGGTCGCGCGCGCCGGCGGCGTCTTCGGATGGCTCTTGGCGATCGTGCTGCACGACCTCGCCTACTACGCGTTCCATCGGGCCTCGCACCGCGTGACGCTGCTCTGGGCAGCCCACGTCGTGCACCACCAGAGCGAGACCTACGACTTTACCGTCTCGCTGCGGCAGGGAACGGTCGCCACCTGGATCACCTACCTCTTCTATCTGCCGGTCGCGTTCGTCGTGCCGCCGGAGACGTTCATCGCGGTGCACGCCGGCTACCAGATCTACCAATTCTTCGTGCACACGCGCTTCGTCCGCTCGCTCGGGCCGCTGGAATGGATCTTCGCGACGCCGAGCCATCATCGCGTTCATCACGGCCGCGACTGCGAGTACATGGATAAGAACTACGGCGGCATCTTCATCCTGTTCGACCGCCTGCTCGGCACGTTCGTGCGCGAAAAGCAGGAACCCAAGTACGGCGTCCCCGGCGGCTACGACATGGTCAGCCCGCTCTTCGCGAACACCTACGTGCTTCTGCGCCTCGTCGCAGCCAGCAAGAAGACGAAGGGGCTCGGAGAGCTCACGCGGCTGTGGCTCGGTCCGCCCGAAAAGAACGCCGGACTCCTCAGCAGCGCAGGCCACGCGCCGCGCGCGTCCGATCGAATGGGATGGGCCTTCGTCCCGTTCGTGCTGGGATGCCTCGGAGCGATCGCCCTCACCTTCGCACGCGCGCACGTGCCGGCGCTCGCCGCGGTCCTGGTGGGGCTCGCGAGCATCGTCCTGGTCGAGATCGGTAGCGCGTCGCTCGATCGACGAGGCGCCTGACCCTGACGTTACTCAGGCACCGGCGGCGGCGTGCTCGTCGCCGAGTCGCCGTCACGCATGCGCTCGACCTCGTAGATCCGGAGCACGGCGAGGCACAGCGCCATGAAGATCGGGCCGACGAGGACGCCCATTAGGCCGAACATCTCGACGCCGCCGAGGAGCGAGATCAAGAGCGGCAGCGGGTGGACCTGGGTGTGCGACCCGACGAGCCGCGGGCGTACGACGTAGTCGGCGACCGCTGTCGTGACCAGGAGCCCCCAGAAGAAGATGAAGATGGCCGCACCGCTTCGTCCGGTGGCGAAGGCGACGATCGACACGGGCACCCAAACCGCGGCGGTGCCGATGACCGGCAAGAACGACGCGAGCATCGTGATCGTTCCCCAGAGGAGCGGCTGCGAGACGCCGGCGAGGGCGAAGCCGATCGCGGCGAACCCGCCCTGGACGAGCGCGGTCCCCATCGTGCCGACGAACGCGCTGCGCCCCACGTTGCGGAACTCGTTCGCGAGCGCGCGCGTGTGGCGCGGATCGAGCGGCATCAAGCGCTGCAGGCGGCGCACCAACGCGGGCCACTCGAGCAGCACGTAGTACATCGTGAAGAACGCGATCACGACGGTCAGCATCAGCGACGTCGTCGTGCTCAGGACGCTCGCGACGCCGCCGGCGGCGCGCTCGGAGAACGAAACGAGCGCGGTGTTGAGCTGCTCGATCAGCGCATCGGGCGAGACGTGCGCGCGCTCGAGGAGGCGCATGCCTCGCACGCCGAGGATCTCGTGTGCCGAAGGAACGCGGAACCGAACGACGAGATCGACGATCTCCGAGACGGCGATGTAGGTGACCGTGCCGATCACGGCGAGGCTCGCGATGCCGCCGGTGATCGTGGTGAGGAGCGCGGCGAGCGCTCTCCTTTGCCCGAGCACGCGTCCGAGCCACTTGTAGAGAGGGTCGGACGTGAACGCCATCACCGTACCGACCGCCAGTCCCATCCAGAGCGGGTGCGCGATGTATGCGGCGCCGATCACGGCGATGAGCGCGAGCACGCTGAGACCCAGGCTCGGGTGGCCCTTCGGCTTCGGAATGATCGACTCGGTCGACGGCCGCGGCGCGAACGACTCCGTCGAGAAGCGGACGGAGGAGGGCGGAACGCTGGGCTCCGGATCGGGGATCGGGGTCACATCCGATGGGCGGCGTTCGCTTTGAGCCATGCTCGCGTGCCTCGCGTCGTGCCGAGGTACGACGAGGTTACACCGTCACGCGAGCCAGAGGGCGAACGCGTAACCGGCGAGCCCTGCGAAGCCGATCGCAGCACCGAGAGCCGCGGCGCCACGATGCAGACGTCCGGTTTCGTCGATCGCTCGTCGCAGGACGATGGCGATCCCGGCGGCGAGCGCCACGAACGACGCCGCGAGGACGACGGACCATATCCGGCTCGGGCCCGGTGAGCGCGCGAGCGCGGCTGCGAGCTCTCGCTCGACCTCGGCGGGAGGCTGCGTGGCCGTGGCGATGGGGCGCGGCGCGGTCGACTCGAGCCTCGCGATCGCCGCGCGCGCTTCGGCGGCGTCGGCCTCGTGCGGCACGACGAGCCAGGTGGTCGAGGTCGAGGCAGTCACGATCGCACGGTAGGCGAGAAGGGCCGTGTCGCGGCTCTTGCGGTTCTCCGCCTCACGACCGAGCGCGAGCAGCCGGCCGTACGCGACGCGCACGTGGGGCGCGCCGGGCGCGTACCAGGTCGCCGCTTGGCGCGCGTGATCGATCGCCAGCATGGGATCGCCCGCTTCGAGCGCGGCCGTACTGCGCGCGATCTCGCGCTCGCCCGCGAACAGAACGCGGAAGGTCAGCACGGCGACACCGAGGACGAAGACCAAGAGGGCTCGCAACGCGCTGCGAAGCCAGCCCGAGCTCACAAGAAGTCACGCCTCTTGAAGACGAAGCTCGCGACGGCCAAGAGCCCGACCGCCCAGCCTATCGCGGTGAGCGTCGCCAGGAGGATGTAGTCCAGACGGCTCACGTCGGCCGCCTCGCCCGTGAGGAGCGGACGCGGCGGCACGTAGAGGTGAAGGTTCGGCACGATTTTGCCGAGCAGCTTGGCGAAGTCCGCCACGGCGGGACCAAAGAATTTCTTCGGGAAGCGAGCGAGTGAATCCGACGAGCGCCCCACGATCCAGAGCCCCAAGGTCAGCAGGGCCGAGAGGAACGGCGTCGAGAACGACGACATCAGGAGCGCGATCGCCGCCACGATGCCCACTTCCAGGAACGAGAGCAGCGCCTGGGTGAGGACCACGCGCCGCTCGTCCGGCACGACGTCGGAGAGCAGGAGCCCGGCAACGAGCATCGCGACTGCCCAAGGGATCGTGGCGAAGGTGAAGGCCGAGGGCCACTTGAACGAGAGCAGATAGCCGAGCTGGATGCCGACGAACGCTACCGAGAGCAGGGTCACCGACTGCTTCCCCAGTGCAGCGCAGAGCATCAAGACGAGGCCGGTGTCCGCGGCGATGAACGTGAAGATCGTGAGCAGAATGCCCGCGTACTTTCCGACCACGTACTCCCCGCGCGAGATGGGCCGCGCCAAGATGGGAAAGATCGTCTTCTGCTCGAGCTCTCGATAGAGCGTCGTCGCGCCGATCACCACCGCGACCAGGACGCTGAAGAGGGAGATCGACGCGGCACCGAGATCGCTGACGACGCGTGGAGCGCTGTTCAGCGTGAAGCTCGCGATGACGAGCGAGAACGCCGACACGCAGAACGCGACGCCTGCGAGGCCGAGCAGGATGCGGGCGCGCACCGCCTCACGGTAGGTGTTGAGGGCGATCGTGAGCACCCGGCCGAGCATGCTTTGCCCGGCGACGTTAGCATTTGAGCGGCTCGATGGCAGTGCCGCGATGTCGACCGGCGGCTAGACTGCACTCCCGGAGATTGGCCCGGCCGAGATGACCACCGCAGCGCTCGTGCAGCTCCTCGTGAACCGACGCGCCGTCGCGCTGACCGGCGCGGGTCTGAGCACCGAGTCCGGGATCCCCGATTATCGCGGCGCCACGAGCCGACAGCGCCCGAGAACACCCCTCCAGCATCGGGACTTTCTCCGCGACCCGGCAGTAAGGAGGCGCTACTGGGCGCGGAGCTTCGTCGGGTGGCCGCGTATCTCGGGAGCACGCCCGAACGCCGGCCACCACGCCGTCGCCGAGCTCGAGCGGCGCGGCCTCCTCGCCGGCGTCATCACCCAGAACG
>JBGTSH010000438.1:0-7292 GCA_041940405.1 Polyangiaceae bacterium
CCGGCCTACAACGTGCGGCGGCGCCTCCTCCACCTCCTGGACGCAGGGCCGACCACGCGGGAGAAGCTCGCGACGACGCTCGGCGGACCCATCGATGGCGTCCTCCGGGAACGGATGACGGTACCGTCAGCCAATGTGGTCGAGGTGCCGGCGAAGCTGTCGGACGCCGAGGCCGCATGCCTTCCGTGTGCCTATCTGACTGCGTGGAGCGCCCTCGTCGAGCAAGGCAACCTGGCGGCCGGCGAGACGGTGCTCGTCCAGGGGACCGGCGGCGTCTCGATCGCGGCGCTCCAGATCGCCCGCGCGATGGGGGCGCGCGTCATCGCCACCAGCTCGAGCGACGAGAAGCTCGCCCGGGCCAAGGAGCTCGGAGCGGACGAGCTCGTGAACTACAAATCCACGCCGGCGTGGGGCAAGCGCGCCGTCGAGCTGACCGGCGGGCGAGGGGTCGATCACGTTGTCGAGGTCGGCGGCGCGGGCACCCTCGGCGAGTCGCTGCGGGCCGTCCGTCCGGGCGGGACCGTCTCGGTGATCGGCGTCCTCGCGAGCGCCGCGACCGAGGTCAACGTGCTCCCGATCCTCATGCGCAACGTGCGCCTGCAGGGCGTCTTCGTCGGTCACAAAGAGGGGTTCTTGCGCATGAACCGCGCGATCGACCTCCTCGGCATCAAGCCGGTGGTGGGCTCCACTTTCGCCTGGACCGAAGCGCGCGCCGCGCTCGAGCACATGCAAGACGGCAAGCACTTCGCAAAGATCGCGCTCACGTTCTGAGCTCGCGATCCTCGACCTGCCTCAACGCTCTTTGACGATCGCCTTCAGCACCTTCTCGGCTTCCTGCGGCGAGCTGCTCTCTACGGCCACGAGGAGCGTGTCATCGGTGTAGACGACGCCCTTGGCGGCGAGCTTGTCGATCTCGGCCGGGTCGAGCTTGGCTCCGGCCTGGGGAACGAAGACGATGGTGAAGTCCGCTGCGCCGTTCTTGCCGGTGATGACGACCGCGCCCTGGGCGCCGTCCTTCGGCTTCGCTGTGACGCCCGTGGCGCCCGCGTCGGCGAGCGCCTTCTCCACGTCCGCCTGCGTGGCGTCCTTGGCCGGCTTGCCCGCGACGTCGTCGCCCGGCGAAAAGAGGATGGGGTAGCGAACCGACACGACGCCGGCCTTCGGCTTGGGGAACGAGAGGCCGGAGACGACGCGCGTGGCGCAGTCGATGACGGATTTGTCCTTCATGTCGGCGTCGGGCTTGACCTCTTTCGCGGCGCCGCTCGACTCGATCGTGAACGAGAAGATGACCTTCCCTTTGAGCTGGGCGTTCTTCTTGATGCCGTCCGCATAGCAACCGACGAGGCTCGGGAGGCTCTCGCGGATCGCGCGGTGGACCGGCTCGTGGAGGATGTCGCCGGTGATCTGCGCGGCGCCGGGCCGCGCTTTCGGGCCGCCTGATCGCTTGCGCTCGAAGTCGGGGCGATCGCCGGCCGATGCGGATGCGGACGCGGACGGCGGCGCGGCAGCCGTGGTCGCGGTGCTGCTGGCGGACGCCTTCGTCGCCGGAGGAGGCTCCGGGCAGCCAGAAAGAACGGTGCAGACGACCAGAATCCCCGCGCTGCAGCGCCAGTCCGTCATGGTTCGCTCTTACGAGAGCTCGAGCCGCGCGTCGACTCGGCACAGCGTCTGCATCGTTTCCGCGAGTCTCCGCCCGAGCCCCTGCTTTCCGCGCAGAAGTGTGGCCTTCCCCTGTCGCAAGACGCCTCGCCAGGCGGTGCATTGCGGCGTTTCCCCCCAGGAGGACCGTGAGTCGAAACCTTCTCGATCCGACTCCCAAGCGCCCGCCGGGTGGGCTTCGACCCGGAAGGATGCGTCCCCCTTCGCGCAGGCTCGTCAGGCGTCCGAGCTCCACCAGCTACCGGCTGGATCTCGTGGCTGATGCCGACGACCCGGCATTCGCCGAGCGGTTTCTGGAAGAGATGGCCGCGCTGCTCAAGGGCGATCTCGAGCGGTGCGTCGTGATCGACATCCGAGATCTCGACGGGGTGATGCCGCTTTACGTATGGAGATCGCTGAAGGCGCTCTGCGACCGGAAGATGACGCGCCTCGGGGTGCTCGTCTCGGCCGTCCAGCTCGCGCGCGACACGCAGCTGCAGCTCGCGTCCATGACGTGGGGCGGCGAGTTCCGCGTGTTTCACACCGAGCTGGGGGCCGACGCCTGGGCCGCGAGCCGGTCGCACGCGTCGCTTCCACCGGGAGCGCCGCGATGACCCCCTACGTCGAGGGCGAGAACTTCGCCATCGAGATCTCGCGGCGCGTGGCCGTCGCGCGCGTCTACAGGCGTCCCGAGCTCGGCCCGACCGCGCTCGAGGACGCAGCGAGGGCGCTCTTGGCCCACGCCCAGACCCTGGTGGTCGAGCCGCTCGCTGACGGCATGGTCATCGACTTACGACGCGCGCCAGCTGCCGTCAGCGAGGCGGTCGCCACCGCCTACGCGACGATCGCCGCGACGTGGGAGGCCTCGGCGCAGCCGATCGCGTTCATCATCGACAAGGAGTCGATGCAGGCGCTGCAGATATTACGTATCGCGTCCGAGCACGCACCGCGCTTCGGTCTTGTGACTCCCGAGCGCGACGAGGCGCACGCCTTCGCCGGCAACGGGGCCGCGCCCAGCCACAGCACCCGCCGGCTCCTCTGGAACGGTTACGGAACGCTGCGTTCCGGACCAGACGGGGAGCGCGGCTAGGGCGCGTCTTCAACCAATCAGGTCCAAAACGATACCGGGCACGGGCACGGGCACGGACGGGCACGGCTGAAGATTGGTCACATCCTGTGAGCGGGCGCGGGCGCGGGCGCGGGCGCGGGCGAAAGAGCGAGAGGGCCAGAGGGCGAGAGAGCGAGAGAGGGGTTGGCTCGCTCGGGCTTCCCATCTTGCCGGTGTGCTCGGTGGGTCAAGGCCAAGCCCGCGCTTCGCGCGGGTGTCGGCTCGCCAAGGCTCGGCGCCAGCCTTGACTCCACCTCCGCGCACCGGCGGCGACGGGCAAGCCCTCGCGCAGCACCGTTGCCTGCGGGGGGCAAACGGAGGTGCGCGATGCTTCGGATCTATGGTGAGTTTCTCGGGGTGCTCCGCGTTGTGCCGCCCGCGCGCCTCGCGCTCGCGCCCACGCCCGCGCGCTCCCGCGCGCTCGCCCACGCCCGCGCGCTCGCCCACGCCTGCGCTCGCTCTCGCCGTCACGCCAGGATGTGACGAATCATCCGCCCCGTGCCCGTGCCCGTGCCCGATTGCTTTGGGAGACTTCCCAGGTATGAAGACGGCCCCCTAGACCTTCGGCATCGCCTTGCGGACGGCGGCGCCGACCTCGTCGAGCCCGGGCGCCGCGAGATCCCAAGCCGCGCTGCGGTCGAGCTCTTCACTCCGTCGATGGGTTACGAGCGTGGCTGCGACACCCTTGGCGCCGAGCACCGCGCCGAGCGCGACGCGTCCGGCCTTGGTGGTGTCCGAGGGTGACGCGGCCTTGGCGACCGTCGCCGCGAACGCCGCCTGGCGCGAGCCGACCTTGCGTGCGAGCGCCTGGACGCCTTTGTCGACCGCCTCGACGTAGCGATCGCGGAGCGAAGCGACGAGCTCGGCCAGGGGACCGCCGATCCCCGAGAGCGCGCCGAGCTGTGCGCCGATCACCGGAGCGACGCTCTGCGCGACGAAGGCCTCGACCTCGGCCAGATCGTCGAGCGCCGCCTCGGCGCGGCCGAGCTCGCGCGACCAGGTGAGAAGCTCGTTGGGATCCACGTCGGCCCCCTCTGCGCGAAGGTGGACTGCGATCGTCTTTCGGTACTCCTCCTCGAGCGTGGCGAGCTCGGCGACCGCGGCGGCGAGGGGAGGGCCGGGAGGCGGCTGGATCAGCGAGGCGGGATCGACGAGGTGGACGGTGCGGGGGCCGGTGCGTCCATCGAGCGGCCGCGTCGCGAGGAACGACCATCCCGCTGCGCTCAGCGACGCCACAGCTGCCGCGTCGCCTTCGAGGAGGTTCAGCGGCGCGGCGATGAACGTGACAGAACTGTCAGCAGATCCGAGGGCTCTGGCGAGCGCCGCGTCGACGGGCTCGGCGAACGCGAGGCCGGCGGCGTGGGCGAGGCCGCTTGTTACGAGCGCGGCAGCGGCGACGCGAGCGGCCTCGAAGCCCGCGGCGCTCGCCGGCAAGAGGACGACGTCGGCGGAGGCGATGCGAGCCTTCCCCAGCGCGCTGCCGAGCGCTTTGGGCTCGAGCACGTCGGACGCCGCGAGCACCAAGACGAGGGCGTCGCGCCCCGTCCCGGTCTCGGCCAGGCGCGGCAGGGTGTCGCCCACCGCCTCGGCGCGCTCGGGATCGAAGGCGATGAGGTTGCGGCCGCGGGAGACGGCGGCGGCGAGGAGCGTCGCTGCTTCTGCCTCGCGATAGCTCGCGACCAGGACGCCCGCGCGGTGCGTGGGGATCCCGCCGATGTCGCCCCGCAGGTCGCCAGGGACCTTGGCGCGGTCGAGCAGCGCGCGGGCCGCGTCGGCCGAGGCGCGGCCTTGGAGCGCGGAAGCCGAGAGGGCGCCGCGCTCTTCGCTCTTGGCCCGGCCGAGCGCAGCGTCGAGCTCGGCATCGAGCGCGTCGGGCGTCGTGACAGGGAGCGAGCATGCGTAGTTCCTGCACACGTACGCCGCGGCCTTGCCGTCGACGAGGGTCTTTCCCTCGAGGAGCGGATGCGCAAGCGCTCGACGTTCGCTCTTCGGGTCCAGCTTCGCGAAGAGGAGCCCCGGCACATAGCGGCGCGCGAGGGCGCGCGAGAGCGCGACGAACCCGGGATCGTCGGGGCTCCCGACGATCGCGACCTCGATCGGCGACGTGACGCTGCGCGATACGACGTCGAGCGACGTGAGGAAGGCGCGGGGCTGCCGGGCGATCCCGCGACCGTGGGCGCGGATCGCGCGCTCGGCGACGTCGCGCAGATCGTCGCGGCCTGCGTGGGCCGCGAGACGCACGAGGGCGCGGGCCGCGACGGCGTTCGCGCTCGGCGTCGCGTTGTCCTGACCTTCACGCATCCGCACGACGAGCGCTTCGGCCGACTTTGCGGTGGTGAAGAAGCCTTCGTCGTCGTCGCCCCCGAAGTCGAGGATCATCCGCTCGGCGAGGCGGAGCGCCGCCGAGAGGTGCTCTCGATCGCCGGTCGCCTCGAAGAGATCGACGAGCGCGTCGGCCATGAACGCGTAGTCCTCGAGGAAGCCGTCGATGTGCGCCTTCTCTTCGCCGTTCTTGCCGGCGCGGAAGGTCCGGTAGAGGCCGCCGTCCGGCCGGGCGAGCCGCGTGAGGACGGCCTCTGCCGCGCGCTTCGCGCTCTCGATCCAGCGCGCTTCGCCGAGCACGCGGCCGGCGAAGGCCATCGCGCCGATCATCAAGCCGTTCCACGAGGCGAGCACCTTGTCGTCGAGCAGCGGCGGGATGCGCTTCTTCCGCGCCTCGTAGAGGACCGGCTTGGAGCGTGCGATGACGGCTCGAACCTCGTCGAGCGACTTTCCCAGGCCCTTGGCGACGTCGGCCAGCGGCTCGGGCTGCCAAGCGATGTTGTGCCCCTCCCAGTTGCCCTCTTCGCTGATGTCGTAGGCGGCCGCGAAGACGGCTGCGTCAGCCTCGCCCAACAGCTCCTCGATCTCGCGCAGGGTCCAGACGAAGAACTTGCCCTCGACGCCCTCGCTGTCGGCGTCGGTCGCGCTGAAGTAGCCGCCGTGCGCGCCCTGCATCTCGCGCACGACGTAGTCGAGCGTCTCGGTCGCGACGGCGCACGTTTCCGGATCGCCGGTCACCTGCCAGGCTTCGACGTACACGCGCGCGAGCTGCGCGTTGTCGTAGAGCATCTTCTCGAAGTGGGGCACGAGCCATTTTTCGTCGGTCGAGTAGCGCGCGAAGCCACCGCCGATGTGGTCGTACATCCCGCCGCGTGCCATGCGATCGAGCGTCACCTTGACCATCTTCAGGGAGAGCTCGTCGCCCGTCCTCGCGTGGTGCCGGAGCAGCGTCGAGAGCGCGAACGGGGCAGGGAACTTGGGCGCGTGACCGAAGCCGCCCCACTCGGGATCGAACGAGCGCGCGAGCTGAGCGACGGCCTTGTCCTCGGCTTCGGCCTCGATGCCGCGGGGCGTCTCCTTGGCCGCTTCGGCGGCGACCGCGCCGGTGAGCTCGTCGGCCTGACGCGCGAGCTGCGCGCGGTCCTTCTTCCAGACCTCGGAGATCTTCTCGAGGAGCTGAAGGAAGCCGGGGCGCCCGTAGCGCGAGGACTTGGGGAAGTAGGTGCCGGCGAAGAAGGGCTTCTGATCCGGCGTCAGAAAGACGCTCATCGGCCAGCCGCCGCTCCCGCTCATCGCGACGGTGGCCGTCATGTAGATCGCGTCGATGTCCGGTCGCTCCTCGCGGTCGACCTTTATGCTGACAAATTTGTCATTGAGAACGCGCGCCACCTCGTCGTCCTCGAAGCTCTCTCGCTCCATGACGTGGCACCAGTGGCAGGCGGCGTAGCCGATGCTGAGGAAGATGGGCTTGTCCTCGCGCTGCGCCTTCTCGAGAGCTTCTTTCCCCCAGGGGTACCAGTCGACCGGGTTGTGCGCGTGCTGAAGGAGGTAGGGGCTCGTCTCGTTCGCGAGTCGGTTGGCGGCGGCCATCGGCGGCAGCCTCGCCGGGGCGCTCATGGAACACAACTCCACCGTCCCTCCATCTTCTCTATGGAATCTCCTCGTTTGGTTTCCTTGACCTTGCGGCGCTTGTGCCCCATTTGTCCCGCGACCTTATGGAGGCACTTTCCGGCTGGGGCCGTATCCCCGTTCGCGGCAAAGAGAAGCTGTCCGAGGACCTCGAGCGCCTGACCGATGGCGCAGTCTTGTGCCGGGGCCTCGGCCGGTCCTACGGGGACAGCGCGCTCCCGCCGAGCGGCCACCCCGAAGTGGCGACCACGGTGCTCGCCGATCGGCTGCTCGGGTTCGACGAGACGACCGGGCTCTTGAGGGCCGAAGCGGGCGTGTCGATCGAGCAGCTCAACCACCGCCTCTTGCCGGGTGGCTTCTTCGTGCCGGTCACGCCCGGAACCCAGTTCGTCACGATGGGCGGCGCCGTCGCCGCCGACGTCCACGGCAAGAGCCACCACGTCGACGGGTGCTTCGGCGACCACGTCGCCCGCCTCCGGATGCGCCTGGCTGACGGTCGTGTCGTCATCGCCGAGCCCGACGGCGAGAACCGCATCGTGGTCGTGGCCGGCGCCAACGGCCACACCGCGCTGGAACAGAGCGCGTCCTTGCTGGC
>JBGTSH010000439.1:0-7161 GCA_041940405.1 Polyangiaceae bacterium
CGCGCGCGGCGCGCGCACCGGGCCGACGGAGGTGCTGTTTGCCGGCGGGGGGACGGCCACCCTGTCCGAGTCGAGCCGCGTGCGCGACGCCGACCTCATCGTGGCGGCCGACGTCGAGGAGCGGACGATCGAAACGCAGACGCGATCGGTGGTGAAGCTCGCGAGCGCGATCGAGGCCGACTGGCTCTTGGATCTCTACACGGACGACATCGTCGACGAAGAGACGCTCGAGATTCCTGCCGGGTCGCGCAAGGTCGAGGCCGTCCGAACCCTGCGGTATGGCAGCGTCGTGCTCGAACGGACGCGCGACAAGCCGCGCGATCCGGTCAAGGTGGCCGACGTGCTCGCCCAGGCGATCATCGCGAGCGGCCTGCCTCCCGACAAGATCGGCGATCTCGATCGCCTCGCCGCGCGGATCGAGCTCTTGATCGAGCACGCGCCGGAGCTCGGCCTCACCGCGCTCGATCGCGATCTTCGCGCCCTGGTCCGCGCGGGCTGCGAGGGACTCGCCACCCTCGACGAAGCGGCGGGCGTCGACTGGGCCGCGCGCGCTCTCGATGCGCTGCCGAACGATCACCAGCGCGCGCTCCGCGAGCACGCGCCGGAGCGCATCCCGCTCCCCTCCGGACGTCAGCTCGTCGTCGACTACCCACGCGGCGCGCCGCCCAACGTGTCCTCGAGACTTCAGGACTTCTTCGGCATGAAGGACGGGCCGCGCATCGTGCGCGGGCGCGTGCCGCTGGTCCTGCACCTCTTGGCGCCGAACGGCCGCGACGTTCAGGTGACGACAGATCTCGCCGGATTCTGGGATCGCCACTATCCGGCGATCGCCAAGGAGCTCCGGCGCAAGTATCCGAGGCACGCTTGGCCCGACGACCCGCGCACCGCCGAGCCGCCTGCACCCAAGCGCCGCTGATCAGTAGCGCGCGATCTCGATCTCGAGCTCGGCCGGCGTGAAGCCTGCGAACGGGTCCGGTGCTCCCGGGACCGTCCGTACGAGCGCCACCGTCGCGCCGAGGTTCTTGAGGACGATCGCTTGAAGGAGGGCGTCGCGGGGACCCTCGAGCACCGGCAGCGGCGTCATCACGAGGAGCGCGCGCCCTTCGAGCTCGCGGGCTCGGGCGAGCGCGAGGGCCGACTCGCGCGTGGCCTCGGCGTCGCCCGCCGGCGCGGGAATGATGATGACACAACCGTCCTGGTTCATGGCCGCGAGGAGCCGCGCTCGCGCCTCGTCGTCGATCGGCGAGCGAACCACGATGCCGCTCGCCGCCCCGCCGCGGCGCGCGGCCTCGGCCCGGATGGTGCTGGCCAGCGGGCCGACGGACTGCGTGGCCCGAACCTCGCCTTTGACCCGCGAGGTCCCGCCTGGATCCTTCCAGACCTCGCTGACGCGGACCTCGAGCGAAGTGCCCGCGATCGAGATGACCGCGCCGGGCGCCGCGTCCGGAGGCGCAGCGAGAACGAGCGGGACGGGCCACGCGAGGCCCGACTCGAGACGCGCCTCTTTCCCGACGCGCGTCGCATCCTTCTCTCCGAGCGGCCCCGAGATCGGCGACAGCGCGCCGGTCGCCACGAGGTGAAGCCAGCCGCGAACGTCGGTCGGGACGAGGATCGAGCGGGCACCCGGCGTCGGATCGCCCGTCTCGACGCCTACCAGGGTCCCGCCGTGCGGCATCGGCATCGCGAGGGGCGGCGCGTCGTGCTCGAGGTAGCCGAGCTTCTCGATCGCCTCGACGATGCGCTTCACGCTCGTCTCTTTGTCCTCGGCCTCTGTGTCGACGACGACGTCCGCGCGCTCGGGCTCCTCGTACGGGTCGGTGACGCCGGTAAAGTGCGCGATCTCGCCGGCGAGTGCCTTCTGGTAGAGGCCCTTGGGATCGCGCGCCGAGAGCACCTCGATCGAGCACCGGCAGTAGACCTCGACGAAGCGACCGATCGCCTTGCGCTGCTCGTCGCGCACGTCGCGGTACGGACTGATCGCGGCCGTCATCGCGCACGCGCCGGCGCGAGCGAGCAGCTTGGCGACGAAGCCGATCCTGCGGACGTTGGTGTCACGGTCCTCGCGCGAGAAGCCG
Source organism: Polyangiaceae bacterium (assembly GCA_041940405.1). GTDB lineage: Bacteria > Myxococcota_A > Polyangia > Polyangiales > Polyangiaceae > Xiheicaenibacterium. Next base: position 2,076 of record JBGTSH010000439.1, read on the forward strand.
AGGCCTTTGGAGAGGTGGGTACGGACCTCGTCGCCGTCGAGGATCTCGACGTGGACACCGCGAAGCCTGAGCTCGGCGGCGACGAGGGTCGCGAGCGTGCTCTTGCCCGACCCCGAGAGGCCGGTGAACCAGACCACGAACCCGCGCCGTGTCGTCACCGCTCAGCTCCGCCGCACGTACTGCGCGACCATGCCGAGGAAGGCGCGAGCGATCGCCGTGTCGACCGCCTGCGTGAAGGCGACCTCGCGCTCTTGCAACGCGATCTGGGCCGGCGCGATCGTGGCGCCGAAGCCGAAGCTCGTCAGCAGGTTGGCCCACTGTGCGAGCTCGGAGAGATGACGCAGCGATTCGGCGCCCGCCTGCGCTTTCTCGGGCGAGGCGTAGGTGAGCGCGCCCGCGAAGTTGAGCCCGGGCGCGAGGAAGTTGCCGAGGAGGCGCAGCGCGCGGAGCCCCGACAAAAAAGGAAAGCTCCCGGCCGCCGCCTCGAGCACCGGCTCGGCCGCAGAGCCTGTCGGTCCCGGCTCGAAGGGCGGCTTCTTCTCCGGCGACTTGGGCGTCATCACCTCGCTCGCGCCGAAGTCGCCGGCGACGACGAAGCTCGAGTCTTTCGTCTCGCTCAAGCTCACCATCCATTCGGGGACGCTGCGCTCGAGCCGCTTGTAACGGAGCCGATCGAGCGCGCGCCGCATGCCGGTCTCGTTCCCCGAGAGCAGCGTGCGCGACGTCAGCAGGACGAAGCCGATGTTTCCGACGGTGTAGAGATCGAACTGGCCGTAGCGGCTCTTCACCATCGGGAGGCCCGACGCCGTCGCGGCGCGCGCGTCGGCGGCACGACGGATCGCTTCGATGTCGAATCGCCCCTGCGTGACTGCGCAGAAGTCGACACCTTGCATCGCGTACACGCCGAGGAAGGAGCGCTCGGTGTCGCGGCCCGGTACGAAGCCCGACTCGGCGCCGAGCGGGACGAGCGATTGCACCAGCGCCGCGATGTCTGCGCCGATCGGCGTCCGAAAGAGAGCGACGAGATCGACCTTCCCGAAGACGAGGACGCCCGACGGCATGAGCGCCATCGGGTCCTTGTCGATCTCGGCGGGATCGACGTTCTCACCGCCGATGGGGACGAGCGAGGGCGAGCTCGCGCAGGCAGCGCCGGCGAGGCCGGTTCCCAGCACGCCGATGGCGGCATGGCCGACCGCGAGGTCGAGCAGATCGCGCCGTCGCATCAGCGCGCTGCGCCCGTCGACGTTCCGGACGACGGCGGCGTCGCCTCGGCGGCGTCGAGCGGAAAGGAGCCCACGATCTTGAGCAGGCGCGCCTTCTGCTTCACGCCTTCGAGCGCGGCGACGAGAGGCCGATCGGTGACGTGACCGCTCACCTCGACGTAAAACACGTATTCCCAGCCGTCGCCGCCCGGGACTGCGCGCGACTGGATGCGCCGCAGGTTGCAGCTCTTCTCCTTGAAGGCTTGCAGGACGTCATGCAGCGCGCCCGGCCGATCGTGCACGCCGAAGAGGAGCGCGGTCGCGTCGTTGCCGGTGCGCGGCATCGGCAAGCGCGACACGACGCCGTAGCGAACACGGAGCTCGCCTTCGTCGCCGACGTTCTCGGCGACGACCCGGAGCTCGTGGGCCGACGTCTGCGGGATCAACCGCGACGGCACGACGGCCGCCGCGCCATGGTTCTCGGCGGCGAGCTCGATCGCCATGATCGCGCTTCGGACGTGGAGCACGGTCGCTTTGGGGTAGTTCGCGGCGAGGAACGCTTCGCAGAGCGCGTGATGATGCGAGCTCGCGTACACGCGCTCGATGTCGGGCTTCTCGCCCGTCTTGTTCACGAGCATCAGCGTGTGCGTGACCTCACGCTCGCCGACGAGCTTCAGATCGAGCGCGGCGATCGCCTGGATGGTCCCAAAGGCGAGGCCGTCGCGCAGCGTCTCGTAGACCACGACCGCGTACTCGACCTGCGAGCGCGCGACCTCTTCGAGCGCCTTCTCGGGGGTCTCGGCGCGCACCAGCTCGGCCCGCGGACCGAAGTGCAGGTTCGCGGCGAGCCACGGAAACCCGCCTTCAGGACCGACGCACGCGACGCGCGGCGCGACCTCGTAGACGCGGCACGCAGCGTCGATGGCGGCGAAGATCGGGCGCACGGCGCTCGCCGAGAGAGGCGCCGAGGCCGCTTGCTCGAGGGCGCGCAGGCGCTGACCATCGACGATCGGCGAGAGCTTGCCGGCGTCCGTCCGAGTCGCGACGAGGTCTTGGACGATCCGGGCGCGCTTCTCGATGACGCGCAGGATCTCGCGGTCGGTCTCGTGAAGGCGCTGCGTGATCTCTTCGACCTTGTCGCGCTGGCTCATGCTCTCGGCAACCTAGCACGAGCGAGCGCGCGATCAGCTGTGGGCGCTGGCCGAGGACCCGCCGGACGTGGACGCACCGCTCGACGAGCTCGACCCCCCGCTCGAGGAACCGGAGCTCGAAGAGCCGGAGCTCGAAGACCCCGAGGACCCGCTGTCGCTCGAGCCCTTGCTCTCGGAGGACTTGCTCTCGGAGGACTTGCTCTCGGAGGGCTTGCTCTCGGAGGACTTGCTCTCGGACTTGCTGTTGCTCGCACCGGAGTAGAGGTCCGAGTACCAACCACCGCCCTTCAGGATGAAGCCGGTGCCGCGCGAGATCTGGCGCTTGGCCGTCTGCTGCGCGCACTTGGGGCAGTCCTTGAGGGGGTCGGCCTTGATCGACTGCTCGGCTTCCCACTCATTTCCACACGACTCGCAGACATACTCGTAGGTCGGCATGGCGAAATCCTGCCCTGAGCAATAAGCTCAAGAACTCCAGCGTCAAGTCCGGAGGTCCGCGGCTTGCACAGGATTGGGCCCCCAAGACGCGCGCGGGGCCGGGCGGGTTCGGCGGAAACCTTTGGAACGCTGACCGCTTGTCAAGACTTGAACGCGCGTACCATCCCGTGTACCCCCGATATGGCCCTACGTGCCGTGGCGTGACAACACGTCCGAGGCCACCGGCACCCTACCCTCCCGGCCCCGCGAAGAGAGAACGCTCGCCCCCATGCACATCAAGAAGCTCGAGATCGCCGGCTTCAAATCGTTCGTCGACAGAACGGTCATCCATTTCGACCACGACATCGTCGGCATCGTCGGCCCGAACGGCTGCGGTAAGTCGAACATCGTCGACGCGATCCGCTGGTGCATGGGCGAGCAGAGCGCGCGCCACCTTCGCGGCCGCTCGATGAGCGACGTCATCTTCGCCGGCTCTGCCTCGCGCGGGCCGCACGGTCTGGCAGAGGTGACGCTCACCTTCGACAACACCGACAAGGTCGGCGCTCAAGAGCTGCCGCTCGAGTACCGCGACTGGGCCGATATCGCCGTCACCCGCCGCCTCTACCGCGACGGGACGAGCGAGTACCTGATCAACAAGACGCAGGTCCGCCTCAAGGACGTCACCGATCTCTTCCTCGGCACCGGCGTCGGCACCAAGGCCTACTCGATCATCGAGCAGGGCAAGGTCGGCCTCATCGTCTCGGCTCGCCCCGAGGACCGCCGCATGCTCATCGAAGAGGCGGCCGGCATCACCAAGTACAAGGCGCGGAAGAAGCAGGCCGAGCAGAAGATGGACCAGACGCGGCAGAACCTCCTGCGCGTCGGCGACATCGTCAGCGAGATCGAGCGCAGCCTCGCGTCGCTCAAGCGCCAAGCAGCCAAGGCCGAGCGCTACATCGCGCACAAAAAAGAGCTCGAAGACGTCGTCTTGTGGGAGGCGTCGCATCGCTTCCTCGAGATCGTCGTCCGCACCCAGGTCGAAGAAAACGCTCGCGCCGAACGCGCCGAAGCGGTTCAGCAGGTCAAGACGGCCCTCGGCGTCCGCGAGGCCGAGCTCGAGGTGGTGCGACAGACCTCGCACGAGGCCGAAGAGGTCGCCGAGCGCGCCCAGACCGACGCCTTCCGCACCGCCAACCAGGTGCGCACGCACGAGGGCGAGATCGAGCGCAGCCGCGAGAAGTTCACTTCGCTCGAGACCCGTCGACTCGACGACGCTCGCGAAGAGGCAGAGCTCGCCGAGCGTCTCGCCGGCCTCCGCGAAGAGCTTCAGGGTCTCTTGACCGCCCTCGAGACGGCCGCCGCCGAAGAAGAGCGCGGGGCCGAGGCCGCGCGCCTCGAGTCCGAGAAGTTCGACGAGCTCAAGGCGTCGCAGGACGCCGCCGAGGCCGAGGTCGCCGATTTGCGCGCGCGCGCATCGCAGCTGGCCGCCGCCGTCGCGGGAGCCGAAGCGACGCTCCGCGGCTTCGACGAGCGGCGTGAGGACATGGAGCTCCGCCGCGGCTTTTCTTTTTCATCTAGCATGGCTAGGGTATAGCTGGCACGGTTATCACCAAGTTTTGCCGCTTTTTCTAACCAATAACGCGCTTGCCCAGCATTAGGCTGCACGCCTTCGCCACGAATATACATCATGGCAAGATTTAATTGTGCGGGTGCAATGTCTTGTTTGGCGGCGGTGGTGTACCACTGGATGGCTTGTTGGAAGTTTTGCTGAATGCCGAGACCTTTTTGGTAGCGTTTGGCTAGGAAGAATTGCGCTTGTTGGTTGCCAGTTTTAGCTTGGCTAAGTAACTCCATCGGTTCCATGCTGTCATAGCGTGAGCCATTGAGTGGAATATTGGCAACCAATTCAGCGCTTGCAACGCCTGATAAGCCTAAAAATGCAGTTAATACGGTGACTTTTAATAATTTCATAACCAACTCCGAGTATCAAGCTGCAGCCATCGCGAGCTTGCCTAGGTTTAGATAAAATAAACTTAATAAATAGGTAAACGAATTAACAGAAAATCTTAAATTTTACAATGATTTAGCTATTCGTTATGTTTTAATAGGATAACGCAATCTTTTGATTGTTTTAGGTTAACACTGTTTGCTTTGCGTTTCAAATATTTAAGGGAAAATGTAAACAGTTGTTACAATATTTCACAGGGGAAACAAAGACTTGCGACACTCAGTGTCGTGTAGGGCTTTACTTTTGTGACATATTGTTAGACTAGACGGTAATTTATCCGCTTACCAAATATTCATAGGCATAGAATCAGC
>JBGTSH010000440.1:0-7115 GCA_041940405.1 Polyangiaceae bacterium
GGTAACGTCGTTGCGCTCGCCGAGCGATCCGTCGGCGTTCACGCGGACCGCAGGCACGATGAAGAGCGAGAGGCCCTTGGTTCCCGGCGGAGCACCCTCGACGCGAGCGAGCACCAGGTGGATCACGTTGTCGGTGAAGTCCTGATCGCCGGCAGAGATGAAGATCTTCGTGCCCGTGATGGAGTAACTGCCGTCACCGAGACGCTTCGCGCTCGTGCGCGCCGAGCCGACGTCGCTGCCTGCGTGCGGCTCGGTCAGGCACATCGTGCCGCCCCAGACGCCGTGGAGCATGTTGCGAACGAACAGCTTCTTCTGCGCCGGGGTGCCGAAGTGCGCGATGACCTCGGCCGCGCCGTGAGCGAGGCCGCCGTACATGTTGAACGCCGGGTTCGAGCCGCAAAGGAACTCTTCGACGGCGAGCGTCAGCATGTGCGGCGCCCCTTGCCCGTCGTACTCCGCCGGCGACGACAGCGCCTTCCATCCCGCTTCGTACTCGCGCGTCCACGCCTCTTTGAAGCCGGTCGGCGTCTTGACGCGACCGTTCTCGAGACGACAGCCCTCGCGATCGCCGACGGCGTTGAGCGGGCCGAGCACCTCACAGCAGAACTTGTAGGCCTCGTCGATGACCATGCCGCACTCGTCCTGGCCCCAGGCCTCGTACGGCGCCTTGCCAAGGAGCGGCTGGAGAGGAAACTGCTCGAAGAGCAGAAACTTCATCTCGCGGAGATCGGCCTTGTAACGATTCTGCGGGGTGCTGGACACGATGGCCTCCTCAGGCGTCGCGCTGGCGGCCCCGGTCGAGGGGTCCACCGCCGAGATACTTCGCGTGCAAACTAATGTTTCCTAGCACGCCGGCGCGCCGCGTCAAAGAGGACAGGCCGCCCGAAACAAGCGACACTGTCGGCGTTGGACGAGACCCGGAAACCCCGGCCTTCGCCCGCGGACGGCGAGCAGACCACCCTCGATGCGCCGCTCATCGACGCGGACTTGCACGCGTCTGCAGTACGCGAGCTCCTCGAGCCTCCGACCAAGGGCCGCATCCTGGTCGTCGACACCGACGCGCAGCAGACGGTGGCGCGACAGCTCGAAAGCGGCGGATTCTCGGTCGTATCGACCGATGACGGCGTGATCGCGACGCAGCTCCTCGCGTCGGGTTGGTTCGACGCCATCGTCGCCGACCTCGGCGCCCGCGCCCTCAACGGAATCGAGCTCTTGCGGTTCGCGCGCACCGAGGATCCGGACCTGCCGGTGCTCCTCATGACCGACGCGCCCGACGTCGAGTCGGCGGCCGCTGCGGTCGACGCGGGCGCCTTTCAGTACCTCCTCAAGCCGGTCCTCGCCGATCGGCTGATCGACGCCGCGATGAAAGCGATGCAGACCCGCGCGACGGCGCTCGCCAAGCGAGACATCCTCGAGTCGCTGCTCGCCGATCAGGAGACCGACGCCGGCGGCCTCAACGAAGAGCAGATGCGATTCGAGTCCACGATCAAGCGGCTCTGGCTCGCGTACCAACCGATCGTCCGGCCGACCGGAAAGATCTACGCCTACGAGGCGCTCGTCCGGAGCGACGAGCCGACGGCGCGGACGCCGGCCGACATCCTCGGGCTGGCAGAGAACCTCGGGACGCTTCGAGAGCTGGGCCGGGCGGTGCGACGCCTGGCAGGCGAAGCCGCCGTCAAAGCAGCGGGCTCGCATCACGTGTTCGTCAACCTTCACGCCGACGATCTCCTCGACGACCTGCTCACCGCCGGCGCGGAGCCGCTCTCGCAGGTCGCGCCCGCTGTCGTGCTCGAGATCACCGAGCGGGCCGCGCTCGTCGACGTCGAAGAGGCCAAGGTGAAGATGGCCGAGCTCAGGAACATGGGCTTCCGCGTTGCGCTCGACGATCTCGGCGCAGGGTACGCAGGTCTGACGGCGTTCGCGCAGCTGCGGCCCGATGTGGTCAAGCTCGACATGACGCTGGTGCGCGACGTCGACAAGGATCCGGTGCGCAAGAAGCTCGTCGGCCTGGTGACCGAGGTCAGCCGAGACATCGGCGCGATCGTCGTCGGCGAAGGCGTCGAGACGAAAGAGGAGCGAGACGTCCTCATCGAGCTCGGCTGCCACCTCCTTCAGGGCTTCTTCTTCGGAAAACCGCAGCGCGTCTCCTGAAGTCATGCGAACCACACGCGACCCGCGGCCGCGGCTGGCGGCCATCATCATGACAATTCTGTCTGCGTTGGCAGCGGCATGCGACGACCCGGCGCCGAGTCCCGCGGCTTCGGCAGCACCGACCCACGCGGCGACCGCTGCCGCCCCGGCGTCCGGGACCGCGCAGGCAGAGACCCCCGTCGAAGAGCCGCTCACCGCCGAGGCGCTCGTCGCCGCGAACGAGGTGGCGAAGAAGGGCGATCCCCTCACCTCGGCTGCGGCAGCCCTCTACCAGGAGCTCGGAAAGCCCACGCGAACCTCGGCGAGCAGCATGATCTGGGGCGTCGTCGGCGAGGACGCCTGCACCGTGCTGCGCGTCGACCACGAGGGCAACCAGATCACCGAGGTCCATCCGGCGAAGACCGTGTCGAAGTCGAACGCCGCGGACTTCGAGGCTTGCAAACGATTGCTGTTCTGATTCCGTGCTGCTCGTCGGCGGACCTCCCCCCTCACGCAGTGAGGGGGGCCGGGGGGTGAAAGAGCAGCACATAGGTCACCCAGCACAACGACGGTGCCTTTTCCTCCACCCTGCTAGATTGAGCGAATGGCATCGTGGACTTTGCGTTCGGCGTGGCTCGCCGCCACCGTCGCCACCGTGCTCGGTTGCGGCGCCGCGGCGGACCCGCCCGAGCAGCCCGCGAACGGCGCGAACGGGCCCGGCGCCGACGGGCTCGATCCCGACGTCTTTCAGATCACCATCGGCCGCCGCCTCCGCGTCGGCGAGCGCTTCCAGTTCGAGCGGCGCCAGCGCGTCGACAAGCTCAAGGTCGAGACGCTCGGCGGCAAGAAGCTCGGCGAGGAGCGAACCCTGACGGTCACCTCCTTCTCCGGCACGGGTGAGGTGACGAGCGCCGACGCCCAGGGCAGCGAGCTCTCCTTCGCGTACCGGATCGAGTCGTTCGCCCGGAGCGACGAAGATGGAGAGTGGTCGCTGCCTTCGGGCACGAACCTCCGCATCGTGCGCGGTTTGGAGGAGGCGGGGGCCGTCGTCGAGATCGACGGACGACCTGCGACGGCCAAGGAGCGTGAGGCGGTCGCGATCTTCGTCGGGCTCACCCACGACGACGTCGGCGACGACGCGATCTTCGGGACCCGACAGGCTCGCCGCGTCGGCGACTCGTGGAAGGCTCGCGACGATTTGATCCGCACCAAGCTCGCCGGCGAAGGCGTGACGATCCCGCCGGACGGCCTCATCGCAACCGCGAAGCTGATCGGCGTGGTGCCGACCGACGAGGGTCACCTGCGCGAGGTCGAGACGTCGCTCAGCATCGACAGGTTCACCGTCCCCGATCTTCCGCCCGACGTGACCCTGGCAGACGCCAAGCTGCGCGCGTCGGCCAAGATGGTGCTCGGCCCGGACGGGCGGTTGCTCGAGAACCGTTCGAACCGCAAGTCGGTCGTCGAGGTGACGGTGAATCACCCCGGCGGCGAGCCGAGCCGCGTCACGATCTCCGAAGAGACCACGTACGACAGCCGCAACAAGCCCATCACCGACTGAGTCTCGCGCGCGGTTGGGGTCCCCGCGCGAAAGGGTCGGGATCAATTGCGGTGGCGGAGCTTGAGCTTGCTCCCGACCTCGACGATCGCCTGGATGACCGGGATGAGCTCGCGCCCGAGATCGGTGAGCGCGTACTCGACCGACGGCGGTGACGTCGGCAAGACCGTGCGCTCGACGACGCCCTTGTCTTCGAGCGCACGGAGCCGCTCGCTCAGCACCTTGGCCGAGATCTTCGGAATGTCACAGCGGAGCTCGCCGAAGCGGCGTGGGCCCTCGCTCAAATACCAGATGACGTTCGGCGCCCATGCGCCGCCGATGAGACGCATGCACTCGGTGAGCGGACACGCCGGCGGCGGCTGGGCGACTCGACTCTTACGAACCCGTAACGCCATGGTGCGCTGGTAACCGATCGGATACCACGTTCGCCTAGTTACCTCCAGTTACCACGTGCGCATTGGTAACTACGGGCTTAGGTTGGCGCCGGTGACAGGAGCGCGGGTGCATGCAACCGAAGCGACCAGAAGGCTCGGCATCCAGGTGCCGATCGTCCAGGGCCCGTTCGGCGGAAACCTCTCGACGGCGAAGCTCGTCAGCATCGTGTCGAACGCCGGCGGGCTCGGGTCGTTCGGCGCGCACGTCAGCTCGCCCGCCGACATCGAGGCGCGCGCGAAGGAGATCCGCGCGCTCACGGATCGCCCGTTCGCGCTCAACCTCTGGGTCTCGGATCACGATCCGGGCGGGCTCTCGCCGAGCGAGGCGGAGCTCGATCGCGCCTACTCGCTCTTCGAGCCCTACTTTCGCGAGCTCGGCGTCGCGCGCCCCGCACCGCCCGAGCGCTTTCACCACGCTTTCGAGGAGCAGGTCGACGCGCTCATCGAGGCTCGCCCGCCAGTGTTCAGCTTCGTCTTCGGCATCCCTTCGGCCAAGGTGCTCGCCGAGTGCAGGCGCCGGGGAATCGTCACCGCGGGCGCAGCGACGACGGTCGCCGAGGCGCGCGCGCTCGACGAGGCCAAGGTCGACGTCATCGTCGCGACGGGCTTCGAGGCAGGCGGTCATCGTCCGTCGTTCCTGGCGAGCGCAGAGGCATCGCTGGCAGGGACGTTCGCGTTGACCCAGCTCGTCGCCCCGCGCGTCTCGGCGCCGGTCGTTGCGGCGGGCGGCATCGCCGACGGGCGCGGGATTCGGGCTGCGCTCGCGCTCGGCGCGCAAGCGGCGCAGATCGGGACGGCGTTTTTGGCCTGTGAAGAGTCGGGCACCACCGATGAGCACCGCGCGCTGCTCTTCAGCGATCGCGCGTCGAACACCGTTCTGACGCGCGCCTTCTCCGGCAGGCTCGCGCGCGGCCTCGCGAACCGATGGACCGAGGAGCTCGCGTCGCGAGCGAGCGAGCTACCGCCGTTTCCGGTCACCAGCTGGTTCAGCTCCTCGCTCCGGCCGGCGGCGGTCCTGACCGGCCGCACGGATCTCGTCTCGCTCTGGGGCGGACAGATCGCGCCCAACCTTCGTCACCGCACCGCATCCAGCCTGATGGCATCTCTCTTGGAGGAAATCGACGCATGAAACTCTATTTTTCGCCCGGCGCCTGTTCGCTGTCCCCGCACATCACCGCGCGTGAAGCCGGGATCGACATCCAGCTGGAGAAGGTCGACACCCGCGCGAAGAAGACGGCGAACGGCGGCGACTACTACGCGATCAACCCGAAAGGCTACGTCCCTGCGCTGGAGCTCGACGACGGCCAGATCCTCACCGAGGGTCCGGCGATCGTGCAGTACCTCGCCGATCTCAAGCCGGAGAAGTCGCTCGTCCCGAAGGCCGGAACGATCGAGCGCTACCGCGTGCAAGAGATGCTCGGGTACATCAACTCCGAGATCCACAAGACGTACTCGCCGCTCTTTTCTCCGAGCACCACGCCCGAGCACCGCAAGGACCGCGAGGAGTACCTCCGCAAGCGGTACGCGGTCGTCGACAAGACGCTCGCCGGAAAGAAGTACCTCTTCGGCGACGAGTTCACCGTCGCCGACGCGTATCTCTTCACGGTCACCAATTGGTCGGCCTTCGTGAAGCTCGACCTCTCGGACTTCCCGAACCTGATGACCTTCCAGAAGCGCGTCGCCGAGAGGCCCGGCGTACAGGCGGCTATGGAGGCCGAAGGCCTCAACAAGAAGTCGTGAGATCAGCGAGCCCGGCGGCGTAGCAGCGCGGCCAGGCCGACGAGGAGCCCGACGTACGAGAGCTGGGCTCCTCGCGCGCCGCCGGGGGTGGAGCAGTCGCAACCTTCGTCGTCTCCGTCGGGCGCGGCGCCGCCATCGGTGCCGGCGCCGTCACCGGCGCCCGCGCCCTGCGGGGACGTCACGTCGCCGTCGTCGACCAGCCAGAGATCACCCTCCGGCCCGCGAAGCACGATCGGACGTGCGCGGAGCGGCGCGCCCTCGGGGATCGCGGCGAGGTCGGCGTCCGAGAGCACCTCTGCCCCGATCGGCGAGAGCTCCCAAGCGCGTGCCGAGCGAACGTCGACCGCCGCGCGGCGCACGCCGCGATCGACGATCCAGATTTTCGACGAATCGGTCGCGGAGACGATGACGCGCGGCTTGTCGTCGAGCGCGGGCCCTTCGGAGAGGGAGCCGAGCACGCCGGCGCTGACGCCCGTCTCGTCCCAGAAGGTCGAGAGCTTCCAGGCGCTCTTGGCCTCGTCGCCGGAGATCTTGCGGCGCACGCCGGCGGGGAGCTCGAAGCTGCACTTCATCGTCTTCGGGCTGCCGCCGAGCTCGGGTGCGGTCGGGGTTCCATCGGACGCATAGCCGCGAACCGCGTGGTCCAGACCGTCGAAAAGGCTGAGCGGCGGACCGACCTCGAACCCGTTGTCGCAGGCGCCGCCGGATCCGCATTCGGCACGCGAGTAGTCGGCAAGGATCGGGTGGCCGACCGTAGCGCCGTCGCCCTTCTCTCCGTCGAAGTAGAGGCGCGCTTCGATCGCGACCTCGGGGTACGCGGGCGAAGCTGCCCAGCCGCTGATCGTGTCGCAGCTGATCTCGTCGAGCGCGCCCTGCGCCGGCTCGACGGGCGGACCGATGAGCGCCTGGTACGAGGTGACGAGCGACAGGTACGTCGGCACGTACACCGTCCCGACGCCCTGGACGTTCTGGCGCAGGTTGAAGTGCAGGTGCACCGACGTGGGTGTGCCGCCGAACTCGTTCGACACCTTGCCGATCTGCTCGCCCTTGGCCAGGGTGCCCTTCTCCAGGGTGTCGTCGGTCCAGTACTCCCGCAGCGCGGCGGTGGAGGCGACGAACGCGGGGTTGATGCCGCGGAACGTGCCGTTGTGCTCGCCCGGCTGCCACACGTCGAACTCCGGCTTGATCAGCGCGACCGCGAGCGGCAGCCCGTAGCCCGACAGCGACTTCGACAGCGTGACGATGTCCGGTTTGAT
>JBGTSH010000441.1:0-7112 GCA_041940405.1 Polyangiaceae bacterium
GGCGTCGTCGTCGAGATCGCCGAGCAGCTCGACCCACGACGTCGTTCTCGATCCTAACGGGGCGGCCGCGGTCCGGTGCAGCGCGATGTACATTCGACGGGGTGCAGATCCTGAGGCCGGCAGCGAGCACCGAGGCGCGCGATAGCGCGCTCAGGCCGCCGCTCGACCGAGCCCTCGGCGATCAGATTCGCGAGCTCGACGTCACGCTCTGCAAGGCCTACCGCATCCTCGGCGTAGGGGGCGTCCTCGCGGGGCTCTTCGTCGGTGCGGGGATCCATCTCGCGCTGGGCTACGCGCTCGCGGGCCTCAGCGCGCTGGCGTTCGTGTGGTTCACGATCGAAGAGCGATGGCTCTCGGGCCCGCGCGGAGAGCTCGCGCTGCGCGTCGGCACGGCGATCGAAGCCGCGCTTCCAGCGGCGTTCCTGGTCGCCGTCGCGCTCACGCAAGGGCCCGCGTACGCCCTCGGCTCGTTCGTTCTGCCGATGCTCTATGCGTGCGTGCTGCTCGCCTCGACGGCGCGGCTCCGGCCGTTCGCGCCGCTCTTCGTCGGCTTCGTGACGGCGGCGTCGTTTCTCGTCCTGTACTTCGCCTGGCTCTACCCGGCGCTCGGCCCCAGCGCAGCCGGCAACCCGCTCCTCTTGCCGCCGATGCAGATCAGCCGTGCGATCGCGTTCCTCGTGGGCGGCGCGCTGGCGTGGCTCGTCACGCGGGCGCTGAGGCGTGCGATCGGCCGCGCCGAACGCGCGGTGCGCTCGCAGGATCTGTTCGGCAAGTACAGGCTCGGCGGCCGCATCGGCGCGGGCGGCATGGGCGTGGTGCACGAGGCGCTCTACTGCCCCGAAGGCGGCTTCGAGCGCGTCGTCGCCATCAAGCTCTTGCATCCGCACCTCGCCGATCAACCGAGCTTCGTCGAAGCATTCCGCAAAGAGGCCGAGCTTTGTGCCCGCCTCGTGCACCCGAACATCGTGCAAGTTCTCGATCTCGGGCGCGCCGACGACGCGTACTTCCTGGTGCTCGAGCACGTCGACGGGATGACGCTCGCCTCGTTCATGCGACGGCTCGCCGCGCGCCGGATCGAGGTGCCGGGCGACGTCGCTGCGTGGATCGGGGGAGAGGTGCTAGAGGGCCTCGCGTTCGCGCACACAGGCGCGTGCGACGCCAAAGGCGACGTGCTCCGTGTGGTGCATCGCGATCTCTGCCCGGCGAACGTCCTCGTGTCCTCGACGGGTGAGGTGAAGGTCTCCGACTTCGGCGTGGCCCGCGCGCTCGGCGGAGCGACGCTCGTCGCGACGACGACGATCGCGGGGCACGCCGGGTACATGGCTCCGGAGCAGGTCCGCGCCGAGCCGCTCGATCCTAGGTGCGATCTCTTCGGCGCCGCGGTCATGCTCTGGGAGCTCCTCGCCGGAGGATCGCTCTTCCAGAAGGAGACCGACGCAGCGACGGTCCTGGCCGTCGTCCAGGGCGACATCCGGCCGATCACGTCGGTGCGTGCCGATCTGGATCCGGCGTGGGACGAGTTCTTCGCCGTCGCGCTCGCGCGTGCGAGGACCGATCGGTTCGCGTCCGCCTACGACATGCGCGCTGCGGTCGACCGCCTTCGAAGCGACGCGCGGTCGCGCCGCGACGAGGTCGCCGAGCTGATGGCGATCGCGCGCGACGTCGAAGAAGGCGGGTCGCCGGCACGCAACACCGCACCGACCGTAGTCGACTCCCCCCTCGCGGTGCGACGCTAGCCCTTACGCGGCCGCGGAAGCCCGAACTCGATCATCCGGTTGATGAGCGTGCGGCGCGAGATGCCGAGGATCTCGGCGGCTCGGGACTGGTTGCCGCCGCATTGCTCGAGCGCTTCGGTGATGCGGCGGCGCTCGATGGCGTGAACGTCCTCTGCGAGGGTGCGGCGTGAGCTCGGCTCCGGCGGAGGTACCGACGGTTGACGCTGCGCCGCAGAAGGGGGCGCTGGTGGAACCATCGACGGGCGGAGGCCCAGGTGCTCGCTCTCGAGCTCGCTCCCGCACCACAGCATCGCGCGCTCGAGGACCGCGCCGAGCTCGCGCACGTTGCCCGGCCACTCGTAGGCGAGCAGCGCTTTGAGCGCGCTCGCACCGATCGCCGGTGCCGTCCGCCCGAGGCGCTGGGCGCTTGCGGCGAGGAGCGTCTTGGAGAGGCTGGCGATCTCGTTCCGGCGCGCGCGGAGCGGAGGCACCTGCACGGTGAGACCGGCGAGGCGGTAGTAGAGATCGCGACGGAAGCTCTCGCGTGCGGGCGAGCTCTCGAGATCGCGGTTCGTCGCCGAGACGAAGCGAGCGTCGAAGCTACGCGGCTTGAGCGCCCCGATTCGCAAGACCTCGCGACGCTCGAGCGCCAAGAGCAGCTTGGCCTGCGTCGCCGGCGGAAGATCGCCGATCTCGTCGAGGAACACGGTGCCGCCGGACGCCGACTCGAGGAGGCCCGGCTTGCTGTTGGTCGCGCCGGTGAACGCGCCGCGCTCGTAACCGAAGAGCTCGCTCTCCAGGAGGTGCTCGGGCAGCGCGGCGCAGTTGAGGTGCAGCCAGGGGCCGCTCGCGCGCTTCGACTTGTCGTGGATCTGTTGCGCGATCCAACCCTTGCCGCTGCCCGTCTCGCCGAGGATGAGCACCGAGATGTCCGTCGGGGCGACGAGCTCGACGAGGCGCAGCGCGCTCTCGATGCTCGGGTCGTTGGTCGTGTCGATCGTTTCGCCCGCCGCTTCGGCCGGCGGCCGAGCGATCAGGACGACGCGCCCGATCTCGAACGGCTCGCCCCACGAAACGGGCACGCGCTCCTGCGCCTTGAGCAACCGACCGCGCACCTTGGTTCCGTTGGAGCTCCCGAGATCTTGGATCTCGAGATCGGTGCCGAGGTACAGCATCGCGTGATGCCGCGAGAGCGACGGATGATCGATCACGACCTGCGCGGTCGAGCTGCGACCGACGATGCAGTTGCCCGCTTCGGGCAATGCGAGCGTCGCGCTCCCGCCGTCCCACAACGCGGTGAGCGAGCCTTGCCCCGGACCTGGGGCCTTGAGCCGGAGGGTGTCTTCCTCCGAAGGGCGCTCTGCCGAATGCGACATGCTCTCTCGCCTTCTACCACACGATGCGCCTCGAGCGCGCGTTGGCTCCACACACCATGTGTAGGCCTTGCACAGGCTTCCGTTCGGCTGCCTCTTCTTTCCGGGGTCCTGCCGCGGCACACTGGTTGCTCTGCGCGCGCGATCATGAAGCCTGCCACATCGCCGCTGCTCTCCGCCGTCCTCGTTCCGGGCCTGCTCGCAGCGGCGGTCGTCGCCGGGTGTCAGGCGGGGGTCGATGACACGGGAGGCTCGGGGGCCGAGGGCCCGGGCGGGACGAACGGGACGGGCGTCATCGCCGGCACCGGCGGCGACCTGGGCTTCGGCGGCAACACGATGAGCACGTGCGAAAACCACTGCACGGCCGACCTCAAGAAGTTCGTCGACTGCGACGGCAACGTGATCAGCGAGTGCCCGCCCGACCTCGGTTGCGCACCCGGCGGCGCCTGCGTCGAGCCCTGCGAGGCAGCGGCGGCCAACAAGAGCACCGTCGGCTGCGACTTCTTCAGCGTCACGCCGCCCGTGGTCGTCGGATCCCGCGGCGGATGCTTCGCCGCAATGGTCGCCAACACCTGGACGACCCCGATCAGCCTCGAGCTCGACTACGGGGGCATGCCGCTCGACGCCGCGGCTCACACCTTCGTCCCGGTGGGGCAGGGCCCGAGCCTGACCTACCAGCCGCTCGAGGGCGGGATGCTCCAGCCCGGTCAGCTCGGCGTCGTGATGCTCTCGCACTTCGACGGCGGCTTCACCGAGGTCTACCAGGTCGATTGCCCGCAGCCGCCGGCCCTCGTCGCCTCCACCCAGCTGAACGCGACCGGGGTTCTCTCGGCCTTCCACGTTCGCACGTCGGCGCCGGTCGTCGCGTACGACGTGTACCCGTGGGGCGGCGCGTCGAGCTACGCGACGAGCGCGACCCTCCTTTTGCCGACGCCGTCCTGGGGAACGAACATCGTCACCGCCGACGGCTGGACGATGGAGAACGGCCAGCCCTTCACGCAAATCATGGCCGCCGAGGACAACACGACGGTCACCCTCGCGCCGTCGACGGCCATCGTGGGCGGCGGTGGCATCCCGGCCCTTCCGGCCAACAGCGTCGGCGGCTTCACCCTGATGAAGGGTCAGGTCGCGCAGCTCCTTCAGAACGACCGTCTCGCCGGAACCAAGATCTCGGCGGACAAGCCGATCACCGTCTGGGGCGGATCGAGCTGCATGAACATCCCGACCGGGATGACCGCGTGCGACGCCGCGCATCAACAGCTGTTGCCGGTCCCCGCGACAGGCAGCGACTACGTGGCGGCGCGCTACCCGAGCCGGGGCGGCGACGACAACGCGCCGTACACCTTCGTCGGTCTCGTCGACGGCACCACGCTCACTTTCGATCCACCGCTCCCGGGCGCGCCGGCGACGCTCGCGTCCGGCCAGGTCGTCATCATGAACACGACCGAGGCCTTCTACGTGAAGAGCCAGGACGAGGATCACCCGTTCTATCTCGCCGCGCACATGACCGGCGGCGACACGAACCCGTCGGGGCTCGGCGATCCCGAGTACGTGAACGTCGTGCCGCCGGGGCAGTACCTCTCGAAGTACCTGTTCGTTGCCGATCCGACCTACGCGTACACCACGTTCGTCTTCACGCGCGTGCGCGACAAGAACGGCACGATGCACCCGGTCAACCTGGACTGCGCGGGTGAGGTCACCGGCTGGACTGCCGTCGGGAGCTCGGGCAACGTCGAAGTGGCGCGCGTTCCGATCGTCGTCGGCTTCCAGGGACAGGGCAGCTGCCAGAGCGGCGTTCACACGGCCGAGAGCGCAGCGCCCTTCGGGCTCACCGTATGGGGCTACGACTCGTACGCGAGCTACGCGTACCCGGCCGGGATGGCGATCGAGCCGATCAACAGCGTCGTGGTACCGCCCGTACCCCAGTGATCGAAGCCCTGCGCGACGGTAACATCGCGGTTACCATGAACACGGTCGGACTGCTCGGTGGCCCATGTAATCAACCGACTGCCTTGACAACGGGTAATCAAATTGTTTCCCATCGTCGCATGGACGGCAAGGCGGAGAAGAACGCGACGACGTTCCGGATGGAGTGTCGCGTGACCATCAACGTGAAGGCGCCGGCTTCGAAGATCTGGGCGCTCCTCACGAAAGCATCCGACTTCCCGAGGTGGAACTCCACCGTCACGAGCATCGAAGGGGACATCGCTCTCGGGCAAAAGCTGAAGATCAAGGTGCCGATCTCCGAGCGGACCTTCTCGCCGAAGGTCACCGAGCTCGAGCCAGAGAAGCGCATGGTGTGGAGCGATGGCGCCGCGCCGATGTTCAAAGGCGTTCGCACCTTCACGTTGCGACCCGCGGCGGACGGCTCGACCGAGTTCGAGATGGCCGAGGTTTTTTCCGGTCTGATGCTCCCGATGATCAAGGGCTCGCTCCCCGACTTCGGCCCGCCGTTCGAGGCGTACGCCGCGGATCTCAAGCGAGAGGCGGAGCGGACGTGGTAAGGCTCCCGCAGCGATGCGGGAGCACGTCACCTTCGTCGAAGCGAACGGCCTTCGGCATGCGCTCCGCCGGTTCGAGGTAGCCGGCGGCGCGCCCTCCAACGGAAAGACAGCGCTCCTCCTCCACGGGTTCCTCGACTCCGGGGCGACGTTCGACCTCGTGGCCGAGCCGCTCGCCCGCATGGGCTTCGAGGTCATCGCCCCCGACTTTCGCGGGTTCGGCGCCTCGGATCGCGTCGGAGCAGGCGGCTACTATCACTTCCCGGACTACGTCGTGGACCTCGAGGGGGTCATCCGCGCGCTCGCGCCGAAGTGGCTCGGGGTCGTGGGCCACAGCATGGGCGGCGGCGTCGCGACGCTCTTCACGGGTACGTTTCCGGATCGCGTTCAATCGCTCGTCGTGATGGAGGGGCTCGGTCCGATGAACGAGCCGGCGTCTCTGGCCGTCGAGCGCATGCGCAAGCACTTCGTCGACCGGGCCAAGGTTCGCCCGCCGCGCCCGATGGCCTCGCTCGACGAGGCGACCGATCGTCTCGCGGCGACGCACCCTCGCGTCGACCGCGCGCTCCTCCGGACGCGGGCCGAGCGGCTCACGCGAACGGATGCGGACGGCCACCTCGTCTGGGCGTGGGACCCGCTGCACCGTACGGCGAGCATGACCCCGTTCTTGGCCGACACGTACACGTCCTTCTTGCGCGCGATCACTTGCGAGACCCTCTTCGTCTCGGGCGGCCCGCACGGCTGGCACCCGCCGGACGAGGACGAGCGGCTCGCCTGCTTCGCGCGCCTGACGCGCGTCGACTTCCCCGACGCCGGCCACATGATGCACTGGACCAAGCCGAGCGAGGTCGCGAGCGCAATAGCCGAGCATTTCAATCGCGCCAGCGGTTGAATCAGAGACGGGCCTCGAGAGAGCCGTAGTACCCTCGCGGCCGTGCAGCTCCTCTCCGCATCCCCCACCGTCGACAAGGTCTACGTCGAAGAGCGCGCCGCTGCGCTCGCCAAGCGCAGCATCAAGAAAGCGGCGAAGGTCGCCGGCCTCAAGCTGACCGTGTCGATGATCGATCTCACGACGCTCGAGGGCAAAGACACCCCGGGCAAGGTCACCCAGATGTGCCAGAAGGCCCGCTGGCCGCACGAGCGCGACGACATCCCGTCCTGCGCTGCGGTGTGCGTGTACCCGAACCTCGTCAGCGTCGCGAAGAAGGCGCTCGAGGGATCGACGGTGAAGGTCGCGAGCGTCGCCACCGCGTTCCCGAGCGGGCTCTCGCCGCTCGAGCTCAAGCTCGACGACGTGCGGCGCGCGGTCGGCTTCGGCGCCGACGAGATCGACATGGTCATCGATCGCGGCGCGATGCTCGCCGGCGACCACCAGAAGGTCTGGGACGAGATCGCCGCAACCAAAGAGGCGTGCGGCGAGGCGCACCTCAAGGTCATCCTGGAGACCGGCGAGCTCGGCACGTACGACGTCGTCCGCAAGGCGAGCCACATCGCGATGCGCGCCGGCGCCGACTTCATCAAGA
>JBGTSH010000442.1:0-7081 GCA_041940405.1 Polyangiaceae bacterium
GAGCTCCTAGGGGTGTTTATCGATCTTGAGCTTCTAAGGGGGTGGTTTAACGTTTCGGCGGCGAAGCCGCCGAAAATTTCAGGAAAACATATAGGAAAAATAGAGGTTTTTTAGATCTTTGTCTTCACCCAGAATTTCCCAATTTCTCCAAAAAACCAATAAAAATCGGCGCGGCGCTTCGCGCCGCGCCAGAAAATTTTGGCAAAAATCAATAAAAAATTTGAAAAAAATCATAAAAATAATTTTTGTAGTTCACATCCAAAAAAATAATTATTTGATAAAACCGCTTCACCAACTCATTATCCATTTTTCCCTTTTACACTGTATACTTTGCCTATGCACGGCTCCGCCCACTCGGTCCCATAGGGACCGACATGGACCGCCACGAAAAAACTGGACATAAGCGTATCCGAGGATGAGTCTAGGACACTGCTCAGTCATCGTACTCATCGTTGAGGGACTCGACCAACAGGCGGTTCTCGGAACGCGAGCGGGCGAATAAGTAGAGCACGAGGAGCGAACCCACCACTATGACCGCAATGGCCAGGACCTCCTGCATCTCGTAGACGTAGGAGAGCTCTTTGTCGACGAGCGGGTTCGCCCCGGCGCCGATCGAGAGCGCGTAGATCTCGAGATCGCGCTCGTCGTAGCTCGTCTTGAACGGCGGCATCTCGAAGCCGAGCGCCGCGTCGACGTCGACGAGATCGTTTCCGCCCTTGCTCGTCTTCTGCGCGTTCGCGAGCACGGGCTGCATCGACTCGTTGATGTTCGACGGGTGGGTCGTCTTCTCGAAGCCCGAGATGTCCTTCCACGCCTTTTGGACGTTCTCGATCGTGAAGGGACGGCCGTTCGCGAACACCTTTCCTTCGGAGCGCTCCCAGCGAAGCTTCGCCATGAAGCCGCCGCCGACCTCGAACGTGCCGCCGGTCTCCTGACAGCTCTCGTGACAGAGGTACGCGACGAGGGGCGAGACGACCTCGGGCTTGAGCGCCGCGACCAGCTCGGGCGGAAGGACCGTCTCGGTGAGGCGCGAGCCGGCGATCGGCGCGATGACGTTCGCGAAGACGCCGTTCTTGCGACCCTCGAGCGCGAGGGTCTGCATGAAGCCAATCATGCCCATCTTGGCCATCGCGTAGTTCGCCTGGCCGAAGTTGCCGTAGATGCCCGCGGCAGACGACGTCATGACGATGCGGCCATACTTGGCGTCGCGCATGTGGTTCCACGCCGCCTTGGTCACGCGCATCGTGCCGAGCACGTGCACCCGGTAGACGAGGTCCCAGTCCTCTTCGGTCATCTTCTGGAACGAGACGTCGCGGAGGATGCCGGCGTTGTTGACGACGATGTCGATGCGACCGAACGCATCCATCGCCGCCTGGACGATCTTGTCCCCGGCCTCGACCGAGTCGTAGTTGGCCACGGCGTCGCCGCCCGAAGCCTTGATCTCGGCCACGACCTTCTCGGCAGGGCTCTTGTCGGCGCCCCCGCCGTGCATCCCGCCGCCCAGGTCGTTGACGACGACCTTGGCGCCACGGCTTCCCAGAAGCAGCGCGTGAGAACGGCCCAGGCCATTTCCCGCGCCGGTGACGATGGCCACGCGGCCATCGAAGCGGAGCTCGCTCGACATTGGAGAACCTCCTCAGCCCGGTGCCCGCCCAGAAAATGGGTCGGGATCGGATATTTCGTGTGCGAAGCATTGTTTGGGGGCGGGCCCAAGTCAAGGGGCGGGGAGCGTGTGACCGTTCGAGCGCTGCCGAGACTGAGGGAGGTATGAGCTCTGCCGGTCCCGATGGGTCGAAGGTGCGGGTGGGCAGTGTCGTCTTGGCGGCGCTGAGCGCCCTTCTCTGGGGCATCGGGGCGTTGAGCGGCCTCGCCTTTCAGGTCCTCACGGTGCTCATCGTGTTCTCGATCCTGGTGGGTGGGGTTTCGCGGCTGATCGCTTGGAGGCGCGGCACGATCGCCGCCGGGTGGTGGCGAGAGGGGCAGCCTGCTGGGCGCCGGCACCGACTCCTCTTCGTCGTCAGGCTCGCCTTCATCGGCGCGTGGGTCGCTCTCGCTTGGGGCGCGATGGGGCTCCTTGTTTGGTTTGGCGCGGATGCGGTTCTTCAGGTCCGGATCTTCGTCGCCGGGGTCGTGGCCGTCT
The DNA here is from genome assembly GCA_041940405.1 of Polyangiaceae bacterium. GTDB lineage: Bacteria > Myxococcota_A > Polyangia > Polyangiales > Polyangiaceae > Xiheicaenibacterium. The sequence goes on from JBGTSH010000442.1 coordinate 2,141, forward strand.
GGTTGCTCCTCTCCGTGTTTCCCGAGCGGGAGGTCAGCCCGGTCTGGATGGCGACGATGACGTGCGTCGCCGCGGTCGTCGCCGGCTTCTTCGCGCTTCGCCTGATGCCGCAGCCGCCGCCCGTCCAGGTCGAGGCTCCCGTCGCCGGCGAGGTGCTCGTGGTGCAAGGAGGACGGTCACCCGTCGACAACCATCACTGGCTCATCACGTCCCAGCGCCACGCGCTCGACCTGCTCGTCGTTCAGGACGGAACCGTCATGCTGGAAGGCGTCGAGGAAGGGCCCGGCGCCACCGTCGGCTTCGGAAAGCCGATCCTCGCTCCGCTCGGTGGGACGGTCGTCGCCGCGAGCGACGGGGCGAGCGACGAGGAGATGGATCCGAGCAAGCCCTACGGCAACCACGTCGTGATTGACGACGGGCAGGGGCACTTCGTCGTTCTGGCGCACCTCAAGAAGGGGAGCGTGCGCGTCGCGGCCGGCGACGTCGTGGCGGCCGGCGCCGCGATCGGAGAGCTCGGCAACTCGGGCAACTCGTCGATGCCGCACCTTCACATCCAGGTTCAGGACCGTGCCGCGCTCGACGGCTCTGCGCGAACGATCCCGATGCGCTTCGCGGGCGCCGACGGAGCCGGGGCGCGCGGGCCCTTCGAGCGAGGCGATCACGTGAGCTTCTAGCCGCGGTACAAACCGACTACGGGAAGGCGTGCGCTCTTCGATCGTGTTCGGGGTGATGCTCGGCGTCCTGGGGTGCGGGTCGTCGGGCGGTGACTGCCCTCCTTGCGCGTCGTCGCAGGCGGCCACGACCTCCGCTTCGGGCGCGCCGGCTGCTTCCGGATCGACGGCCCCCGCTGTCGCGGCGAGCGCCGCCGATCTGACCTTCCGGAACGAAGGCGAGCGCGTCGCGACGCTCACGCGCGAGGCCCTGACGAAAGCCATCCCGCCCGAGACGGTGAAGCAGCTCGATCCCTACTACAACAAAGAGAAGACCTACCGAGCGCTGCCGCTGGCGGCGGTGATCGAGCTCGCGTTCAAGGGCATCAAGGACCTTCCGCAGAAGGAGTACGTGCTCCGCGCGAAGGACGGCTACACGGTGCCGCTGCGCGGCAGCAAAGTCTTCGAGAAGGGCGCGTACATCGCGTTCGAAGACGTCGAAGTTCCGGCGTGGGAGCCGATCGGCCAACAGCGCGCGAACCCCGCGCCGTTCTACTTGGTCTGGGCGAACAAGGATCAGACGAACCTCGAGACCCACCCGAGGCCCTACCAGCTCTCCTCGATCGAGATCGCGCGCTTCGAGGACGTCTTTCCGCGAACGGTGCCGAAGGGTGTCGCCGCGGGCGATCCGGCACACAAGGGGTTCGCTCTGTTCCGCGAGCAGTGCATCCACTGCCACGCGATCAACCGAGAGGGTGGGCGCGTCGGTCCCGAGCTCAACGTGCCGAAGAGCGTCGTGGAGTACCGCCCGGTCGATCAGATCAAGGCGTACATCAAAGACCCGCTCGGCTTCCGGTACTCGACGATGCCTGCACATCCGAGCTTCACCGACGCCGATCTCGACGCGCTCGTCGCGTACTTCACGGCGATGAAGGACCGAAAAGAGGACGACCCGAAGAAGCCCTGATCGCCGAGATCTCGAGCGATCTCCGCGGTACCGGAAATAAGCCGCTCGAGAAGCACATATCGAAGTGACATGGCTGCACGCCGGAAACTGGACGCGCATGCAGGTACTGCTTAAAAACGCAGTCATGAACTCGACGTTGTCCTCCGTGCTCCACGCTCTGTTCGTTCTCGCATCGCAGGACCACCACGCGACCATCCTCCGCGTCGCGAAGAAGACGGGCCTGTCGCGGGCCGAGGTCGAGACCTCGCTCGCAGCCCTCGATCGGGCCGGCCTCGTCGACGCCGACCGCGTCCGCCTGACCCTGCCGGGGCTCGCCTACGCGGCTTCGGCCGGCGCGTCGGAGCGGGTCATCGTCCCGCGCGTCGTCCGTCGCCAGGCCGCCTGACAGCTCCGTTACGATTCCCCGGCGCGATGGCTCGCGCCGAAGGTGCGCTTCGCGCGCGTTCTCTTCGAGAGGCGCCGGGGCATACTGCTCCTCGATCAACGCCTGACGGCGTTGAGTTGAGCGCGGCGCGCGAGCTTGCGGCGGCGCGCGATGATCCAACCAATCCCCACCCCGGCAATGGCGAGCGGCCCGTAGGGCCAGACATTGCGACGAACGCTCGGCGGAACGATCGACGCCTGAGGCATCCCAACGAGCTGGTCCTCGTTGGGGAGCGAGCCTTTGAGCTCGCGCTTGTGGACGAGGAGCGCCCCGTCCACGAGGCCTTGCGCCAATCCCATCTTCACGATCTCGCCCGCGGCTCGATCCGATCGAACGAAGCCGGTGGCGACATCCGTCGCGTCGTGGTCCTCGTAGTCGCCGACGACTGCGTCGAATGCAGCCTCCTGAAGGTAGAGCGCGTGGTCGAAGCTCTCTTGGTCGTGCACCTCACCGTCGTGGATGTGCACGGTGGGAAAGTACACTTGACCATCGAGGCGGCTCGTCAGCTCGAAGGCCATCGGGTGAGGCCTTCCCTCGCGGCTCTTGAGCTGAAAGACGGCGAAGCCGTAGTCCGCGTAGCCGGGAAGCTTCGCCCAGGTGTCGGCCGAGATCCGAAACCGAGGATCGAGGCGCTCGAAATCCTTCATCGAAGGGACGAAGGATGCGACGTAGTCCCCGACCTCCTGGACGGCGAGGTGGGGAGCTGCCGAGGCCGTGACGGTCTCGAGTCCCTTGCTGCGAGCGAAGGTGAGCGGCGGCCTCACCGGAAAGCCGGACTCGAGATCCGCGAAGAAGCCGGGGTATCCCCCCAGGTCGATGAAGCGGACCGAAGCCTCGGTCGCAGGGGTGCGGACCGGCAGCGGCAGGATCATCGCGTTTTCGTCCGCCTTGGACGAATACTCCATCTGGTACGCGAGGAGCTGCGTCCCGCCGCCGCCGAGGCGGGCGAAAATGCGGGTGTTACGAACGCTGGCGACGGGTCCGGAGAAGCAGCACATGGCGCTCTCGTACGTACGCCGCCGCCAGGCGATCTATTTCGGTTGGTACTCGAACCCTGCGCTCACTGGCAGGCCGGGCTCTTCGGCCCGTTCATCGGATTGCAGCTGTTGTCGTCGCAGTCGACAAAGCCGTTGTTGTCGTTGTCGACGCCGTCCGAGCATGCAGTGAAGTCGAGCTCGTGCTCGCAGACGGTGATGAACGGGTTGTACGCGCAGCTGTTGTCGTCGCAGTCGATGAAGCTGTTGCCGTTGTTGTCCGTGTTGTCCGAGCACTGGACGTCATTGGCCTCTGGGCAAATCGTGACGTCCGGGTTGATCGAGCAACCGAAGTCGTTGCAGTCGACGAACATGTTGGTGTCGTTCGACACCGTGTCGCTGCACTGCTCGTTCGAGAGCATTTCGTAGTCGGCCGGGTCGACGTCGACGGGCGTCATGCCGTTGCAGACGACGATGCCTTCACGGCGGCAGCCCGGGTCGGCGCAGTCTTCGAGGCCGTCGAGGTCGTCGTCCATGTTGTTGGAGCACGACGCGTTGGTGCTCTCGGCGGGGAGGTCCTTGCACGCCGTCACCTCGGGGATGCCGACGCAGGAGAAGTCGCCGCAATCGATGAACGCGTTGGCGTCGTCCGATTGACCGTTCTGACAGACCTGGTTCGCGAGCATCTCGTAGTCGGCCGGGTCGACGTCGACCGGGGTGGTGCCGTCGCACACGACGATGCCCTCGAGCTGGCAGTCGTCATCCTGGCAGTCAGCGGCCCCGTCGCCGTCGTTGTCGGTCCCGTCGGCGCACTGCACGTTCGACCGCTCGCGGGTGCACGCCGGGAGGTCCATGCAGTTGTTGTCTTCGCAATCGATGAAGTTGTTGCCGTCGTTGTCCATGCCGTCGATGCAGGCGGCATTCGACGCCTCGGCGGTCAACGCCGGGCAGCTCCCGATGCCCGCGCATTCGTTGTCCATGCAGTCGGTGAAGCTGTTGCCGTCGTTGTCGCAGCCGTCGGCGCAAGCTGCGGCGTTGTTCTCGGGCCCCATCGCGCACATCTCGGTCGAGGTCGTGGGCGAGCTCGACGTGGACATCGTGCTGGTGGTCGAGCCGGTGCTCTTGGTCCCGGTGGTCGACGTCGTGTCACCGCCGGAGCCGCCGTCGCCGCCTTCGCCGTCGGTTTCGCCGTCGTCGCGACAGGCGCTCACGGCAAGGAGAGAGACCGCGGTGAAAGCAAGAATGGAGAAAGAGATCGACTTCATTGGGCGCTCCTCATCGCCTCTTACACCAAGGTAGGCGAGGGGGGGATAGACGATTGTGTGACGACGCGGTAGCGCTCGGCCGATGCTGCGCCCTCGCCATCTGACCCCCGCTGCTCTCTTGCTGCTCGCTTGTGGCTCCGCCGAGGTTCAGGTCGAGGCCGACGTGCGAAACGTGCCGACGGTTGCTACGGCGGTGACCGCGCCCCCGCCTGCGGCGACGACCGCCAGCGCGGCGCCGCTCGTCATGGCCGAGGCCGTCCTCGAAGGCGACCGGATCAAGATCGCCCGAAATATTCACTACGACGTGGACAAGGACGAGATCCGCGCGGACAGCTTCCCGACGCTCGACGCGGTCGTGCAGATCCTCGGGACGCACCCGGACATCACCCAGATCACCGTCGAAGGGCACACCGACAACCAGGGGAGCTTCGAGCACAACCGAAAGCTCTCCGAGCGACGGTCGAACGCGGTCGTTCGCTACCTCGTCGCCAAGGGCGTCAAGCAGCAGGTCCTCGCCGCCGGCTACGGCGCGACGGCCCCGGTCTGCCGCACCGACGACGAAGGCTGCCGCGCGCAGAACCGCCGCGTCGAGTTCAAGGTCCAGCGCTGAGGTCGAGGGTCGGGGTCGGGGGTCGGGGTCGAGGGTTGGGGGTCGGGGTGG
>JBGTSH010000443.1:0-7049 GCA_041940405.1 Polyangiaceae bacterium
TGACGAAAAATCTGCCCAGCTTGACAATCGGCCTAACCTGCTCACTGGTAGTCGCTTGCGCTGCCGGTCTGCCGCTGTTGGCCCAACCCGAGCCGGGACCACCCGCGGCCGATACCGGTCCATTAGTACAGACACCTGACACAACTTCAGCTGCGGCAGCAGAAAAGCCGCAGCCGGCGGAAGCGAACAGTTTTGCGGCACCACCTTCCGATACACGGCCATCCGTCGGTGATTCCGCCCCCGACGCCGGCAGCGATCCCGCTGCGATGAAGACCAACGCCAAGCGCGACGGCAAGGACTGGATCCTCAACGGCACCAAGATGTGGATCACCAGCTCGCCGGTGGCGAAGCTCGCGGTCGTCTGGGCCAAGACGAACGGCGACGACCCGAAGAGCATCCGCGGCTTCGTCGTCGAGCGCGGCATGAAGGGCTTCGAGACCCCGACCGTGCACGGCAAGATGAGCCTCCGCGCGAGCCCGACGGGAGAGATCGTCCTCAGCGACGTTCGCGTGCCGGAAGAGAACGTGCTGCCGAACGTCGAGGGACTGCGCGGTCCGCTCTCGTGCCTGACGCAGGCACGCTTCGGCATCTCGTTCGGCGCCCTCGGCGCAGCGCGCGCCTGCTTCGACTCGGTCCTCTCCTACACGCGCGAGCGGGTCGCCTTCGGCAAGCCCATCGCGTCGAAGCAGCTGGTGCAGAAGAAGATCAGCGACATGGCGATCGAGATCGCCAAGGGCAAGATCATGGCGGTGCACTTCGCACGCATCAAAGAGAAGAAGGATCTTCTGCCGGCCCAGGTCTCGCTCTGCAAGAAGAACAACGTGGGCATCGCCCTCGAGATCGCGCGCACGGCCCGCAGCCTCCTCGCCGGCAACGGCATCCTCCTCGAGTACCCGGTCATCCGGCATATGTTGAACCTCGAGAGCGTCTTTACGTACGAGGGCACCGATGAGGTGCACACGCTGATCCTCGGTCAGAGCCTGACCGGCATCAGCGCGTTCTAAGTCTGCTGGCGCTTCTTCAGCCCCACGAGGAACACCTCGAAGCTGTTCTTCCTCACGGTCTCCGGGCGCAGCGTACGAACCTCTTCGTACGTCTCGCGCACCGCGGCGCGCGCCTTCTCGTAGTCGGGGCTCATGAAGATCTTGGCGACGAAGCTCGAGCCCGGTTTGCCGTGCGCGCGAGCGACTTCGAGCGCCCGCATGACCAGCTCGTAGCTCTTCCATTGATCCGCGTCGCGGCTCCCGCTCGTGCGCGGCGCCATGTCGGAGAGGACGACATCGAACGGACCGTGCTCGGCGAAGACCTCGGCGCCGACGTCGAACGCGTCACCTTGGAAGAACGTCGCCGACGGACCCAGGCTGACCGTGATCGGATCGAGATCGATCGCGAGCAGGCGCCCGCTCTTGCCGATCACGCCGGCGGCGTACATCGACCACGAGCCCGGCGCAGCGCCCAGATCGAGCACGCGCATCCCGGGCTTGAGGAGGCGGACGCGCTTGTCGATCTCCTCGAGCTTGAAAACACTGCGCGCCGGGAAGCCTTGTTGCTTCGCGGCGCGCGTGTGGACGTCGGGCTTCCGGTAAGGGTTTTTGCCCTTCGTCCCCCGGCTCACTTCTTCTTTTTGGTCGGGGCTTCGGCGCCGGCAACGGGCCTGCCCTGGTTCTTCTTCTTCACCGAGCCGCGGACGACGACGATCGTGCCCTTGGTCCCGGGGACACCGCCCTCGATGAGGACGAGGTCCTCTTCCGGGATGAGCTTGGCGATCTTGAGGTTCAGCGTAGTGACCGTCTCGTTGCCGTACTGGCCGGGCATCTTCACACCGGGCAGCGTGCGACCGGGCGTCATGTTGGCACCGATCGAGCCGCCGTGACGGAAGTACTCGTGCGTACCGTGGCTCGAGACGAAGCCCGCGAAGCTCCAACGACGCATGACGCCGGTGAAGCCGCGACCGCGGGTCTTGCCCTGGGTGTCGACGAACTGGCCGACCTCGAACACCTTGTCGACCGAGATCTTCTCGCCGACCTCGTACTTGGCGACCTCATCGGCCGCGAGGCGCAGCTCTTTGACGATGCGCTTCGGGGTCTGCCCGGTCTTCTTGTAGAAGCCCGCGAGCGGCTTGTTGGTGTGCTTCTCTTTGCGCTCACCGAGGCCGACGACGAGAGCGTCGTAGCCGTCCTTCTCTTGCGTGCGCTTGCCGAGCACGACGCAGCCCGCTTGCACGACGGTGCAGCGCTGGACCTCACCCTTCTCGTTGAAGAGCTGGGTCATTCCGAGCTTCTTGCCCAGGATTCCGGGGTTCTTGTTCACGGTTTTCTCGCATGCCTCCAAAGGGTGGTATCGATGCCGGCGCGTGCCCGAAGGCGTTTTGCTGGCGTTTCCTCTCCGCACGGCCGGTCCGGAGGCTTGGACCGGGGCTCACCGCAGAGCGAGAGCCGGGCGGGTTGGAAGGGCGCGTGACATAGCGCGCGGAATCGGCAGGGAAAAGGGAAAAGGCTGACAAATGGTTCCGGTTCATCCCAAAGCGGGTCAGAAACAGCCATGAGGCTGAAGGCGATCGCGGTCTATTGCGGGGCCGGAAACCCGAGAGATCCCGCACTTATCGAGGTCGCCCGAGGGTTCGGCAGGGCGGCGGCGACCCGTAAAATCCGCGTCGTCTACGGCGGGGCGAGCATCGGCCTCATGGGTGCGCTCGCCGACGGCGCCCTCCAGGCGGGCGGCGAGGTCGTGGGCGTCTTGCCCGAGGTCATCGCGAGCCGCGAAATCGGGCACAGAGGCCTGACCGAGCTCATCGGGACGCGCACCCTCCACGAGCGCAAAGCCATCATGCTCGACAAGAGCGACGCGTGCGTGGCGCTACCCGGAGGGATCGGGACGTTCGACGAGCTGTTCGAGGCGTGGACCTGGCGGTACCTCGGAATCCACCAAAAGCCCGTGGGTCTGCTCGACCACGGCGGGTTCTATGAAAAGCTCACCGAGTTCCTGGACGGAGTCGTCGATCGGGGGCTCATGAGCAGCACCACGCGCGAGATGTTGATCGTGAAGCGGGAAGCGGGCGAGCTGCTCGACGCGTTGGAGCTCCAAGCGTGAAAAGAGCTTCGCTCGCGGTCCTTCTCCTCGTGGCGCCCGCATGCGGCGACCGCGGCGGGGGCAACGAAGCCTTGGCGACGACCGCGGCGCCCAGCGGTCCCCGCGCGAGCGCTTCGACAGCCGCGACACCGACCGCAGCCCCGAGCGCGTCCGCTGCTTCGAAGGCGCCCCCCCTCGACGCGAGCGCCGCCGCGGCGAAGGTCGGCCCAAAGTGCGCGCAAGGCAAGGAAGCGTCGATCGCCATCTCGCCCGAAGCGCCTTCGCCCGACAAGGCGCTTCGCGTGATGATGACGACGCACGAGAGCGCCGGCACGCTCGGCATCGTCGTCGTCGAGCCCAGCGGCTCGCCCAAGAGCGCGACCACCGAAGAGCGACTCGGTCCGCCACGGAGCGCGTTCGCATCCATCCTCTCACCACCGGCAGGCAAGACGCGCATCATCGCGACGCGAGGCGACGAGGTCGTCGCCTGCCGCGAGGTCGAGGTCAAAGAGCGACAGGGCGTCGACCGTCGCGCTCACGGGCAGAGACCCTGGCGCGTCCAGCGGGCGTGGGACCCCGCCACCGAAGATCTCTACTCGGCGTGGATCGAGAAGCTCTTCGACGTCGATGAGAGCAAGCCGCTCAGCGTACCGGCCCTTCACGAGCTGACGCGGGACGAAAATCGCAACTTCCTCCACGATCACCTCGGCCTCGGTGAGGACGCACCCTCCCCCCAGGGCCTGCGTCTCGATCCCGACTGCGCCGACCTCCCCTACACGCTGCGGGCGTACTTCTCTTTCAAGCTCGGGCTGCCGTTCGCCTTCTCGTCATGCACGCGCGGCACGCGGCAGAGCGCACCGAGGTGCCTGAAGCACTTCTCGAGCTTGGACAAGCTCGACCAGGCGCCGCCCGACCGCGTCCGCCGCATGGATCGCTTCGTTCGCGTGCGGCTCGCGGACACCGTTCATTCGGGCACCGGCAGGACCAAGGGCGACGATGACGATACCGACTTCTATCCGGTCAAGCTCTCGCGCGAGACGCTCAGGCCGGGCGCCATCTTCGCCGATCCGTACGGGCACATGCTCGTCGTCGCCCGTCGCGTCCCGCAGACCGATGGCCGCGCCGGCGCCCTCTTTGCCGTCGACGGACAACCTGACGGTACTGTCGCCAAAAAGCGATTCTGGCAGGGCAACTTCCTCTTCTCGACCTCGGAGCCTGCGATGGGAACACCCGGGTTCAAGCGCTTCCGTCCGGTGAAGGTCGTCGGCGACGAGCTCGTGACCCTGGACAACGGCGCGATCGCCGTCGACCCGGCGTACGGCGACATCGATCAAGCGCAGGCGACGATGGACGCGCGCGCGTTCTACGACGCGATGGACGACGTGCTCTCGCCCGAGCCGCTCGATCCGGATCGCGCGCTCGCCGAGGCGGTTCGCGCGCTTCACGAGCAGGCCGAGGCGCGCGTCAACTCGGTCGAGAACGGCGAGAAGTACTTCCGCGAAGGCGGTTCGCGCATCGACATGCCCGACGGCGCAGCGATCTTCGAGACGACGGGCGAGTGGGAAGACTTCTCCACGCCCTCGCGCGACCTTCGCTTGCTGATCGCGATCGACGTCGTCACCGGCTTTCCGGCGCTCGTCGGCCGCAGGCCCGAGCGCTTCAAGATGCCCGCCGGCAAATCGAAAGAGGACGTCGTCGCTTCGCTCGAAGCCGAGCTCGCGCGACGCCTCAAAGAGGCGAAGCTCTCCTATCCGAAGTCGAACGGCGACAACCACGAGCTCTCGCTCGCAGATCTCGCCCTGCGCAAAGACCGCCTCGAGATGGCCTACAACCCCAACGACTGCCCCGAAGTCCGTTGGGGCGCGGCCGAGAAATCGGACGAGATCGCCTCGTGCCGCCGCCGCGCCGCCGGGGACCAACGCGAGAAGATGTCGAAGTACCGATCGTGGTTCCACGACCGGAAGCGGCCCCCACGCGGGGGCTGACCTTCAATTGCCGCAGTAGCCGTAGCCGTTGCCGAGCACCTGGCTCTGGTTGCACTGGCCCGCCGTGCACGTCGGATTGTTGGGCTCGCACATCTCGATCAAGCCACCGCAGTTCGAGTTACACGAGATGTCGACCCAGTTCTGCCCGTTGTGCTGGCCGCAGCATTGCTGACCCGGGCAGTCGTCGGGGCCGTTGCAGCCGATCTCGAGCCAGCCCTGATCGGGATCCGGGCAGGTGCCGGGCCCGGAGCAGAAGTCCATTCCCTTCTCGTAGAGGAAGAAGCAGCAAATCTCGCCTGCTCCGCACTCCTGGTTGTTGCAGAAGACGTTCGGCACGGTCGGGCCGGTGGTCACCGTCGTCGTGACCGTCGCAGTGTCGGTCGTCGGGCCGTTGGTCACCGTCGTCTGCGCGACCGTCGTCGTCGGTCCGCCGGTGGTCGACGTGGGTCCGGGCCCGTTCGTCGCGGCCGTCTTGTCGGCGCCGGTCGTCGCCGCGGGCGCGCCGCCGGCCCCGCCTTGGCTATCGCCGCCATCCGAGAACAGGTCGCTGACGTCGGTGCTGCAGCCGAAGAAGGAAACAGCCGCGACGAGCGCGGCGAGGCCAAGCGTCTTCATGCCGCTCCCTCCGGCTGCGCCGTCAGTCGGCGCCTACCTCGGTGTCGCTGCTCGCTCGCTTGCACCTCGCCCTCCGGTTTCATGGAACGACTCCCGGGAGCAGCCTAGATCAGCGCTCCCGGGATTGATAGGTGCGGACCCGGCGCCCGCACCTCGGACAAGGGCGGGCTAGAAGCCTTGGAGATCCATCGCCGCGTCGTTGGCTTCGAGCGCCTGCTTGCGCTTCTCGGCCGGCCGAGCAGCGGGAGGCGCCGCGGCCGCCTTTGCCGCTCCGGAGCGCGCCCTGCCGACGCGGTTCGCCGACTCCTCGAGGCGGGCCTTGTCCTTCTTCGACGTCGAGGCCGACGCCTGGGCGCGAAGCTTCTGCTCGGTCGCCGCGAGCTCGCGCTCGGCCCTGTCGAAGTCGTCGGCGTTGATCGACTGCGCAGCGATCTCGGTCGCCTTGCCCGCGTCGATCATCGCGAACACGCTCTGGGCGCGGTCGTTCTTTCGCTGCGCAGCGACCAGCGGATCGTTCACGACGTCGAAGCGAGCGACGGCTTCTTGCACGCGCTCGAGGTTGTTCTCGGCCGGATCGTGGAAGAGGAGGCGAACGCTCGCGACCGGGTGCGAGCCCGCTTCGGGCGCCATGAGCCGGACGCGAACGACGAACTCTTTGTGCTGGCCGGCGAACATCGCGCCGAGCTGCACGTCGACCGGGCACCCGGCGCCGCCGCACGGCTGCGCCATCCCGCGCGCGCCTTCGACCGAGACGATCTCGACGCCCGGAGCCGGGACGATCGACACGCGGGTGTTGGTCGCGCGGGTCCCCTTCAAGAGCTTCATCTCGGAGCTGACGATCTCGGGCAGCGCGCGCGTGTCGGTCAGATGGTAGAGCCGGCCGCTGGAGCGAACCGCGAGCTGGTTGAGCGTCACCTCGTCGTAGTCGAGGCCCACGCCGATCGCCGTCAGCTGAACGCTGCGGTCGCCCGCCTTCTCGCCCAGGTTGGCGAGCTGGTCGCGCGAGGTCATCCCCACGGTCGCGATGCCGTCGCTGATCAAGACGACGCGGCGGATCGGATGCGAGGCCGGTGCGCCCATCACGGTCATGCCCGCCTGCCGCACGCCCTCGAACAGGTTCGTCCCGCCGTCGGCCCGCAGCTCGGACAGGACCGAAGCGATACGCGCGCGCGACGACGCGTCGAGGCGCGTCGGCATCACGCGTTCCTCGGCCCTGTCGCTGAAGGTCGTGACGCTGACGATGTCGCCGTCACGCAGCTCGCTCACGAGCTTCTGCGCGGCTGCACGGGCGTGGACGATCTTCTCGCCGGCCATCGACCCCGAGGTGTCGATCGTGAGCGCGACCGCGGCCGGTGCCTTCCCTGCCTTCTCGTCGTTCGG
>JBGTSH010000444.1:0-7036 GCA_041940405.1 Polyangiaceae bacterium
TGTCCCTCGCGATCCCTCTCCCACTCAACCGGAGTGGACGACAGGACGAATGGACGATCGAGGCCGCCGCTGATCTGGCGGCGCTGGAGGCAGAGCACCAGGAGCACGTGAACCGACTTCGGTGCGCCGCTATCCATCGGACAAGACTGGACAGCGCCGCCTCCCGAATGTTCCTTGCTCCGCCCGGAAACCCTTGCCAGGCTGGCCCGGCTTCCCCAGGAAAACGGAAGAATGCTGACACCTCCGCTCGTCGACCCCATCCTCGTCCGCGCCCTGGAAGAAGACCTCGCCGGGGGCGACGTGACCTCCGAGGCGTGTGTGGATGCCGACCGGCGCGCGACCGCCGTCGCCCTCGCCAAGAGCCGCGTGTGCGTCTGCGGCGGAGATATCTTCCGGCGCGTCTTCGAGCTCGTCGACAAGAGCGTCGGCTTCGAGTCCCTCGTCCCCGACGGTGAGCTCGTCGACCGCGGCACCCACCTCTGGCGAGCCGACGGTCCCGCGCGGAGCCTCCTCGCCGCCGAGCGCACCGCCCTCAACTTCGTGCAGCGCATGAGCGGCACCGCGACGCTCGCGCGGAGCTGCGTGGCCGCGCTGCCGACGGGCTCTCCGACGCGCATCACCGACACCCGCAAGACGACGCCGGGCCTCCGCCTCTTGGAGCGCTACGCGGTCCGAACCGGCGGCGCGCACAACCACCGCGATCAGCTCGGCAGCGCCGTCCTCATCAAGGACAACCACATCGTCGCCGCCGGCGGCATCACGGTCGCCATCGAGCGAGCCCGGCGCGTCGCTCCGCACACGACGCGCGTAGAGGTCGAGGTAGCGAACCTCACCCAGCTCGAAGAGGCGATCACCGCAGCCGCCGACGTCATCATGCTCGACAATTTCTCCGACGCCGACACCAAGACCGCTGTCGAGCGGGTGAAGACTTGCGTGCCGCGACCGTTGATCGAGGCGTCGGGCGGCATCACGCTCGAGCGCATCAGGCTCCTCGCCGAGATCGGGGTCGACGTGATCAGCGTCGGCGCGTTGACGCACTCCGCGCCCGCCGCCGACATCTCGCTCGAGCTCTCGATAACGTGAGCGACCAGCTCCTCGCCGGCGGCGCGGTGGCTCTCGCGCTCGAGGAAGCGCTCGGCCGCCCCTGGGCCGCGCCAGTCCACGTCGTCGCCGAGACGGGCTCGACGAACGACGACGCCAAGGCGCTCGCGCGCGAAGGCGCGCCGGCCGGCACGTTGGTCATCGCCGATGCGCAGACGTCGGGGCGCGGCCGGTCGGGCGCGCGGTGGCATTCCCCGGCCGGCGAGAACCTCTACCTCTCGCTGGTCCTCCGTCCGACGATGGCGGCTTCCGCGGTCACACCGTTCACCCTGGTCGCGGGGCTCGTCGTCGCGGCGGCCATCGAAGAGCGCGTCTCGCGCGCGACGCTCGTGAAGTGGCCCAACGACGTGCACGTCGCGGGCAGAAAGATCTCCGGCATTCTGGTCGAAGGGCAGGTTCGGGGCGATGCCCTCGGCTCGATCGTCGCCGGCGTCGGCGTCAACGTGACGACATCGTCATTCCCACCACCGCTCGACGCGACCGCGACCTCGCTCGCGATGCTCGGCGCACGTGACTGCGACCGCGTCGGGCTCGCGGTCGCGATCGCCGTCGGCCTCACCGAGGCCGTCGAGCGGTTCGCCCGCGAGGGCATCGCTCCGTTTGCGCGCGAGCTGGCGGCCCGCGACGCGCTCCTCGGCCGGCGCGTCAAGGTCGGCGACATCGAAGGCTCGGCGATGGGCATCGACGCCGAGGGACGGCTGCTCGTCTCGACCGACGCCGGCACGGCGATCCCGATCGCGTCCGGCCACGTCGAGCTCGTCGGTTAGATCTCAGATCTTCGTCGAGCGGGCCGCGGTGCGGTTCTGGTGCCAGGCCTGCGAGCCCTTGCCGCGAAGGCAGGACGCGAACAGGCAATCGCGGAGCGCGAGCTCCTCGTACGTGGCGGTCCTGTGGGATGCCTTTCCGTTGAGGAACGCCGCTGTCGCGTGGACGAGCTCCGCGCGCGTCACCCTCCGTACGCCGTCCTCGCGAACGACCTCGATGCCACGCCCCTCGAGCGTCGCCGCTAGCTCCATGCTGAGCTCCCGCGGGCGGCCGCCGATCGAATAGGACACGAGCTTGTGGCCCCTCGGGTCCGCGGTCACCCAGTCGGCGAACGTCTCGGTCTCTCCGTAGAGCGCGTCGAAGAGGTAGACCTCGCGCACGTCGGCGCCGCCACGCGAGACGCACGCCGCCGCCGCTCGGTAGCCGCCCGAGTGGGCCGAGAGCACGACGCGGCCGCGCTCCTTGGCAGGCCCCAGCGCTCGAACCGACCTGCGCACCTCGTCGAGGAGCTTCGCGAGCCCGTCCTTCATCATGAGCTTACCGAAGTCGCCGTCGGCGGCGCGGACCGGGCCCTGGGGAACCACGAGCACCGCGTTCTGGCGGCTGGCGTGGAGCTGCTCGCGGAGGCGGTGCGCGGCGATCGCGTCCTTCGCGGTCGTGTTGTGCCCGTGAAAATGGACGACGAAGTCCACCCGCTTCGACTTGGGCACCGAGAAGAACGTGGGCACGAAGACGAGGACGGTCGGATCGCTGTAGGCGCCGCGGCCGTCGGGGTAGGGCGCAGTCTTGGGACGAAGCGTGATCGTCGTTCCTATTCTCCGCGACGCGGCGTCCGCATCGCCCGACAGCAGAGACAACGCCCCCGCACACCCGAGCGCCACGAACGACCGGCGAAGCATCGCTCCGGCCCTAGCAAGTCGTACGCCGATGGGCCAAGCTCGGGGCGTGCCCAAAGAGGACACGCTCGTCGTTCACGAGATCTACAGGAGCATCCAAGGCGAATCTTCGTTCGCCGGGCTGCCCTGTACCTTCGTTCGACTGACGGGGTGCAACCTCCGCTGCAGGTGGTGCGACACGCCGCAAGCGTTCTATGGCGGCACGCGCATGTCCCGAGCCGAGGTGCTCGAGAAGGCGCTCGCGCAGGCGACGCCGCTCGTCGAGCTCACCGGCGGCGAGCCGCTCCTACAGCCGGCTGCGATCCCGCTCCTCACCGAGCTCTGCGACTCGGGAAAGACGGTCCTCGTCGAGACCAGCGGTGAGGCGGACGTCTCGCTCGTCGACCCGCGCGTCCACAAGATCATGGATCTCAAGGCGCCGGGCTCGGGCGAGTCGCACCGAAACCGGTGGTCGAACCTTTCGTTTCTCGGGGCACGCGACGAGATCAAGTTCGTGCTCGCCGGGCGCGCGGACTACGACTGGATGAAGCAGGCGATCGGCGAGCACGCGCTCGCGAGCCGCGGGCCGCGGCTCCTCGCGGCGCCGGTGTGGGGTGAGCTCGACCCGAGGGATCTCGTTGCTTGGGTGCTCGAGGATGGCCTCCCGGTGCGCGTAAACCTCCAGCTCCACAAGGTGGTCTGGGGGAAAGACGCCGAAGGCGTCTGATACGACGCCGCGCCTCACTTTCGTGGGTGCGCGGGCGTGGCGCCCTTCACCCAGCTGGGCTAAGGCCACGATCATGTTGCGCTCCGCGATCCTCGGCCTCGGCTCCTATGTTCCTGACCGCGTCGTCACCAACGACGAGATCCGGTTTTTGAACGACCAGCACGAGAGGTGCGCCGAGCCGCAGACCGAGACCAACGACGAGTGGATCAAGAAGCGCACCGGGATCGAAGCGCGCCGCTACGTCCCGAACGACGGCCAGACGGCCTCCAGCGATCTCGGGCTCTTCGCCGCCAAGCGCGCGCTCGAAGACGCCGGCGTCACCGCCAAAGAGATCGATTGCATCATCTTCGCCACGCTCTCTCCCGACATTCACTTTCCGGGCAACGCCGTCTTTCTTCAGACCAAGCTCGGCATCGACGGTGAAGAGGGCTGCGCCTGCTACGACATTCGCCAGCAGTGCTCGGGGTTCGTCTACGGGATGCAGATGGCAGACGCCTTCGTGAAGACGGGCGTCTACAAGAAGGTGCTCGTCGTCGGCGCCGAGGTGCACTCGCACTCGCTCGACTACTCGACGCGCGGCCGTGACGTCATGGTGCTCTTCGGTGACGGCGCCGGCGCCGTGGTCATCGGCCCGAAGGAGACCGACGATCCGAAGGACGGCATCCTCTACACCCACTGCGGCGCAGACGGCTCCGGCGCATGGGATCTCTACCTCAAGGTCTTCGAGATCAAGCACCTGCCGTACGTCTACTACGACGCCAAGAACCGCGATCAGAACCAGATCATGTACCCGCAGATGGAGGGCAAGAAGGTCTTCCTCAACGCCGTCCGCGCCATGGTGCAGAGCGTCGCCCGCGCGCTGAAAGAGACCGGCCTCACGTGGAAGGACATCGACTGGTTCGTCCCCCACCAGGCGAACCTCCGCATCAACGAAGCCGTGGTGCAGTACGGCGAGATCCCGCCCGAGAAGGCGCTCAACACGATCCAGCACTACGGCAACACGACGGCGGCGACCGTGCCCCTCACGATCGACCACTGGCGCAAGCTCGGGAAGGTGAAGAAGGGCGACCTCGTCCTCTCCACCGTCTTCGGCGCCGGCTTCACGTGGGGCTCAGCCATTTTCCGCATCTGAGACGCTTCGCCAACTGCGAGCGTCGCTCCCGCCATTTCACCCCCCCGGCCCCCCTCACGGCGTGAGGGGGGAGCTAGGCTTGGAGAAGGGAGCGGGCGATCTGCGAGATCTGGATCTCGTCGGTGCCGCCGTAGATCTGTAGGACCTTGGCGTCGCGCGCGAGCTGCTCGACCTGGAACTCGGCCATGTAGCCGTTTCCGCCGAAGAGCTGCACCGCCTCGAGCGCGACCTCCATCGCGCTCTGCGCGCAGTACAGCTTGCACGCGCTCGCTTCGGCGAGCGGCATCTTCTTCCCGGCGGTGGCGAGCTCGATGATCCTGAAGACGAGGTTCTGCACGTTCATGCGCGCGACCTCCATCTTGGCGAGCTTCAGCTGCACGAGCTGAAAGTCGCCGATGGGCCTCCCGAACTGCACGCGCGTCTTCGCGTACTCGGTCGAGAGCATCAGACACTGTTCGATGATCCCGAGCGCCATCGCGACGACGCCGGTTCGCTCGGCGGTGAATGTCTCTTTCGCGCCGCTGCGATAGCTGATCGTTTCGGTCTCGCCGAGGAGCCGATCGCTCGGGACGAAGACGTCGTCGAGGAAGAGCTCGCCGGTCGGCGACGAGTGCAGGCCCATCTTCTTGAGCGGCTTGCTCTGCACGAGGCCCTTCTCGCCGCGCTCGAGGACGAAGGAGAGGACCTTGCGATCCTTTGGTTCGCTACCTTCGTCGAGCTTGCAGATGAAGACCATCGTGTCGGCGTACGGCCCGTTGGTGATGAACGTCTTGTTGCCGTTGAGGACGTAGCCGCCATCGGCGCGCTTCGCAGTCGCCTTCATCGAGCCGAACGCGTCGGAGCCCGAGCCCGGCTCGGTGATGGCCCACGCGCCGACCTTGTCCAGCGTGAGAAGATCCTTCACCCAGCGATCGATCTGCGCCGGCGTGCCGCGGCTCATGATCGTGTTCGCGGTGAGCCCCACGCTCACGCCGAGCGCGGTCACCATGCCCGGACAGAAGCGCGAGAGCTCGATGATCGGCAGGATCTGCATCGCCACCTGATCGCCCGACTCCTTGCTCTCTTCGGCCTGCGGCTCGTCACCGCGCGCCAGCGCCTCGGCCTTCTTCACGGCCCGGCGCTTCGCCTTCTCGACGCGCATGTCGGCCATGTCGCGAATTCCGAAGGTGGCGAACATCTTTCGAAGCACGTCGTAAGGCGGCATGTCGCCGTGCTCGAGCTCGCGGAGGTTGGGCTTCACCTCGGCGTCCACGAACTTTTTGACCATGTCGCGGATCGCTTTGTGCGTTTCGCTCCACTCGATCATGCTGGCGCTCCTTGGGACCGCTCAGAATCGCAGGCGCAGCGACGCAGCGCCACCACCAGGAGCCGGCTCGACGGCGATCACCGGTTCACCCCGGGTGCTCGGGAACTGCCAGTGGAGGATCGCGCCGGTGGTGATGATCCCGACGCCGAGGCCCGCGGTGATTCCGGCCGCGACCCACCACGGCGTCGTGTCGGTGTCGGCAGACGCGAGCACGCCGCAGACCGTCGGTGCCGCGCCGCAGTCGGCGTTCTTTCGACCGAGCGCGAGCCCGTCCTCACGCCGGGCGCGCTTGTCGGCTTGAACGACCAAAGGGATCGCAGCGAAGACGAGGAGCACGCCGCCACCGACGACGATCCACGACACGGGGACGCTCGATTGCTCCGATCCGCGCGGCGGACGTCGATCCTGAGCGTGCGCCGGCGCTGCGGAGAGCGCCAGGGTCGACGCGGTGACGAGGGCCGCGACGAGCCGGCCCACGTCAGCGCTTCCCTGCCGCGAACTCGCCGAAGAGCTCGACGTCCTTCTTGGAGCCGAGCACCAGGCCGGTGCGCTGGTGGAGCTTCGTCGGGACGATGTCGAGGATGCGCTTCGTGCCGTCGGTCGCGCTGCCGCCCGCGGCCTCGAAGAGGAACGCGAACGGGTTGGCTTCGTAGAGGAGGCGGAGCTTGCCCTCGGGGCTCTTGGTATCGGACGGGTACGCGAAGATCCCGCCGCGAAGGAGCGTGCGATGCGCGTCGGCGACGAGCGTCCCGACGTAGCGCATCCCGTACGGGCGCCCGTCCGCTTTGTCGTCGGTCTTGAGGTGCTCGTTCCACTTCTTCACGCCCGCCGTCCATCGCCCGGCGTTGCCCTCGTTGATCGAGTACGTCGATCCCTTCTCCGGGATCTTGATGTCCTCGTGGCTCAGCAAAAACTCTCCCACGGTCGGATCGTACGTGAAGCCGTGGACGCCGCGCTCTCTTCCCGTGGAGAGGACGAGCATGGTCGACGATCCGTAAATCACGTAGCCGGCAGCCGCGAGCTCGCGACCCGGCTTCAAGAAGACCTTCTCGTCCACCTTGGTCGCGCTCTCGTCGCGACGCAGGACACCGAAGATGGTCCCGATCGAGATGTTGACGTCGATGTTCGAC
>JBGTSH010000445.1:0-7034 GCA_041940405.1 Polyangiaceae bacterium
AGGCCGCGCGCTACTGGATCGAACTGAACCGCTCTCCTGCAAGAGCCCCCCGGAGGATCGCCGAATGAAGGACCTGAATGCGCTCGTCGTCGAAGCTCGGGCTCCAGGCGACCATGAGCGAAGATCCGCCGACCGCCACCGCGCCGGGGCGATCCCGTGCTGTCCCGGTGCTACTCCAGGGCGGTGGCACCACCAATGATGTCAAGCAGTTCCATGGTGATCGACGTCTGACGGGCCGCCGCGACGAATCGACGGGCGAATACTTTGCAACCCTGATGTGGGCGACGGAGAATCCCGAGCTCGCTCCTCCTGACGGCCGCGCTCGGCCCGGCCGAGCAGATCCATCATGCGCGAGCTGACGTACGCGACGCCGCTCGGCTCCTTCGGCATGCGCCGGAGCGAGAGCTCGCTGAGGTCGCGCACCTCGTTGGGATCCGCCCCGGCCTTGCGGAAGATTTCCAGGACGCCGCGGTCGCGCTCGAGGAGGCGGGCCAAGAGATGCAGCGGCGTGAACTCCGCGTGCTTCTGCTCGTCGGCGAGCTGCTGCGCCGCGGTGACGACCTGCTTCGCGTCGTTCGTGTACTTCTCGAGCTGGATGGTCTTGTCCGCCGCCATGGGGGGGCGAGCGTAGCGCAAAATTCCCTGGCGCGATTTGCCGCACAGCAACCCCCCGGCCCCGTGCTTGCAAGCTCCCGCTCGTGGCCGAAGCTTCCGATCGCTTGGTGACAGTCGTCAGAGAGCCGTGGCACTCGCGGCCCTCGAGCCGCGAGGCGCTTCGCCTCATCGCGAAGATGATCGCCGGCCTCGCCGTGCTCGGCGTGGCAGTTTCGATCGCCGCGCACTTTCTCCGCGAGGAGCTCGCGACGTTCGGGCGCGAGATCGTCGATCTGCTCGGGATCCCGGGAATGGCGCTGGGAACCCTGCTCGCCGACGGGCTTCACTTCCCCATCCCGCCGCAGTTCTACATGCTCGCCGCGATCAGCGCGGGCACCTCGCAGGTCGCCGCCGTGGCGGCGATCGCGCTCGGGTCGGTGGCCGGCGGCCACCTCGCGTTTTATCTCGCGAAGAAGGCCGGTAGCCTCGGCTTCATCCAGCGTCAGGTTCAGAAGGTCCAGAAGCCGCTCGCGACGTTGCTCGAGCTCCACGGAACGCGAGCCATCGTGGTCGGGAGCCTGCTTCCGATCCCGTACGCGCACCTCTGCTACCTGATGGGCCTCAACAAGATGCGGTACGGGTCGTTCGCGCTCCTCTGTGCGCTGCGCATCCCCAAGCTGGTCCTGTATTACAGTATTGTCAGGTTCGGCTGGGGGAGCTGACACCGGCTCAAACCTTGCCAACGGGGGATGGCCGATGTAGGGAAGATCCGTACTTCGGTGGTCGTACCACCCTCCAGCATGCGGGGCGCCATGCATAATCTCCAGGCATTTCTGCTGGTTAGCGCTGGTGTAGCGACGGTCGGCTGCAGATCGACCGGGGATATCAAGGACCCGAGCTACGCGAACTGGGGGCGGCTCGAGCGCCTCGCCGTGGCCGAGCCCGTGCTCTGCGCCGGTCCGTCCGTCGAGGGGCAGCTCGCGCTCGCCGCGCTCAAGTCGCAGGTCGCGATCACCGCAGGAGCGTGGACGGCCGGGCGACCCGATTGCCGCGCCCTGGGCGGCGACGCGCTCGACGCCGACGATCTCAGTGCTCCGGCTCTCTCGGATCTGGCGCTCTCCGACCTTGCGCGAGCGACCCGCGAGAGCGCCGACGCGGTGCTCGTCACGATGGTGCGGTTCGACGAAACCTGCAGCGCGCCGCAGGGCGACGCCCCTTGCGAGGCTTCGGGAATGACCCTCGGAGCGTTCCTGTACGATGCCTCCGGCCGCATGGTGTGGAAGTCGGTGACGAGCCGCCCGCTCGGGTACGGGATGCCCGCGCCGAGCGCCGAGGAGCCGCGCGAGCTTCTCTACTCCAGGCCGCGCCACCCCGAAGAGCACGTCGTTGCTGCGGGCGATCCGGCTTCCTGAGCCAGGCTCGTTCCAGTCATACTCGGCCGAATGGGCGGGGAGCTCGAACGCGAAGCTCGCTACGAGCGCATTCGCCGCGCCGGGGCGGGGTCCTATGGCGCGGTGTTCGAGGCGCGGGATCGAGAGACCGGCTCGCGCGTCGCGCTGAAGGTGCTCCGCGGTGCGCCCGAAGCGAGCATCATCGCGCGGTTCCGGCGCGAGGCCGAAGTGCTCAGCTCGCTCGCCCACCCGAGCATCGTCAAGGCGCACGGGTATGGCACGACCGAGGGCGGCGATCCCTTCGTGGTCCTCGAGTGGCTCGAAGGCGAGCCGCTCGCCGACAGACTCCGGCAGGGACCGCTCACGATCGAAGAGACACTGACCGTCGGCACGGCGGTCGCCTCGGCCCTGGAGCACGCGCACGCACTCGGCATCGTTCATCGCGACATCAAGCCGAGCAACCTGTTCCTCCAGGAGGGCCTCGTCGAGCGGCTCCGGGTGATCGACTTCGGCATCGCGCTCCTCGCGGCGGGCGCCAACCTGACCGAGAGCGGCGCCGCGCTCGGAACGCCCGGCTACATGGCACCCGAGCAAGCGAAGGGCGAGCCCGACATCGACGCGCGGGCCGATCTCTACTCGCTCGGTTGCGTGATCTACGCCTGTCTGGCCGGCAGGCCGCCGTTCGTCGCTGACCGTGCCGTCAGTCTCCTTCTCCAGGTGGTGCTCAACGACGCACCGCCGGTCACCGAACACCGGCCCGACGTGCCGCCCGAGCTCGCGGCGCTGGTGATGCGGCTGCTCTCGCGGGAGCGTTCGGAGCGCCCGGCTCGCGCGTCCGAGGTGGTTGCCCAGCTGCGCCGGTTCGACGCCGGCGGCGGACCGCCCAGCTCGGCAGCCCCGGCGCTCACGCGGACCGAGATTCGCCACCGCTGCATCGTCGTCGCGCAGGCCGAGGGCGGCGGCTTTCGCCCGAGGTCGCGCCGTGCCGAGGATCTCGAGGAGCTCCGTGCGATCGCGACCGACCACGGTGCCGCGCTGGACGTCCTCGTCGACGGCACCCTCCTCTTCGAGCTCGCCGTCGCGGCGTCGACCCAGAACAGCACGCGCGAAGCGGCGCCGTCCGGCGCCGCCAACGCTCAAGATGCTGCCAGGGCGGCGGCGCGGGCTGCCTTCGCGATCGTCGAGGCGGTGCCCGAGGCATACGTGGCCATCGTCTCGGCGCGAGGCGGGCATGGTCACGCGGCGGGGGATGCGCTCAGCGCGGCCATCGAGCGTGGAGCCGATCTGCTCTCGAAGATGCGGAGCGCCGGCGTGCGCGGCAGGCCCGCCGCGGATGAGGTCACCGCGGGCTTGATCGAGACCCACGTCAAGCTCGACGCAGTCGACGCGCTGCGCGTCCTGGTAGCGGATCGGAGCGTCGAGGACGCGGCGCGACCGCTCTTGGGACAAGCGACCCCATGCGTCGGTCGTGAGCTCGAGCTCGCGTGGCTCGAGCAGGCGACGAAGCGCTTCATCGGCGCGAAGCAGCCGGGGATCGCGATGGTCGTTGCGCCCCCGGGGCTCGGGAAGAGCCGGCTCCGCCACGAGTTCTTGCGGCGCTGGTCGCGCCCGGACGACGTGCGGCTGCTCGCGGCTCGCTGCGATCCCATGACCTCGGACGTTCCCTACGGCGTCGCGGTGGAGCTCCTTCGCGCGACGCTTCGACAGGGCGGCGCCGAGCCGGCGTCGCTCGCAGGCGCCCTCGACGCGCTCGTCGCCTCGTGCTTGGACGGCGAGATCGCATCACGAACGCGGTCCTTCCTAGCCGAGCTGCTCGGCGTCGGCGCGCTCGAGGGGGACACCGAGCTCGAGGTGGCGAGACGCAACCCGCTGGTCATGAGCGATCAGATCGAGCGCGCGTGGGAGGCGCTCTTCGGCGCGCTCGCGAGGACGAGCCCGCTGCTCGTCGTCGTCGAGGACTACCATGACATCGACGAGCCGAGCGCGCGCGTGATCGACCGGCTCGTGTCGACCGCGCAGAAAGCTCCGCTCGGCGTCCTCGGGTTCGGCCGTCCAGAGGTCACCGGCAGGCTCCCGGCGCTAACATCATCACGGCATTGTCAAATTCATCGGATGGCGGGCCTTTCGAAGGCGGCGGCGCTCCGCTTGGCGCGAACCGTGCTCGGCGACGCGGTGGACCAAGCCGCGCTCCTTCGTGCGATCGACCACGCGCGCGGCAACGCCTTCTACCTGGAGGAGCTGATTCGCGCGCTCGCTCAGGGCAAGACCGACCTGCCGGAGACCGTGATGGCGATGGCCGAGTCGCGCCTCGAAGCGCTCGACGACGAGGCGAGGCGCGTGCTTCGCGCCGCCAGCATCTTCGGGATCCGGTTCTGGCTCGGCGGGCTGACGAGGCTCCTCGGCTCGCGCGCGGTGGCGCGCGATCTGTCGTCGATCGTCGGCGGGCTCGAAGCGGCCGAGGTCGTGACGCGCGCCGAGTCGTCGCGCTACCCGGGCGAGGAAGAGCTCTCGTTTCGGCACGCGCTCCTTCGCGACGTCGTCTATGCGACCCTCACCGAGGAGGATCGCGCGCTCGGTCACGCCCTCGCTGCCGAGTGGCTCGAAGCGATGAACGAGCACGACGCGCTCGTCGTCGCCACGCACTTCGACCGCGCGGGGAATTGGCAGCGTGCGGTGCCGTGGCTGGTTCGCGCGGCGCAGCAGGCCCTCGACGCCAACGATCTCGAGGGCGCCATCAAGCGGGCAGAGCGAGCGGTCGCCTGCGGCGCAACCTCCGAGGTTCTCGGCCGGGCGCAGCTCCTCAAGGCGGAAGCACACAACTGGCGCGGCGAGTACCAAAAGGAGCGCGCCTCCGCGGCTGTCGCCCTCGCAGAGCTGCCGCGTGGGTCCGAGGAGTGGGCGCGCGCCGCGCGCTGTCTCGGTCGCGCGAGCGGCATCACCGGCGACGTCGACGAGCTCTCGCGGATCGCCGAGGAGCTCTTCCAGCTCTCGCAGGAGAACCCGAGCCGCACGGCCCTGCACTCGGCGCTGCTCATCTGCGCGATGCGTCTCTTCTTCGCCGGGCGCTACGCGGAGGGCGAGCGGATCCTGAAGTTCTTCGATCGCACGCTCCCGCTCGCCGAGGAGGCGAGGGCGACGCTCCACGCGGCGCGTGGCACGCGCGCGGCGTTTGCCGGCGACTTCGCCGAGCAGCGCGCGCAATACGCGCGGGCCATCGAGATCTCGACGCTCGTCGGCGATCTGAGGTTCGCGGCGCAGGGACGCGTCAACATGGCGCACGCCACGAACCTCCTCGGCCGCTACGAGGAGGCCGAACGGGCGCTGCGCGAGGCGCTCCCGACAGCGCAGCGCTACGGGCTCGGCCGGGTCGCGATGGCCATCAAGAACAACCTCGCCGAGGCGCTGGAAGGGCTCGGCAAGCTCGACGAGGCTTGTGAGGTTGCACGCGCCGCCATCGACGAAGCGCTGGCCCAGGGAGACAAGCGCCTCGGAGGGGGCTCGATCATTCACCTCGGGCGCGCGCTGCTCTCAAAAGGCGACGTAGACGCAGCGGAAGCCGAGCTGCGCCGCGCAGCCGACATGCTCGAGGCGTCCAAGCCACTCCTCGCCTACGCCCTCGGCGTCCTCTCGCACGCACGGCTCGCGCGCGGTGACGCCGTTGCCGCCCTCGACACGTCGACCGCGGCGATGGCGCTCATGGCCGAGCTGGGCGACGTCGAAGAAGGCGAAGCGACAATTCGTCTCGGTCATGCCCTGGCGCTCGAGAAGAACGGCCGCGTCGAAGAGGCGCGCATGGTGGTGCTCGACGCGCGCGATCGACTGCTGGAGCGCGCCGACAAGATCACCGACCCGGAGCTCTGCGCGAGCTTCTTGTCGAGGGTGCGCGACAACCAACGGACGATTCAGCTCGCCGAGCGGTGGGAAGCGGGGACCTGGCTCTCGTAGACCACCGAGCGGTGGGGCATCGAGAGCGCCTCTTCGAGCCGTTCGGGGTCGAAGTCGAAGCTCTTGAGGCGTAGCGGCCTCTCGGGGTGGATGACGCGCAGCTCGACGCCTCGCGGGACGGCAGGCGGGGCGATCGGCTCGAAGAGACGGGAGTAGACGGTGCCGGCTGCGTGCGGCGTGATCACCGTCACGTGCGTCGCGCCGCGCGCGACGAGCTCGTCGATCAGGGTGTTGTCGGTGGCGCCGCCGTCGAAGTGAGCCTCGCCGTCGATTCGATAGAGCCGCGCGTAGAACGGCGGAAACGTGCAGCTCGCGAGGAGGATGTCGTGGAAGTCGCTGCGCCCGCGGCTCGAGTGGACGACGCGCCCGGTGCTCGCCGGCAGCGGACCGTCGCGCAGGAGCTTGCGAGCGAAGGCGCGGAGGCGCGTGGTCGAGACGATGAGCTCGGCAGAGCCGGCATGGATCCGTGACTCGGGGATGAAGCGCTCGAGCGCCTCGCGAACGATGCGGCTCATCCCGAACGGGCTCTTCTCACTCACGAGCCAGCGCGGCGAGAGGACCGGCGTGCTCGCGAGGGTCCGGTAGATCGCGGGACCATCGATGCTCACGCCGGCGACCCATGCGGCGCCGGAGAGCGATCCGCTCGAGGCGCCGCCGACGAGATCGAACCGCTCGCCGTCCGCCGCGAGCCTCGCGAGGACGGCGAACTGGAATGCTCCACGACATCCGCAACCGGGAAGAGACAGCGCGCGCAACGCTCCGCAGCTTACTCGAAGGGCTGGCGCTACTCGAACCTGAGCGCCTCGACCGGATCGAGCTTGCTCGCGCGCCGAGCGGGGCCGACGCCGAACACGACGCCGATCGCCACGGAGACGCCGAGCGCGAGCATGACCGCATAGGAAGGCACGACGGTCGCCCACTGACCGAGCTTGGCGAGGATCGACGCCGCGGCGTAGCCGAGCCCGACGCCGATCATGCCGCCGAGCAGCGAGACGACGACCGATTCGACGAGGAACTGGTAGAGGATGTCCTTGCGCCGCGCGCCGACCGCGATGCGCACGCCAATCTCGCGCGTTCGCTCGCGCACCGAGACGAGCATGATGT
>JBGTSH010000446.1:0-7009 GCA_041940405.1 Polyangiaceae bacterium
ACGCCTGATGAGCCAGGCGCTGCGCAAGCTGACGCCTGCGGTTCACAAGACGGGCACCACGCTCATCTTCATCAAGAAGCGGCGTCGATCCTGGAACTCTACAGAATCCTGGCGGATCCTGGCGGCCGGCCGGCGGCCTTGTTACATCGCGTAACACGCGCGGGACAAACGAGATGGCGGAGATGACGCAAAGCGAGCAGGACGCGCAGTTCATCAAGACCACGTTGCAGCGCTTCATGACGCCTCCGTTCTGGCTCGACGCCGCTCTCGTGAGGTACGCCGAGATCAAGGACCGTCACGAACGAGTTGGCGTTTGCCACAACATCGCCGTGGCGATCATGCGCGATCTTCAGGAGCACGGGGGGGCGGACGGCTGGACATGGTGCTGCGGCGCGGTCGACGGCGGCGTCCTTCACTCTTGGGTTGAGTGTCGCGGGCTGCGCATCGACATGGGGAACGAGCACAAGCTGCGCGTGAGATCCCCCTACGATCTGGACACGTTCAAGATCGATGATGAGCGCGCCGTCGTGCGTCGTGACGGCGCTGAGGCGACGCGATGGGCAGAAGAGCGAGCCGCAGAGCAGGCATCAGGCGCCGCGGGCGGCATCCCCAAGGATGACCCTTGCGTCGTCCGTGCGGCAGCCACGCCCACGCCCGCCCAACCCTCGGAGGCGGTCTTGGTCGATCGACCGTCCCCACCGCTCGCCGCAGCCTCAACCTCGATGCCGAAGCCCCTGGCGCCGGCCAACCGGCGCGATCGTCGAGCCAAGGTCAAGTCTGCCCGACGCGAAAAGGCAGCGCAGCGCGCGAAGGACCGCCGCAAGCGGAAGTAGCAGGCGGCGCAGAAGGCGTGGGTCACCGAAGCCCGAACCCACGCGCCCGGAGACCAAGGGGTTGGGGACGACGCCCACGAGCCAGAGGACGTTGCTCGCCAAGTGGAACTCAACCCGGCGCCGCGAACGACCGCCTGCGTCTGGTATCGTTCTCGACGATGGACCACGCGATCGTCATCGGCGTAGAGCACTACCAGGACAAGTCGATCCCGCAGGTCGTCTACGCCGAGCGTGACGCGACGGAGATCGCGAAGGTCCTCGGTGACCTCAAGTTCACGAGCGAGGTCCTCCTCAGCGCGAAGGCGACCAAGACCACGATCGAGTCGATCGTCCGCCGTGTTGCGAAGGCGGCCACCGCCGACGAGGCGCTCTACTTGTTCTACGCTGGCCACGGCTTCTCGCAGAAGGACAAAAACTTCATCACCTGCCACGACACGCAGCGCGGCGACCTCGCTCGAACAAGCGTCCAGCTTCAGGGCGTGTTCGACGCCCTGCGCAAGTCAGCCTCCAAGAGGGTCGCGATCTTCTTGGACGCCTGCGAGAGCGGGATGCTCGCGGATCTGTCCGTGCGAGGAATTTTCACGAGCTTCAACGACCAAGAGCTAGAGGAGTTCTTCGCGAAGTCCGAATTCTACGTCTGCTTTTCGGCGTGTAAGTCCGATGAGAGTTCGTACCCAGACGGGTCTGTGAAGCACGGGATTTGGACCTATCACTTGCTTCAAGCGCTCCGCGGCGATGCTCACCTTTCGATGGAAAAGGGACTCGTCACCGTCACCTCACTACAGAACTACTTGGCTCGCGAAGTTCCCCTTCGGGTTCGCACGGTTCGCAAGAAGCTGGAGCAGCAGACTCCCTGGGCATGCGGCGCCATGAGCAGCGAGTTCGTGGTTGCCGACGTTCGGGAGCTGCTCCGTCAGCGTGAGCAAGCCAAGCTGGCCGCTGCAAAGGAGATGACCCAAGCGACTCTTCGAGGTGAGCGCTCGCAAGACGTAACCCGGCTGTCGGGATTCAAGAAAAGGTTCCACCATGTGCCGGACTCGGCGAGCGCCGCGGCCAATAACTTCGTCGCGAGCATCGCCGACGCCGATCTGCAAGCGCACCTCGACGCGATCCATGCCGCGTTACGCCAGGAGCTGGGGTACAAGCGCCGCGACCTCGTTGACAAGAAGAGCGGCGGCGGTGGCACCATCCAGACGCCCGACTTCGAGTACGCGATCAACATCTCCGTCGATCCCGAAGACCCTTCTATGGTCATCTGGCGGCACGAGGTGTCGCGGATCACTACGCAGGATGTGATCAAGTCCAAGGGCTTCGAAAATGCGCTCGGCAAATACCTCGACACCATCGAGTACGAGTTCACGACGACGTTCGAGGTGGAGGAATTCATCGATCGCGTGGAGGACGACGAGCCCGATGGCGTAGACATTCACTACGAACGCGGTTCGAGCGAGTGCGAAGTGCACATTGAAGGCTTCGATGGATTCCTGCGACTCACGCCTGGAAGCATCATCGTCACCGGCTTGAAGCGCCCCACCCCAAAGGCCCTGGTCGAGAGCTTGTTCTCGGCAAGCAAGCTCCTCGTAGCCAAGAAGGGCGTGCTCGCGCTGCCCTTTTAGGTCCGCGGGAGCGTGCACGTTGTCGGAGACCGTACCCGGCGATGACCGCACACTGCTCGGAGTGCATCTCCGTCAGGCTCGACGGCTTCGCCTGCGGCAACACCGGCAAGGACTTCCGACTCGAACTCGCGGAGAGCTGGGCGTTCGAGAGCGTCTCCCGGAGCTTCACTCGTGAGGAGCGACGAGCCCGGCGGCCCGACTAGAACGCCTCCCATGGGAATCATCCGGAACGACCCGCCGCCGTGCCCCTCGTGCCACACCCTCGGAGACTTCGAGCACGAAGGGGTGCGGTACCAGCTCTACTTTTGCCTGCTCCGCCTGCACTCGCTTCCGATCGTCGACCCCGACTGGCCGACGATCATGGTCCGGTTCGGTGACGGCCCGTCGGAGTTCAGGTCGGGCTGGAGCGTCGAGGGCAGCGATCCCGCGCTCGCCGAGGCCGAGCGGCGCGCAGCCGAGGCGGGACTCCGCGACCCCAAGAAGCCGCTCCATCCGGGAATGCAGAGAGCGGTCGAAGCTCTCGCCGACCTCATCGTGACCGACATGCTGCGGTGGCGCTGAGCAGCGCGGGACGACGGGAGCGCCGTGGTGAGCTAACGCGGACGCCGCGTCCCTTTCCTCCGAGACGCACGGTGCTCCCGCACCACCTCGTCGAACTCCGCCATGATCTCTTCCCGCGTCACGCCGAATCTATTCATGGCCTCGACGACGGTGATCACCTCGTACTCGGGTTCGGGTTCGGGCTCGTTCGTGCGAGGTGCCTGGCGATGCTTCGCTCGCGTTTGGGCTTCCGCCGCCTTCGGTCTATCGCGCTGGGCGTGCTGACGCTCCAGGACGGGCACGATGGCGGCGTCCACCACGAAGTTGAGCAAGCGTTCCCACGCGGGGTGCAGGATGAGAACGTCACCCTTCTTCGGCTTCGGTGAGGGCGGCATGTCGAACTCGACGACGAGCTTCCGGTGCCCCGCGGCTCGATGCCGCGTGAGGCCCGCCTTGTGCCAGTACCGCCGGCACGTGGGGCACCACCCGTAGTTGGACCTCTTCAGGCCGCGGTCGAGGAGCTGCTGCTTCGTGTAGCCAGGCATCCTCGGACGGTACGCCCTTCGAGGGGGTCGTCGTCGACCCACCCACGAGCGCCGGGACCCCATATTAAGGAGGGCGCCCGGGCGCCCGATGGTCCCCGTCACCGGCGGCGTCGACGGCCCTCATCCCGCCCTGGCCTGATGATGGGGACGACGTTGGCGTCGCTGAAGTCCGCCACCTCGATCACGCGCCCCTGCAATTGGATCTTCGTGGGAAGCGGGAGCATCGCCACGATCGGCGCCCGCGCCGCCACGAGCTTCCCGAGGTAGTGCTTCTCGGCGACCTTGCCGGCGCCGTGACCCAGAAGCTGATCGATGCGCCTGCGATCAACCTGTTGGAGGTCCAGCAGGGTCGAGAACGTGTGACGTAGCCCGTGGAACGTCATGTTGTGCTCCACACCCGTGGTCGGATCGGTGAAGTGCATCGGGAGACGGAGCCGTTCGAGATCCTTTCGGAGAAGCTCGGGTGATTCGCACATGCAGAAGCTGCCGTACTCCTGGTGGCTGTTGCGCTGGCCTGCGGGGAACACCGGATCGTCCTTCTGCGGCTTCCGGCGGGTGTACTGCGCCCACCCGATCTTCCACCAGTAGCGCAACGCCTCCGTGAGGAGTGCGATCAAGGGCATTGGCCGCTTGCTGTTCTTCTTGGGATCGTCGACGACTGCCGTTGGATGCCGGCCGATCTGCGACTTGTCGTCGCGCAGCTCGCGCACGTGGGTCCATGGCTTCGGCCCCGACTTGATGAGCTGGCGCTCCACGTTGAGGAAGGGGATGGGCGCATCGAGATGGAGGTCCGACCACGTGAGCCCCTGGACCTCGGCGTCGCGAAGGCCCGTGGCGAGGACAAGCAGGTACCGGATGCGCCGGTAGTCGATGACCTTGCGGCTCGGCCGCGTGAGCAAGTCGCTCGCCTGCTCCGCGGTGAGGAAGACCGTAGGACGCTCCTTGTCGGCCTCTCGGCGCAGCACGGCTAGGTGCTTCGTGACGAGTGGATGGTCCATCGGGTTGTGCATCGTGGGGTTGACCCACGAGTGCAGGATGCAGTCTTTGAAGAGCTGCTTCAGGATGTCGGCGTAACGAACGATCGTCGTCGGTTTCCCTCTTAGGCTCCGGACCCAACGGAGGCAGACCTCAGGCACGAAGTCGCGATCCATGTCGAGACGGTCGATGCGGAAATGCTCGAAGCGCTCGTTCGTGCGGATCCAGTTGCGGTAGACGCGCACGTACCCCTCGTAGGTCTTGAGCGCCGTGCCGCGGTCCTCATGGCGGTACTGAAGCCACTTGGGTCCGAGCTGTTCGATCGTCCTGCGGATGGGCACCACGTTGCCGTGGTCGGGTGCGACGCCCCCTTGCTGTTGGTACTTGGCGTACCAGTCGATGACCCACCGTTCGGCATCGAGTTCCTGGTGGCGACGGAAGGTTCTCGGAAGGCGCTTCGTTCCCCAGGCGCTCTCGCCCTCCCTTACCCAGAACTTCCGGAAGCGGACGAAGAACTGTCCCGCCTTCTCGTTCCACGCGAGGCTCCATGAGCGCTCAGCCACGACGCCCTCCCTTCTGGAGGCGCTTCGCCGTGCGGTTGAGACGAGGGGCGTGACTCTGCATCCACACGATCGCCTTGTCCTTCACGATCCGCCTGCCGATGCCTCGTCGCCGCACCGCGGGAAGGCCGTCGCCGATCAGGTTGAAGATCGTGCTGCGGCCGCACCCGAAGAGCCTGGCGGCCTCATCGACCGTGATCAGGTTGCGATCCTCGGCCCTCTCAGAGTTGCCCTCGCGGAGCTGGCCATCCCCGTGCTCACCCAGCCCCGGGACGAGTTCGAGCACCTTCCGAGCGACGCGCTCGGCGACGGTGACCTCCGCGTCATGTGCCCGCTTGGCGAGGGCGAGCACCCGCATTGCGTCCGCCACCGACGCGAACTGGATCTGAACCGGCCACTCCGCGCCGCGAGGATGGCTATCGGGCACCGTTTCCGGGATCACGAGCGAAAAGGTGACGGCGGCGGGTTCACCGGCGCCCTCCGCGTCGGGCCCATCGTCCGCTGGCTCGGCCACGTACCTACGTACACCGACGCCGCCCGTGGGGACGGCCAGGGGCTCCCGAAGGACGGTCGCCGCCCTCGCCGCTGTGCTCGCGCTCATTGGCGTCCTACGAAGCCCGGCTCTCGAAAATGAACCAGACCGGGGGGCCGATCGCCGACCGCCTAGACGCTGACGATCGTTGGCGTCGACGCCGACCACCGAGCGCCGGGTTCATTCACCGGAGCCTCCAACGTATCGAGGCGATGACCACGCCGTGCTCCCACCCCAACGCCGTCGCGAAGAAGTACGTCGGCACCAACGAGAGCTACATGTTCTGCCCGGACTGCTTGGAAACCTTCGGTGGGGAGGAGACGCCGGCCAAGCGCGCTCTCATCGAGGCCGCGGCCATCGCCGACGAACGTGGCCTCACGCCGGACGATGAGCACGGCGGCGGATAGACTTGCCGCTGCTAGACCCCAAGGGTGCGGATCACGTTTAGGCGCTCGCTGTAGTCGTACTCATCGACCTCGTACGCATCCAGCTCGCCGACCTGGAGGTAGCGCGTCGCAACACGGCCGGCGTCCTTCGCGTAGTGGGCGAAGAACTCGATGACGTCGCCTTCACGGTGGGGAAGGACCACAACCTTCCTCGTTCCCTCATGACGGACTTCGTGCTCGCGAGACCAGGGGAGCGCGCAGTCTTTGACGAGCCTGCCGTTGACCCTCGCGTTCACGATGAGGAAGCGGCCGTTGGTGGTGAACGTTCGCGTGCAGACGACAACCACAAGCTCCGAGATGCCGGCTCGGCCCACTTCTCGCACAATCCGCTTCGCCGCGGGGTAGACGAGCGCCTTCCCCCAGTCTTTGCTCAGCAGCTCGCGTCCGAGGGCCCGGGTCGCTTGCCGGATCTCTTCGAGGTGCGCCGGCTCTCGGTCGGGCAGCTCGGGAAACCCAAGCTCGCGCTCGACATCATCGAGGTCTCGGTCCAGATCATCGCGGTCGCTAACCAGAGTGAGGGTTCGTCGTCGAGAGTTCATCCTCCCTCCGTACACCGGCAGAGAGTGGCGTGTCGGACGCAGCCACCGCGCACCTGGCGGGGGTCGTTCGAGCTTCAGCCGCGGCGGCTTCGAGCACACCTCACACGAGGTCGGCGACCGTCGTCTTCCGTGACCGAGCGAGCTGCTGAAGGACCTTGCCCGCTTGGTGGGACACGGCGCACGCGATGGTCGTGAGCCCCCGTGAACGTTGCAAACCAAGCGGGACGGTGAACGGCCGGATGATCCTTCGCGCCATACTCCGCGCGGGCCACAAGGACTTCATCAGATCTGAGCAGGATGAGTCTCAGATCGACACCACCTTCTCTGGGCGCGTCGCCCAGGCTACGGTTCGAACACTCATGGCAACGAAGAAGACGGCGACCCCCAAGAAGACGGCGACCCCCAAGAGGAAGCCCGCCACAC
>JBGTSH010000447.1:0-7009 GCA_041940405.1 Polyangiaceae bacterium
CGACCGCCTCGATCTGGAACTGCAGGGAGCGGTTCGACACGCTCGTCCCCTCCTTCGTCTGCCGTACCGTCATTTCTTCCACCGTACTCCTCCTCGCGCCCCTTCTCTCGGGCTGCACCGGCGACGGCTCCGAGACAGGCGGTGGCGGCGGAGGTGAAGGCGCGGGCGGGCCGTCAGGCCCGGGCGCCGGTCCGTCGACGAGCACCGGCCCAGGTGCAACCTCGGGCACGGCGAGCCCGAGCAGCAGCACGACGACCAGCGGCGGCTCGACGACGACCGGCGGCGGTCCCGTGACCTGCATCGGCGATGTCGAGAACCTCACGCCGGCCGGCGACGGTGGCGCGTTCATCGATGCCTTTCCCGCGTGCATCGGCTTTGCGACCGATGCCTATGCGTCCGAGTACCAGCTCGTCTGGCTCAACGAGGGCGCGACGCACGAGTACGTTCCGGAGGGCGGCTGGAACGGCGGCGGCGCGGCCCGCTTCACGCCGCCCAATCCGCTGCAGGCTGCGACCGGCCTCGGCCAGATCCATTTGGGAGCGGGCGTCACGCCGCCGACGCATCTGTCGCTGCGATGGCTGATGAAGGCCGGTCCGACGATGGGTCAGTACGCGCACGGCAACAAGACGCTCATCTTCGTCCAGTCGGTGAACGACATGACGCACCCGCGTCCCATGATCATCACCCGCCCGAACCCCGCGGTCCCCAACTCGTTCGTTCCCGGGCCGTGCGACGGCACCGTCTGTTCCTACCACGGCGCGCCGGTCGACCAGCCGTTCTGGCCCAACGGCAACGACACGTTCTGGATCGGCGGCGACGGCGGCTACCAAGAGCAGTGGGTATCGTGGGAGTTCGAGTCGGATCTCACCGAAGGTTGGATCCGCCTCTACATCACGACCCAGGACGGCGTCTTCAACGACACGATGTACGTGGAGAACGCCCTCATCGACGAGCTCTCCACGACCGGCGGGACGTTCGCGTACGTCGACGTGCTCGGCGGATACTTCGGCGACGGCGTCATCCCCGATCCAGGCAACTGGTTCGAGATTGACGAGATTGTCATTTCGGATCAGCACATCGGGCCGCCCGAGGGCTTCGTGCGCTGAGCGGTGCGAAGCGGGACCTCAGCGCCTGCGGCGGCGGCCGACGCCGAGGCCGAGCGCACCGAGCGCAAGCGCCGCGAGCCACGGCGACGTCCCCGCGTCGGGGCTCCCGATCGTGCGGCAGCCGCACCCGTCGTCGTCCCCGTCGGTGACCCCGTCGCCACCGCCGGCACCGCCGTCGCCGGCACCGGAGCCGGTCGTCGCGCCGTTGCCGACGCTCGCGCCGTTGCCGTTTCCGCTCGTGACCGTCGTCGAGGAGCCCGTCGTCGCCGCCGCGGTCGTCCCGACGGGATCGGACTGGATCGTGACGGTGGCGCAGTGGTGGTAGTAGCAGGGCGCGCCGTGGCTCGACATGAACTCGAGGATCTGCAGCGTGCAGCTGTCGCACGTGAAGCCGGCGGGCAGCTGGACCTGGAAGGTCTGCTCGCCGTTGAACGGCGCATCGTGGACGAGCACGCCGTCCGCCAGGACGGGCACCTCGGGAGCGGGATCGATCGGCGCGCTGCCGCACTCGCTGTCTCCGGGGGTGACCGGCGGCTCGGGCGGGAGCTCGTCCGGCGTCTGCGCGATCGCGACACGGTAGTGCCCCGGGTGAAAGATGGTCTCGTCGATCGTGATCGAGATCATCGAGCCCTGCTGGAAGACCGAGACGGCGCCGGTCGGCGTCGTGCCGCCGCCACACGGGGCGTCCTTCTGCGGATCACCTTGCGCGTTCTGCGCGTTGTCCGCGGGCGGGTCCTGCAGACGGAAGTGCGCCTGCGCGGTGGTGGTTACGAAAGTGAGGCAAGCCGAGGCCAACAGCGCAGCACGCGTTCGCATCCCGACAAGCTACCGGCCGCCGCCCTCTCGGGGGAAGCCATCTAGAGGAGGTTCTTGGGCAATTCACACCCGTCAGGGTGTGAATCGACAACGAAATTGCCCCGGCTTTCAGGAAAACTGCGCGCGAAGCGCACGTTTATTGCTCGACCAACTGCCGGGGCAATTCCACCCACCTCGAACGAATGAACTCGCCGAGGGCCTTGGCTTGGCGATCGAAGCGGCCCGTAGCGATGGCGCCGCCCGAGAGCAGGCCGCGAACGATGAAGTTGAGCGCGCGCAGGTTCGGTAGCTCGTAGCGCTCGACCGTGAGCGACGCGGCTTCGGGCAAGAGCTGCCGAAATCGCGCGACGGACAACTCTGCCGACAACCACGCATACGCCTCGTCGGTTCGAGCCCAGAGCCCGACGTTGGCGTCGCTGCCCTTGTCGCCCGACCGCGCGTCGACGAGGCGGCCGAGCGGCGCCCGCACGGTTTCTCCGAAGGACGGCGGTTCGACGCCGGGGAAGGACGGTGTGTCTTGGACCGCCCGCATGATCGGCGGCGCCGCTACGATCTCGACCCGGCCGTCGTCGTGCGTGACCGTGTGCTCTACGTCGATCTGCCGAACCTTCGTCGGAAAATACCGAGTCGCCTCGCGCGCGCCGCCCGGCACCTCGGTCGCGAACATGCCGGGATAGCTGCTCAGCGCTTGCTCGATGAGCCCCGAGGAGAACGCGCGCCCGACCGCCTCTTCGTCTTCGCTCGTGGCGACGACGCGCAAGAGCACGGTGGCCTCGTTCTGAGAATCGGCGTCGACCTTTGCGGTGCCGATGCGCGTCAGATCGAGGGTCACCTTCGCGGGATCGACCAGCTTGCGCGCCGTCCGTTCGAAGAGGGCGATCTTGTCGTCGATGTCGAGCCCGACGAAGGCGAGCGTCAGCTCGTTCCTGAACCGACCGCGGCAGGTGATGGCGACTTTGGTGGTCTCGGGCGGCGGCTCGCCGACGGCGCCGCGGATGGCGACGCGATCGGGTCCCACCTGCTCGAGCTCGATCGTGTCGAGGCGCGTGACGACGTCGGGGTTGAGGTACCGCGTCGATTGGACCTCGTAGACGAGCTGCGCGGTGACGGTACCCACGGTGACCGCGCCCGGCTGCCCATCGTGCTTGCAGATGACGCTGCTCCCGTCGGCGGCCACCTCGGCGATCGGAAAGGCCGGCCGCGATAGATCGGCGATCTCGCGGAACGAAGAGAAGTTGCCGCCTGTGGCTTGCGGGCCGCACTCGATCACATGGCCGGCAGCGACTGCACCGGCGAGGCGATCCCAGTCGTCGCGCGCCCACCCGTGCCAAAAGGCGGCCGCCCCGACGACGAGCGATGCGTCGGTGACGCGCGAGCAGAGAACGATGCGTGCGCCTTCCTGGAGGGCGCGAACGATCCCCCAAGCGCCGAGGTATGCGTTCGCGGTGTGCACGAAGCCGGCCTCGGCCGGCAGCGGTGCGCCGGACTCGGTGCTGCGAAAGCCGTCGTTCGCCTCGCGCAGCTCGTCGATGCGCCCGCTCAAGTCGTCACCGGCGACGACCGCAACCGTGCACGTCACGCCGACCTTGGTCGCGAGGGCGCGCATCGCGTCGGCGAGCCCCGACGGGTTGAGTCCCCCGGCGCTCACGACGACGCGGATGTCGCGCCCGACGATCTCGGACAGGACCGGAGCGATCTGCTTCAGGAACGTCGGCACGTAGCCGAGCGCCGGATTCTTCGCTCGCTGCTTGGCGAGGACGGCCATCGTCACCTCGGCCATGTAGTCGCCGGTCACCACGTCGACGGCGCCGCCGCGCACGACCTCCGTGAACGCGCTCATCCGATCCCCGAAGAACCCGGAGGCGTTCGCGATGCGTACGGGTCGCCTTAGCTCGTCGGCCATGGGCGGCATCCAAGCACTCCGGCGCGCCGGCCCCAAAGCCACTCGCGCGCGGTCTCGAAGGAAATTCGTAACTCATGTGTGAGCTACGCCACCCGCTCCCAGCGGCGCCGTGGTAGGGTCGCGGCCCCCTCGCCGTGAGAGCCACGCTTCATTCCCCCGCTTTCTGGCTCGCCCTCGCGACGAGCGCGCTCCTCACCCTCTCGCCAGCGCTCGCGATCGCGCAACCCCAGCCCGATACGCCGCCCGCCGATCCGCCGAAGCCGGAAGAGCCGAAGCCGGAAGAGCCCAAGCCCGAGGACGAGCCCAAGCCCGAGGAGCCCAAGGCCGCGGAGCCCAAGCCCGAGGACAAACCCGAGGACGACGCCGCCGCAAAGGACGCGAAGGCCGGCGGTGCCGACGCATCCGCCGCAGCCGACGGCGACAAGAAGGAAGAACCGAAAGAGAAGGAGCACAAGGGCTCGTTCGAGTTCGGCTCCTACGGTCGGGTCGTCGCAGCGTGGAACGGCGAGGGCGGTCCCGGGCGAGACGCCGACATCGTCGCGCACGGCTCGCGCATGGATGAGGACGTCTACGGCGAGATCGAGCTCCGTCGTGAAGACGACTGGGACGCGACCGGCATCCACACGAACGTCGTCGCGACGCTCGCTGTGGGCAGCCCCGTCTTTCACTACGACGGCGACTTCAGCATCGCGATGGCCGTGCGAAACCTCTACCTCGAGGGAAAGAACATCGGCATCCAGGGCCTGTCGCTCTGGGCCGGCTCGCGCATGGTGCGCGGCGACGACATCTACCTTCTCGACTTCTGGCCGCTCGACAATCTGAACCTGCTCGGCGCCGGCGCCGGATATCGGCACGAGGCGGGGACCGCCGTCGGTCTGCACGTCGGCGCGACGCAGCCCGACTCGGTCTTCTTCCGGCAGACCGTCGTGCGCCCCGCGCCGCTCGATCAGTTCGGCGCCGTCTCGACCGAGCTCCTCGACCGACAAAAGGTCATCGCGGCGCTGCGCGTCTCACACGATCAAAAGTTCGGTGAGCGTGACAAGCCCGGCCCCGGCATCAAGGCGGTTCTCTACGGCGAGGGTCACGGCCTCCCCGACGGCATCCGTGAGACCAAGCCCGGAACGAAAGAGAAGCTGCCGAGCGACGGCGGCTTCGTCGCCGGCGGGCAGGTGACCCTGTACACCGGCGAGCGCGACACGTTCATCCATCTGTGGGCGCGGTACGCGGGCGGCCTCGCCGCGTTCGGTCAGTTCGCGACGCCGGGTCAGCTCGCGCCGGACAAAACGACCGACGGTGCGCACGAGGTCCTGTTCGCCGCCGCCGGCAACGCCGAGATCGAATGGTTCGGCGTCATGATGGGCGCCTACGTTCGGTCGTTCCGCGACGCGAGCGAAGGCCTGAACTTCGAGGACGTCGACGAGGGCATCGTCGTGGCGCGGCCCACGTTCTTCATCGGCGAGATCGCCGGCGTGTCGCTCGAGGGCGCGTTCGAGATGGCCCAGCGCGGCGTCATCACCGCGAACCCCGAGGACCCGTCCGCCGCCCCCGAAGGACCGTTCGTCGCGAGCCTCTGGCGGGTCGGCCTGATGCCGTTCATTTCGCCCGCGGGGCGCGGCAACTTCTCGCGGCCGCACATCCGCGCCATCTACAATGTCGCGTTCCGCGACGAGAGCGCCAAGCTCCTCTATCCGGTCGACGACGGGTTCAGAAACCGCAGCGTCGAGCACTTCATCGGCCTCGGTGCCGAGTGGTGGTTCAACTCCAGCTCGTACGGGTTTTGACCATGCCTTACCGAACCAGCCGCTTCCGTCTCGCGCTCGTTGCCTGCTGTCTCGGCGCGCTCGCCGCGCAGCAGGTCTCCGGGTGCATGAGCTACGACGAGGGACTCGAGGGCGAGATCGAGCTCTCGACCCAGGTCTCGGATTGGCGCGACGAGGTCATCTACCAGGTGCTCGTCGATCGGTTCGCCGACGGCGACGAAGGCAACAACTACGGCGTCGACCGCACGGCGATGGGCAAATACCACGGCGGCGATTGGCGCGGCCTCGAGCAGAACCTCGACTACCTCGACGAGCTCGGGGTCACGACGATCTGGATCTCGCCGATCATCAAGAACGTCGACTCGGACGCCGGCTTCGACGGCTACCACGGCTATTGGGCGCAGGACCTGACGGCGCTCAATCCCCACTACGGCGACCTCGCCGACCTTCGCCGGCTCGTGTTTGCCGCTCACGAGCGAAAGATGAAGGTGATCGTCGACATCGTGACGAATCACATGGGCCAGCTGTTCTTTTACGACATCAACATGAACGGCGAGCCGGACGATCGCGTCGGCGGCGACGGCCTATCGTCCGAAGTCGTGCACATCAACGAATACGACCCGGACTTCAACCCGAACGGCCCGATCATCGCGCGCACGTCGCTCGGTGAAGCGGGGCCCGCCCCGATCATCTTCTCGCGCGATCCGGCGACCAACCACATGCCGCCGTTGCCCGAGGTGTTCCAGAACCCGCGGGCGTACAACCGCCGCGGTCGCACGGTGAACTTCGACATCGAGGACCAGCTCCTTCACGGCGACTTCCCCGGCGGCCTCAAGGACATCGATACGCGCCTCTGCGGCCCGCGCGACGGCGTTCCGGTCAAAGAGGCAATGGTCGAGTCCTACGCGCGCTGGGTCGAGCTCACCGACATCGACGGCTTCCGCATCGACACGGTCA
Source organism: Polyangiaceae bacterium (assembly GCA_041940405.1). Lineage (GTDB taxonomy): Bacteria > Myxococcota_A > Polyangia > Polyangiales > Polyangiaceae > Xiheicaenibacterium. Next base: position 6,543 of record JBGTSH010000447.1, read on the forward strand.
AGCACGTCGAGCGCGAGTTCTGGCGCTACTTCACCCAGAAGGTCAGGCAGCGCCTCGACAAGAAGGGCAAGAAGCGCCGCGACAAGACCTCGGTCGAGAACACGTTCGGACCAATCTCCATCGAACGGCAAGACGGCCGTCGTCAGGTGACTATCCTCGCCAACCTGGATGCCGACAAGCCGCTAGGCGAGGCTGTGCAGAATGTCGAAGCAATCGCCGCCGACATTGGTCTGCCGGCAGGCGTCACGACGGCGTTTACGGGCACGGCGGACATGATGGCCGAGTCCTTCGCCAGCATCCTCTTCGCACTTTTCTTGGCGGTCATTCTGACCTACATGGTGTTGGCGGCCCAATTCGAAAGTTACTTACACCCGTTTACCATCATGCTATCGTTACCCCTCTCGATTGGCGGCGCATTGGGCCTTCTGGCGATGACGGGACGAACGCTGAACATCTTCAGCATGATT
>JBGTSH010000448.1:0-6990 GCA_041940405.1 Polyangiaceae bacterium
AACGTCAACGGATCCCTCTTTGCTGCCTCACTCGTGGTATTTGAATCACGTTATCGTGGGTGCGAAAGAAGCCGGCGTTCCCGCCGACTACCTGGATGCCATTTCAGCCACGCTAAGCCAAGAAGACCCTGATCGAGAACGGAGTGCGCGGCGTCGCCGAGGAGGACCAGGTTCTCGTGGTGCCATTTGGCGTTGCGGACGACGGGGAACTTTCGCCAGATGGAGCGGTTCACGAGGAGCGGATGGCCCGCGAGCTCCTTCGCGAAGACCTCTTCGAAGTAGCGCTTCGTCGCCTGCTCGTCGTGCTCGGCGAGGCCCGATCGCTGAAACGCCTCTTCGGAGCACTCGATGATGAAGGTCGATTGTCCCGGCTCGTACCGATACGCGTGGACCTGAAAGAGCCCGGCCGGTGCCTCGTTGAAATAGAAGGTGAACGCCTCGAACGGGTAGGTCGTCCCCATCCAGACGAAGCGGCTCTTGCGCGCCTCCACCGAAGGCTGAAACACGTCCGCGTAGTGCGATCGGAACGCGCTCGCGATGCCGTCGGCGACGACGATCAGATCGGAGCCGGCGAGACGCGGATCGCCAGGCGCCACCTCGGTCAAGAACTCGATCTTCACGCCGAGATCGAGCGCGCGCTTCTGCAGGATCGCCAGGAGCTTCGCGCGCGAGATCCCCGAGAAGCCGTGCCCGCGCGAGGTGACGACCTCACCCCGGAAGTGGACGTCGATGTCGTCCCAATGAAAGAGGTGCGAGGTGATCTCCTGGTAGGTGTCGGGATCCACCTCGGCCAGGCCTTCGAGCGTCTTGTCGGAGAAGACGACGCCGAAGCCGAAGGTGTCGTCGGCGCGGTTGCGCTCGTAGACCACGACGTCGGCTCCGGGGTCGCGCTTCTTGGTGAGGATGGCGAAGTACAGCCCGCCGGGCCCTCCGCCGATGCAGCTGATGCGCACGCTTTGATTCTCCTAGCTCGCCGTCAACCTATCGGCATCTCGAAGCCGAGCTCGTCGAGCGAGACGCCGAGGAAGCGCCGCGGCCGCACCGAGAACTGCGCGACGAGGCCGTCACCGCCGCGCCCGACGTTGACCGAGATCTCCGGGCCCGCGGGCGGAGCCTTGTCGAAGAGCGCCCAGGTCGCCGCCTCGAGCACCTGCTTTGCCTCGTTCGGATCGCTGTCGGGCGGGATCTTGCTCGAGAGGCTGCGCGCGAACTGCACGAGCCGTGCGACGAAGAGCTGATCGACGAGCGAGATCGCCGGCGGCCGGTCCTCGGCCTGGGTCGTCGCCGAGTCGTACGTCTTCTTGTCGGGCTGAACGTACGCCGTAGGTGCCGTGTGCACGTAGGCCGCGTCGCTGTTCGGGGCCGACGCCAAAGCGAGGATGCCGATCCGCGACAGCTCGCGCTGCGAGTCGGTGGAAATGAACGCCTGCGTCGGGATTGCAACCGGCGCGCCGTCGTCCTCGACCTCGCGCACCGGAAGGTTCTCGATCGTGCCGTGCCGCGCGCCGGTGATGCGCGCCGGCCATCCGGTCTCCTTGAAGCTGTTGATGCAGACGATCCCGAGCGCGTAGGCCGGCGCCATCCAGACGAAGGCCTCGTGGTCGCCCGGTATCTCTTTGATGTTCGCTTCGCGTACGCGCGACGACTGCTTGTCGTATGGCTGCCGCGCCAGCGTCCCATTGGTCACCAGCGCGACCCACCGGAGCGACTGCTTGTGCGCCGTCGATCGCCACGGCGCGCGATGCGGTGCGGTGAAGAGGTTCATCTTGCTGTCGAGCTTGTCGACGCGCGACAGATCGCCGACGCCGAGGAGCTGCTCGGTAGCGTTGACGAAGACAGGGCAGGTGAAGCTCTCGGCCACCTCGGCGATCGCCTCGAGCTCGGTGAGGCTGCGCGCCGTGCCGTCGATGTCGACGTCGGCGATCGCGAACGAATAGGGCGGGTCGGCGCCCTTGAGCACGCGCGCGAGCGAAGCCGCCGCTCCGTTCGGGCCGATGCCGACGACCTCGAGGATGATGCCGGGGATCCGGTTCATCCGCTCGAGGAGAAAGGTGAGCGATCGGTACGCGCGCTCGAGCCTGCGCACCTCGGGGTGCTGGAGGATCGCGCCGATCTGCGCGCCGAGCGCCTCTTCGACGAGCGGGATCCCGGTCTTGCCGCGACCTACCTTGGCGCGTCCGCCGAGCGCTACTTGCGAAATGATGCTGGCGATCTTGCTCTGGTTCTCGCCATAGGACGGCGCTTCGGGCGCCGGCGCGCTGGAAGCACCGGGGACGTCGACCATGTCGAGGATGTTGTCGAGCGCCGAGCCCGAGCTGGACCCCGACGAAGCTGCGGGCGAGGCGGGCGAGCTCGGCGCGGTGGCGACCGGCGCGGCGGCCCTCGGTGCACGTCCGAGGACCTCCGACGCGAGCGAGGCGCTGCCCCAGAGTCGATCGAGCTGGCCTTGCGCTTGATCCTCCGTCAGCTCGCCGGCGCGCAGACGATCGAGCACGAGCTTTCCGTCGAGCAGCGATCGCAACATCGCCACCTCTTCGACGAGGCCGTCCGGACGGAAGCTCTTCAGGCCGCTCGGAGCGAGCTCGATCTTCGTCGGCTGCCCGCCCACGAGGACGTTCGGAATCTCGAGCGCGATGCGCGGGCGGACCTTGTTGAAGATCGCCGCGGGCTCATGCGGGTCGAGGCGGATCGGGCGCTCGGGGGCGTCGGCGCCGGCGTTGGAATCGGCGTTCGGCGTCAGCGCCGTGACGACGAGGACGCGAAGCGGGAGGATCGGACCCTCCGACACCTCCGCGGGGGAATCGTCCTCGTCGCTCGTCTGAAACTTCATCGAACCGCCCAAGAAACCCTTCTCGGCCATGGGCGGCAGGATACATCTACGGGCCGGGTTTTTTCCGGCCTTTTCGGCGGCGTTCGGCGAACTCGCGATACTTCGCTTGCTGCTCCGGCGTGAGGATTTCGAGGATTTCGGCGTCGGTCCGCTCGCGCAGCGCGTCGAACCCGGATCGGCACGGCTGGGCCGCTTCATCACGGCGCTTGTCGGCGGCCGTGAGGATGCTCGTGAGCTTTTCGGCTTGCTCGTCGGACAGGTCGATGTGCCGCTTCATCGCGTCGACCTTGAACTTGATCCGAACCTCGCTCGGCGGCTTCTCCATCGCCGAGTGAAGCTGTTCGGCCGCGAACGCGCGCATCGCGGCGGCTCCGGAGACAGTTCCGAACACGAAGACCCCGACGAGCAGGAGCGCCGACTTGACCCGAGCGGTCATTCCGCTCCCTCCGGCTTTGCCGTCCGTCGGTGCCTACCTTCGTCTCGGAGCTCGCGAGCTCGCTCCTCGCCTTTCGGTTTCATTCGTCGAGCTCCACCGCGGCGACCGACGAGAGCACGTCGGAGTCGATGCGATTCTCGACGTATGTCGCGTAGCCGACGCTGACGGCTGCGACCGCCGCCGCTGCGAAGAGCGCAGCGCGGCTGCTGCGAATGAGCGTCATGGAGGGCCAGCGCGAGCTCTGGAGAAGCTCGGAGGCCGGGGGCGGCTCGGCCTGCGCGGCCGCCAGCACCGCGTCCGTGAAGCGGTCGCTCGGTGCGAGCGAATCGGTCTGCCTGCCGAGCTCGTCGAGCTCGATCGAGAGCATCACCGCTTCGGTGACGTCGTCGGCTGCCTGGATCTCGGAGGTGGCTTCGCGCGCGGCGGAGAGGGCGACCTCATCGCCGAGGCTCGCTTCCGGAGCGAGATCTTCGGTGGCGGCTGCGATGCCGGCGAGGCGCTGCTGGTTTTCGCGGTCTTCGCGGTCAGTCAACTTGGGCCTCCCGTTCGGCACGTGCCTTTCGAATCGAAGCGCGAGCACGGACGAGCCGCTGCTCGAGCGCGCCCTCGGTGCATTCGAGCGCCGCCGCGGCTTCCTTGGCGGTGAGCCCCTCGACGCTCACCAGGACGAGCGCCGCGCGATCCTGGGGCGAGAGATCCGCGAGCATCCCGTCGAGCTCTCGCAGGGCCACGCGCGCCTCGGCTTTGACTGCACCGTCGAACCGAGGCTCCGGCGACTCGTGCTCGATCCGGCCCTTGCCCTCGGATCGGGTCTTGCGCTTGCGGAGTGCGTCGATCGCTGCGTTCGTCACGATTCGGTAGAGCCACGTTTCGATGCGAGCGCTTCCATCGTACCGATTTTCTCGAAGGGCACGGAAGGCGCTCAAGTAAGCGTCTTGCAATACGTCTTCCGCCTCGACCAAGTTCCCTGTGAGGCGCGCCGCCAGGCGGTAGAGCGGCGCGCGCGTGGCGTCGACGATGCGGCGATACGCCGCAACGTCGCCTTCGGCCACGCGCTTCGCCACGAGAGAGAGATCGACCGTCACAGCCAGGCAGGATCCTACTCGGCTTCGGCGGGCGCGCCGTGATGTCCGCGCTTGCCCTTTCCATGTTTCCCGAACCTCCCGAAGTCCTCCGACTCGAGAAGCTGGGCGAGCTTCTCGCGCTGCCCCGCGTCCAGAACCGGAAGGACTGCCTTCGTCGCGCTCACCATCCTGGCCAGGTGCTCCTTGCCCTTGCCATCCTTCTCGGGAAGGAGCGCGTCGGCGTCGAACGTGTCGGTCGCGAACGCGGCGAGCAGCGCCTTCTTCTGCGCATGCATCGCCTCGAACTTCCCCTTCATCTCTTCGTGGTCGGGGCGCTCGAGGCCGGCGTCGGCAATCGCCTTCTTCGCTGCTTCCTTCTGGGCGTCGCTCAGGTCGAGCTTCTTGGCGATGAAGGCGAGGGGGCCGCCCATGTGGCCGCCTTTTCGGCCCCACTTCTTGTGGCCGTCCTCACCGGCCTCGCGCTTCTCGGCCCACTTCGCTTCCTTCTCGGCCATCTTGGCTTGCATCTTCTCGACGAGCTCTTCGCGCTGGGCGGGCGTCAGGGTCGCGTGGAGCTTCTCGAGCGCCGCCGCATGCTTCGCGCGCATCTCGGCGCCGGCGGCGCCCATCGCAGCGATCTTCGCGTCCATCGCCTTTTCGTCGATCGCGTTGGCGCGGACGCCGGAGGCGAGGGCGCCCATGAAATCCTTCATGCCGGCCGGGCGCTCGAAGCCCGCCTCGCCCTTGAGACCCTCGATCGTCGCCCGTTGGGCATCGCTCAGGTCCAGCTCGAGGGCGGCACGAATCAGACGGTCGCCGCCTCGCCCCTTGTGCTTCGCGGGGGCATCGGTGGCGGCGCTCTCTTCCGTGGCGTCATCCGCCTCACCGCTCTCGCCGGTCGGCCCCTGGGCCGCGCAGGCAGTTGCGGACGCCACAAGGAGCAAAAAACCGAACCGATACAGGTGTTTCATCGACCTCATCAGAGACCTCCAAACCGTGCGGTCCGGACGGGACCAGCGACTCTGAGAGGTTGGACGCAACCGGGGGGCCGGCTCCTACTGGGAGTTCACATTTCCCAACGATCGAGGGAGGCTTCCGCCCATGACAAGCCGATCCCCGAGCTCGACCCCGGAGCGCCGCCGTCCCCACGGGGGCGAGCCGATAGGCGTTGGCCTCTTGGGGTGCGGCGTGGTCGGCGGCGCCGTGATCCGCCTCCTCCAGCAGAACGCGCAGGCGTTCGCTGCCCGCGTCGGCGTTCCTCTCGTCGTGCGCCGCGTCCTCGTCCGCGACGAGCAGAAGCAGCGCGTCGCCGAGCTCGATCGCAGCGTGCTCACGACGAACGCCGACGACGTGCTCCAGGATCCGGGCATCGAGGTGGTCGTCGAGGTCATGGGCGGCGAGCGTCCAGCGGGCGACTACGTCGAGCGCGCGCTCGCTTCGGGCCGGTGCGTCGTGACCGCGAACAAAGCGCTCCTCGCTGCACGCGGCCCCGCGCTCCTCGATCTCGCCGCGGAGCGCCGCGTCGACCTCGCGTTCGAGGCCGCGGTCGGCGGAGGGATCCCGATCATTCGAACCCTCCGCGATGCGTTCGCGAGCGACGACGTGACCGAAATGGCGGGGATCCTCAACGGCACGTGCAACTACATCCTCACGCGGATGATCGACGAAGGTGCCACGTTCGACGACGCCCTCGCGGACGCCCAGGCCAAGGGCTTCGCCGAGGCGGATCCTACTCTCGACACCGGCGGGTTCGACGCAGCCCACAAGCTCGTGGTCCTGGCGATGCTGGCGTTCGGGGCGCGCCCGCCACATGACGGTATGGTCATTGAAGGAATCCACGGCATCGACCGGGTCGACGTCGAGACCGCCGCACGCCTCGGCTACACCGTGAAGCACCTGGTCATCGGGCGCGACCACGGCGACGCCGTCGAGCTGCGGGCCCACCCCGCGCTGATTCGCCGCACAAGCGTCCTCGGCAGCGTCTCGGGCGTCCTCAACGCCCTGAAGCTCGAGGGCCGAGCCCTCGGCCCGTGCTTCCTGTCGGGCCGCGGCGCGGGCGACATGCCGACGGCCGTGAGCGTCGTCGCCGACATCCTCGACGTCGCGCGTTCGCTCGTGGCGGGTGTGCCGGGCCTGGTCACCGGCGGCCGGCGGCTCGCCCCGAGGCCGTTCTTGTCCCCCGCCGAGTCCACGATGCGCCACTACCTCCGGCTCCGCGTCCGCGACGAGCCCGGCGTGATGGCGCGCATCGCCGGAGCGCTCGGTGACGCCGGGGTCAGCCTCTCGGTCATCGAGCAGGCGGAGAGCACCGGGGGCGAGGCGGACGTCGTGCTCGTCACCCACCGCGCGAAGGACGGCGCGGTTGCGAAGGCGCTAGCGGCGATGTCCGCGGGAAGCTTCCTGGTCAAAGGCGCGGTTCACCTGCGCATCGAAGAGGTCTGAGCTTGGCGAGCGAGCTCCCTCTCGGCGTGTTCGACTCGGGTCTCGGTGGGCTCACCGTCGTGCGAGCGCTCCGAGAGCGATGTCCGAACGAGAGCATCGTCTACCTCGGCGACACCGCGCGCGTCCCGTACGGAGCGCGATCGGCTGCGACCGTGATCAAGTACGCCCTCGGTTGCGCGCGGCTCCTCGTCGGCCGCCAGGTCAAGGCGATCGTCGTC
>JBGTSH010000449.1:0-6969 GCA_041940405.1 Polyangiaceae bacterium
GGTGCTCGTGCCGCTCGTCGTCTCTCCGCTGTTCGGCTTCGTCCTCGCCTTCTTCGTGATGACTGCGACCTTGTGGATCATCCGCGGGCTGCGGGTCCGCCCGGCGAACGTCAACAAGGGCTCACGCGCGATGCAGCTCGTCTCCGCGAGCTTGATGTCGGTCGCTCACGGATCGAACGATGCGCAAAAGAGCATGGGCATCATGACGCTCGCCCTCGTCTCGTTCGTCGGGACCCGCGGCACGTCGGCGCTCCCCGGTTGGATGGCGCCCGCTTCCGATGGTCACGTGCCCACGTGGGTGGTGCTTGCGTGCGCTCTCGCGATCGCCCTCGGGACCATGGCGGGTGGTGAGCGCATCATCAAGACGATGGGAACGAAGATCATTCGCATCACTCCGCTCCAAGGGTTCGCCGCCGAGACGAGCGGCGCCTCCACCATTCTCATCGGCAGCAGCCTGGGCATTCCCCTGTCGACGACCCATTGCATCAACGCGTGCATCATGGGGGTCGGCGCCAGCCGGCGCCTCTCGGCGGTTCGCTGGGGAGTCGCCGGAAACATCGTCGTCGCGTGGGTGCTGACCATTCCAGCCGCCGCGCTGATCTCTGCGGGCGCGATGCTCCTTCTCGGGCTTCTGTTCCATTGAGGGAGCCGGTGATGGGATCAGAAGTTCGATGAGAAGGTCTCTTGACCCCCGTACGAGAGGTGCAATGCCAGGTTCCTGCTGCACTGGCCCACTCGAACCAAAGGTTTGCGGCGGCTTTCGCGCAGCGTTCGAGACGCTCTCGATTAGCAGTGAAGAGGATTCGGCCCGCCATTTGCGTAGAGCAGAAGCGGCGGATTACCGGGGCACGAGCAGATCTCGTCGGGCGGCGTCGGTAACTCGCGCAGGCGGAGGTACGGGTCTGCGCTCGTCATGGCAGCAGGCGGGTGAAGCGCGATCGCAACGTCACCCGGATATCACAGTACGCCGGCAAGGCGAACGTCACGGGCCCCACCCTCTCAGGAGCTCAACCCGGTGACCTCACCCGACGAGATGCGTGGGATCGACGATTACGAGTGCCAGGTCGTCCTGCAATGCGCCGTTCGGTAAACGCGCCGCGGCGATCAGTTGATCTGCGGCGACGTTGACGTCTTGGACGAACGCGGCTCGCCGAATCCGTTCCCGCGTGGCGTACTTCAGCAGACCGTCGGAGGCCACGAGCAGCCTATCGTTGAAGAATGACGGACCAAACCCGATGGGTTCAGCGCTACCGCTGCCGAGGAGAGGCTTCCGACGCTGGCGGCCGGTCAACTCGAAGATCGCGTCCGTCGTGAGGGCCCAGGCCCCCGAATCGCCCACGCTCGCTCCGAACACCCTACCGTCCCGGACGACGAGGAGCACCGCGGTGGACTCACCGCAGGAAAGGTCGGAATGGAGTTGGTTGTCGAGCCGTCGGAGTTCGTCAACGCAATCCGCGGGGTCGCGAAGTGGTCCGAACTCGCTGCGCACGATTCGCTCCGCCGCTTGCCGACCACCGGTCACCCCGCCAGCGCCGTCCGCAAGGATGACGATCTCGGCCCCGTCGACGGAGCGGTGCTCAACGCGATCCTCGTCTGCTGAGGCCGTGACGACGCGGCTCGTGATCGTCGCGGCGGGCATAAGGGTCCAGTCGGTCTGGGCAACGTACTCGCGTTGAGCGGCAGACGCGAGAGGGGAGGGGACCGAAGGTCCCCCGCCGAGAGCGGCTGTCCGATCCAACGCGTTGTTGGCCAGCGAGAGGCTACAGCGCGGACCGGAGCTTCTGATGGGTCAGGTGGATCGTCGAGTTGCTTGGGATGCGCGCCGGCTGCCGAACCTGATCGAGCGCCATGCGCATTTGCGCGGCGCAGCGGCGTGCGTCCATCGCGCCGATGCCAGTCGCAAGTCCAGGCACCAGAAGGGAGCTGATCTTTCGCGCGGCGGACGAGTTGTGTTGCCGCACGGCGAGAAGAATCGCTCGGAAAGCCAGATAGGCGTTGAGAGTGTTGGCCACGCTCTCCGGAATGCGCATCGTTGGCGCGACCACAAGGAGAGGCCAGCGTGCGTGGCCGGTCTCGACGACCTCAGCCGAGCCGACGTGAAGCTCTCCATGATGCTTCTCCAGGATTACCTTCTGCACCGCGCTCTGGATCTGGCCACCTAATGCGGCTCGGATCGCGGCATCGAGTCCACCATCCATGATGCCGAAGCTGTTGGCCGGGCTGACCATTGCGTCAGCATCCAGCCCGAAGAAGTCGCCTTCGACTACCTCGATGAATTCGTGCTGGGAGAACGCTTCGCCCCAAGCTCGAGTTAGCGGCTGCCACCGATCGGCAAGTATGATTCGCTCGGGCAGCATGGCGGGTGGGTCTGCCCAACGTATCGGCGTTGACCTGCAAGCGCCAGAGGGGAGGCCGCGCAGCGGCGGACCGACGGCGATTGTCAGGTCCAACGTCTAATTTAGTTGGGCGGCCATCAGACTGGATTCGATGGCGGAAGCCAGCCGTCAACGTTCGGGCGGAGCGGCCATCGCGCGAGCCAGGATCTGCTCGACTACCTCTGTCTTGGCGTCGGCGTAGTTTTGAACGTACTTCCAGGACCGGGAGGCGAGATCGCGCTTCGTTCGCTCGTAGAGCGCGCGGTCCTCGGCGTGCGTTCGGAGCCAGTCTCGGAAGGTGACCATGCGATCGATCTCGATGCAGCCTGGCGAGAACACGTGCAGGTTCAGGTCCGTGTCGGGTCCCTTGAACACACGATGCTGGTACCAGTTGGGTTCGCGGATCCGGAGGACGTAACCCGCGGATTCGAGTGCCGGCACGTACGAGGGCTCATTGGAGGAGTCGTGGACGACCAAAAGGATGTCGATGCGCGGCTTTGCCGCGAGTCCGGGCACGGAGGTTGACCCGACGTGTTCCAGCCGCACAACGCCCTCGCCGAGCGCCTGGCCGATGCGCTCAACCTCGCGCGCGAACATCGCTGGCCATGAAGGATCATAGTCGGCGATGAGGACGGAGTCGTTGTGCGGTTTGAGCTCGCCGATCGTGTAAGCGGCCATCTCCGCTTCGGTCGTCAGCTTGCGGCTCGGATGCGTGGAGGATTCGTTCGCCAAGGGAAGCTCTCTAGGAAGGTGGTCGTCGGGTGCAACGCCTTGAACGCCTTGTTAGCGAGCTCCAACCAGATAGGTCCTTCCACTTCGAGCATCTTTCACCCGAAAGCGAAGCGTTCGCAAGTGACATCGCCCCAATTCCCGCGGCGACGCCACCGACTTCTCCGAGGATGCCATTGTAGCTGTCGTCGAGCATCTCCCTATCCCGGCGTGGGAAGCGTGACCGTCTGGCCCACCACATCAATCGCCAGCTTCCCTCGGAGCCCACGGGCGCCCCCGTTCTCGAGCAGTTCGTGCGCTTCCCCGACGCGAGCGAGAGGCAGTATCGCGCCGATGACAGGCTTGATCAGGCCGCGCTCGACCAGGGTGGTCAGCGCGTCGAGTTTGCCTCGATTCTGCCGGGTGAAGACGAAGTGATAGGCAGCATTCTTGCCCCAGGCCGCGAGGAGGTTCTGCGGCCGTGCGATGTCGACGATGCTGACCACCCGTCCTCCATCTGCGAGGACGAGCGCGCTTTTCGTCAAGGTGTCGCCACCGATTGTATCGAAGACGACGTTCACCCCTCGCCCCCGCGTCAGGTCCGTCACGGCGGACACATAGTCGTCGGCGGTATGGTCAATGACCTCGTCCGCGCCAAGCGAACGCACGAGCTCATGGTTGCGCCGACGGGCCGTCGTGATCACCCGCGAGCCCATCGCCTTTGCCAGCTGGATCGCCACCGTCCCTACGCCGCCGGCCCCCCCGTGGATCAGGATCGTATCCTCTATGCCCAGCTGGGCACGGGCCACCAACGCTTCCCACACCGTGCCGCCGACCAATGTCAGGCTCGCGGCCTCCAGGTGGTTGATGTTATGCGGCTTGCGGGCGACCAGATCGACATCGGCGACGTGCTGCTCTGCGTATGAACCGGGCCCGCCGAAGATTCTCGGCGTGTAGTACACCTCGTCCCCTACCTCGAGCTCGGTCACAGCCGCCCCCTTCTGTTCCACGACGCCGGAAACGTCGTAGCCGATGATCGCGGGGAGCGGCACGTCGTCGACGTAGTCGCCCCGTCGAATCTGATAGTCCAGAGGATTGATGGCGGTCGCATGAACGCGCACGCGGACCTGCCGAGGTCCGACGACCGGTACGGGTACCTCGCGCATCTCGAACGCTTCGGAGCCGCCGAACTTGCCAAGGACCATCGCCTTCATGGTGCTCATGATGGTTCCTGGCCGGCGCTCCCGGAAGGCATAAAGGTACGCCGCAGTCAGGATAGGATGAGTCGTCAGGGGCTAGGAACGAGCTGGCCTTGTCCCGAAGATGCGCAGAAAGCTACGGAGCGTCTGTCCCGCCGGGACAGCGGGCACCGCGATCGGAAAATGCTGAACGCGTCTGCTGCCATCCCACACCTGTGCTGTGGCACCGGGCCAACCGAAGACGGTTACCAACCGCCCGTCGTGCTCGGCTTCGATTGAGCCTCTCTCCGGCGCACGCAAGCGCGCATGAATCGCCCCAGTGCTCGATCTCGCCAAGACAATCGAGAAGGCCCGTAGGGCCGCCTAGGTCGACCGCTGCAACTCCTGGTTGGCCGGCGATCGGGACCTTAGGGACGCTTCCCTGGGGCCCCATCGGATTGCGTCAGAGCCAGCGCAGTCTCGCGGACACCACTTGCCGGTGTGAGAACAAGGGTCTCCAAATCAAAGGCCTGTTGCAGAACGTCGGGGTTCGACTCGATCCAGCTCGCGAAGCGGGTCTCGAGCCACGAGTAGGCCTTCTCTCGGAAGAGGGCGCGAATGAACTCTTCTGCCAGAGCGCGACCGCGCTCGAGCGCGCTTTCCTCGGACTCCGCCAGCACGAAGACCATCTGGGAGCTTTCGCCGAGATCCTCGTCCGGAAACTGGCTCTGTCGGTGGATCTCGCTGGGAGACGAGTAGCCGAAGCAGAAGAGATATGCGTGAGCGGGGGTCAGGGCGGAGAGCCTGGGATGTGCGGGCCCAACCACGTGCGAAAACAGAGCGAGCTCGAAAGCTTCCTCAAGCTCGCGCGTAGTCCATTGGGTGGATGAAGGTTCCGGAGTTGAGGCAAGGTCCGACAACCACGTCGCGAGATGCGCCATGACCAGATTGCGCAACTCCGTCGCCGTAATGAGCCCTGCGCTGTAGCTATCCCAGGCCTCTTTGCCGCGCAATCGCTGGGGCTGGTAAAGGAGCCGAAAAAGGAACCCGCGAAACAGGCTCGGCGTGGGCCGGGGGACCTCCATTGCGTCGGCTTGCACGAAAGCAGTCGACACGAGCCTATCGATAATCCCGTCAGCAGGCATGACAGCCGAGTCCGGCAACGTACCGGCGTTGCGCGGCAGCCGTCGAGAGCGAGGGCACCGCAGGTCCCCCGAGCGAACAGGCTGTCCGGTCCAACGCTCAGTTGGCCGGTGCGGGTTCCTAGTTGATCCTGCCGGTCTTGAGCTCGGCGCCTCGGCCGACAGGCACCTGCAGCTCGTACCGGATCGGGAACACTGTGCTCTCGCGCCGACGCAGTCCTCGCAAAAAGTTGATGCGCACTCGGAGATCCCAGGTTGCGTGGCGCCGAGCCGCCTCGCGTCGCGAGAGGGCCGGGAGCGGAAGGTATGACGGCTCGACTACGGCACCAACCGCGACGTGCGGTGCTGCGTCGTAAGTCGAAACGATCATGAAGCCCGGGATCGGCTGACCGCGTGCCGTCCAAAAGGCGCTTCGAACGAGCTGAGAGTAGAGCCCGCGGCCGATTCGTACTCGCTCCGTCGGCCTCACCCAGGTCTCGTCGGGAACGGACTCCTCCTCCAGGGCATACTCCCAGACGGGAAATCTGTCGAAGTCGGCGAGCGTCAGCTCCTGGACCGGCTTCCGAGATCTCAGCGTCGGTAGGCGACTCATTCGTAGACGGCGGCGGCTTGGAGCGCATCCGCGAACAGCTGCCAAGACGCGCGCTCGGGATCCAGGTCGTCGCCGATGTTCTTGTAAAAGCCGTCAGCGTCCTCGAGCCAGGACGCGAGTGCTCGCAGGAACTGGTGGGCGGTCTCGTTCGTCCACTCGATTGCGTCATTGTGGTCCAGCAGCTCGAAGATGAGCGCGAGCAGCTCTGCTCTGCTCTTCACGATTGGACGCTGAGGAAAGATCATGCGCGCACCAGTCCGGCCAACGTATTCGCGTTGAGCTGCGGACGCCAGAGCGAGGGGCCGAAGGTCCCCGAGCGACGGCGGCCGTCAGATCGAACGCGTTGTTAGCGCGCTGCCCCCAGCTTCCGCACGTCCTCGAGCTTGGCCAGGTCACGATCGAAGGTGCCGAGGGGCAGATGGCCGGCCTTTCGAGCGACCTCGAGAACGAGACAGTCGGAGAAGCCCAGGGCTGGGCGCTTGGAGAAGTGCTGGAGAGCCGCGTCGACGACGTCAGGGTCCTGGACGACAATGGATTCGTGCTCGAGGAGCATGCGAACTGAGGCGGCGAGCGCGGCGGCTTCGCACTCGTACACGGAGCTGAGGACCCAGACCGTTTCCACGAGCACGATATGAGAGACCCAGGCGCCATCCGCAACGAATGCATCAGCGGCTGCGGCCTGCTTGGGATCGTCCCGGGCGAGGAGACGAACCAGGACGTTGGTGTCAACGGCGCGCATATCGACGCCTGACGTACTCGGCAGGCCCAGCCTTGAGCTCAGCGAGAGGTCGCGGCTCGGCCGGCCCTTCGGGAAAAAGTGCGAGGTGGATCTCCTCCGACGAGAACCGGTGAGCGCGCCGAACCACGATCGCGTCCCCCTCCACATCCCACTCGATGACGGAACCTGGAGCGAGCCCGAGCCGCCGCCTCACCTCGGCGGGAACCGAGACCTGCCCCTGCGTCGTGATACGCGA
>JBGTSH010000450.1:0-6960 GCA_041940405.1 Polyangiaceae bacterium
CGACCAGCGCGCCTCGAACCTCGCCCAACGAGAGAAGATCCTCATCGATAGAGAGGAAGAGACCAACGCGGTACGGGGCGAGCTCGAGAGCCTGAAAGAGGAGGCTCGATTCGAGCTGGAGCAACTCGCTGGTATCGATGTGGCTGCTGCGAAACAGGAGATGCTGGGCCATGTCGAAGACGAAGCCCGCAGGGAGATGACCGAGAACTTGAAGGTCGAGGTCGTCGATAACGGCACCGAGATCCTCGTCCAGGCGGTCACCGACGGGGATGCGAGCGGCGGCACCGGCGCAGACATCACCGTGAAGCTCCCCTCGAGCTTCGACGCCGCGTTCGAGGTCGCGCAGGACAACGGATCGGTCGAGGTAGAGCTCGGTGGCACCACCCCGACCTCGACCCGCGTGCATACGGAGAACGGCAGCCTCACGATCTCCGGCGCACAAGGCGCGCTCGATATCTTCTCGGGCAACGGCAGCATCGATCTGGATGTGGCCGCCTGGTCGGCCTCGGACGGCAGCGTCCTCGCCGAAAACGGCGACATCACGATCAGCGTACCCAGCACGGCCGACGGCAGCATCTCGCTCACGGCCGACGGTGAGGTGACCGAGTCCGGCGTCCCGTCCACTTGGGTTGCGACCGAGGACGGCTACACGATGAACGCGGGCACCGGCGGCGCCGTCGACGTGACGACCGAGTTCGGCGATATTGCCCTCTCGGTGGAGTGACTGAAGCCGACTTTCATCGCATTGCGGTCTATTCGGAGCTAGCGCTCGGGGCGGCGACCATCGTCGCCGTCTCGTTCATCACGGCTCCGTACGGTCGGCACACCCGCAAGGGCTTCGGGCCGGCGATTCCTCAGCGCCTCGCGTGGGTCCTGATGGAAGCGCCGGCCGTTCTCGTTTGGGGCGCCATCTACCTGATGGGCGATCATCGCGCCGAGGCAGCGCCGCTCGCGATGCTCTCGCTCTGGATGCTGCACTACGTGCAGCGCACGTTCGTCTTTCCGTTCCGGATTCGTTCCGAGGGCAAGACGACGCCGGTGTTCGTCGTCCTGTCGGCCGTCGTCTTCAACCTGCTGAACGCATACGTGAACGCACGCTGGGTTTCGCACTTCGGCGTGTATGCGAGCGGCTGGCTGAGCGATCCGCGCTTCTTGATCGGCGCCGGGATGTTTCTCGCCGGCTGGGCCCTCAACATCCAAGCCGACAACGTTCTGCTCAGGCTGCGAGCTCCCGGCGAGACCGGGTACAAGGTGCCGCGCGGCGGGCTCTACGAGCTCATCTCGTGCCCGAACTACTTCGCCGAGATCCTCGAGTGGTGCGGCTGGGCGATCCTGACCTGGTCTTTGGCCGGGACGTCGTTCGCCGTCTACACGATCGCCAACCTGGCGCCGCGCGCGATCGCGCATCACCGCTGGTACAAAGAGAAGTTCTCCGACTATCCGGCCAATCGGCGGGCGCTCGTGCCGTTCCTTCTCTGACGGTACTGTCATGCTTGGTCCGTCCGGGTGCGGGGCGTGAGGATCGAACTCACCAGATCCTGCTCGTCGGGCAGGCGCGACCACCAGGTCGCGTGCCCCGCGCTTCATGTGATTCTCCATTTGGTGCGGAGCGAGAGGATCGAACTCTCCTTTTCCTGCGTGTGAGGCAGGTGCGCTCACCAGAGCACGAGCTCCGCTCTCATTTTCGAGCCCTGCGCGTGGGGCAAAAGCCCCACTTGCAGAGGGTCGCTGCGAGTGGACTCGAACCACCGCGGTTCGGGCTCATGAGGCCCGCCGTCATCCCAGAACGCAGCGGAGCGGTGACCGGGGCTCGCACCCGGATCTCGAGGCTGGCGTCCTCGGGTTCTCCTTTTGAACTACCACCGCGACAGACGTCGTTCGCCTCCCCGCCAGGAATCGAACCTGGAGAGCGGGCTTCGTAGGCCTGCTTCTGATCCTTCAGCAGGGAGCAATGTTTCTTGGTTCGCCCCTTACGGCGCGAACCAGCGCTCCGCGCGGGAATCGAACCCGAGTAGCCACATCGACAGTGGGGCCGCGACGCCAGTCGCTACGCGAAGCAATTGCTGGTGGGTGCATCGGACGCGGCCTCGCGGGGCTTCCTGACGAGCTACCCTCTCGCACGTGTCGCCCTCGCCCGAGGCTCTCCTGAGATCCGCGTTTGCGCGATCGCTTCGCCAGTTCGATGTCGCGGAGCGCGTGAAGCTCGCGCTCCGCGGGGTCGATGCGAGCCGGGTCCTCGCGATAGGAAAGACAGCACCGGCGATGCTCGCCGGCGCGTTCCGGGAGCACCAAGAGGCGCTGCTCGTCGTCCCGGATGGGATCCCGATCGGCTGGAGCGCTCCCTCCACGAGGATCATGATCTCGGACCACCCGCTTCCCACCGCGCGAAGCGTAGCGGCTGCCGAGGCTGCGCTCGCCTTCGTCACGCGTGGGGACGTCGTGGCGCTCGTCTCGGGCGGCGCTTCGTCGCTCGTCGCGTTGCCCCATGGCGGGATCGATCTCGAGAAGAAGCGCGACATCATCGACGCGCTCTTGCGAGCCGGCGTGCCGGTTCGCGACATCAACGTGGTGCGCCGGCATCTCTCGCGGGTCAAAGGCGGGCAGCTCGGCGCCCGATGCTCGGGTCGCGTACTCACCCTCATCGCCAGCGACGTGCTCTCCGGTGGGGCAGAAGACATCGGGTCGGGGCCGACGGTTCCGGATCCGACGACCGAAGCCGAAGCCCGCGCCGTGCTCGCGCGCGTCGGGCTCGACGCGCCGCTCGTCGAGACGATCAAGCCCCACGATCCCGGCGCGCAGCGGCTGGAGCACCGGTTCGTCGCGCGGCCGGAGGACTTCGTCACGACGATGCGCGAAGTGCTCGAGTCCGAGGGCCTGACGGTCTTCGACTTGCCGTCTACCGAAGACGACGTCGAGTCGCTCGCGCGTGCCTACGCGGGGCTGGGCGGGTCGCTCCTCCAAGGTCAGGCATTGGTGCGAGCCGCCGAGCCGACGGTCGTCGTACCCAAGGCGCACAAGCAAGGTGGCCGGTGCTCGCACCTCGCCGCGCTCGCCGGGCCGCTCTTGCCGCAGGGGGTCGCCCTCCTCTGCGGAGCGACCGACGGCGTCGACGGATCGAGCGGAGGCGCGGGAGCGGTCGTGAGCCGAAAATCGTTCGATGCCGGCGCGGCTTCCGCGGCGGCTCGCGCTTTCGACACGGCGAGGCTGCACAGGAGCGCCGGAACGATGCTCGAGAGCGCAGGGCCGAGCGGCCTCAACCTCTGCGACGTGCACGTGCTCGTGCGGCTCTGAGGAGCCAAACGACGCTACTTGGGGAGTAACGCGTCGGGAGCGTAGGCGCGCAGCACGACACGAAGACCGAAATGGTCCGAGGCGAAGGTCGGGGCAGGGCCGCCGGCGTCGAGCGGGGTGTGGAGGACGAGCTCGCACGCTTCGATCGCGACGCCATTGGTCCGCGGCGGACGAAAGAGGACGTAGTCGATCCGCTGCTGGGGGCTCCCGGCTTCGAACCTGTGGGCCAGCGCGTTGATTTCCGGGTGCGGATGGAACGTGGCGTGATCGTCGTCCGCGCCGACGTCGCGGAAGTCGGAGAGCGTGCGGGTGAGCGCGACGTACTCGCCGGCTTCGCGAGCGGGGCGGAGCCCGTCGATGTTCAGATCGCCGCACACGACGAAGGACCTGTCGGCCGACCCGACCTCGTCGACGAGCATGCGGATCTCGCGAAGCTGACGTTCGCGAATCGAGCGAGCCCCCGCCGAGTACCCGGCCTGGAGGTGGGTGGTCACCACGTCGACCTCGAACGGAGGCGCACCCGTCTCGCCGGCTACCTGGACGCGGGCGTGGAGCATGCCCTTGCGGGCGAAGCGCTCGGCGCCGGCGTGCGGACGGCGGAACGGCCGCAAGACCCGCTCGAGGATCGGAAAGCGCGACGCGATCCCGAGCCCCGAGCCGCCGAAGGTGAGCGGCCACCAGGTGGAGAGGTTGTGGTCGCGGTGCTTGTGGCCGTGGACCAACCCGTCGAAGAAGTGCTCGACGTCGGAGAGGAAGACCTCTTGGAAGCAGACGATGTCTGCCTCTTCGAGCACGCGGCGGAGCTGGGGATGGCCGAAGCGGTGCGCGTCGGGAGGCCCTTTGCGGCGCAGAACGGCGAACGCGTTCTGCGCAGCTCCGAAGCAGTTCCACGTTTGAAGCACCAGTCTACTCATCGACCCCTGTCTCTTATGATAGCTCGCGCCGGGCGGTGGCAAGGCGTACCCTCGGATCATGATCGGCGGACCTCGACTGGCTGGGCTCGCGATGATGACGAGCGGCGTCATGGTCGTGCCAGGCTGCGCCCCGATCGCCCCGAGCGCGCCCGAGCGTCCTTCGTGCCACGCTTGCGACGAGATGCGCGAGGCGTCTCGCCACGGGACCGACACCGGCGCCGAGCCTTCGGGGGTCGAGAGCCGCACCATCACCATCGCACACGGAGAGGTACCCGGAGCCTTCGTGGACCGCTTCGCGACGACGCGGATCGGCGGCGGCGACGAGCCGGCGGCCGGCAGACCCCCTCGCCGAAAGAAGATCGACGTCGAGCTGCTCGGTGCGCCGTTCCCGGACGCGGTGAGGTTCCTCGCCGACAGCGGCGGGTTCGACGTGATCGTCGAGGCGCCCTCCGCCACCGACGTCACCGTCTCGCTCCACGGCGTCGATCCTTACGACGCGCTCGAGCTCATCGCCGAGGCGAAGGGCCTCGCTGTCCGCATGCGGCACCGCGTCGTGATCGTCGCTCCGGCGACGGCGCCCGCCGCTTCAGGCCTCGCCGACGCGCGCGACTGAAGTTGCTCCCTGGCGCCGCCGGCCGCCGCGGGCGCTCGATCGTCACTCGCGCGTCGTCGAAGCCGCGAGGAGGTCGAGCAAGCCCCGAACCGGGATCGGGAGCCACTCCGGGCGCGCCGAGAGCTCGTAGCCGATCTCGTAGATGCACTTTTCCAGGGTGTAAAAGTCGAGGAGGAGCCTCTGCACCTTCGTCGATTGCGGCACGAAGCTGTCTTTTGCGACGGTGTCGAGATAGCCGTTGATGTACGCGCGGCCAACCCACGAAGCCCATGAGGTCCCCCAGGGACGCAGCCGCTCGAGGTCCTGCGCCCGCTGCCGTCCGCCGCGGAGCGTCGACTCGGCGACGTACGCGAACGAGCGGAGCATCCCGGCGACGTCACGGAGCGGGTTTCGCTTGTAGCGGCGCTCGCGAAGCGGCCGCGCCGGCTCGCCCTCGAAGTCGATGATGACGAAGTCGTCACCCGTGAACAGCACCTGTCCCAGGTGGAGATCGCCGTGGCACCGGATCCGGGTGGCCTCGATCGGCTCGGCCACGATTCGCGCGAGCTGGGTGTCGACGAGCGAGCGCGCGTCGAAGAGCGCTCCGACCTCGTCGCGGACGTCTGCCGAGAGTGTGAGGAGCTGCCTCTCGAGCGCGTCGAGCGTCCGGAACCACAGCGTGCGCGCGCGCTGGTAGAGCGACTGCTGGTGCATCAGCGTGAAGGGCTCCGGCGCGAACGCGGAGTCCGCGCCGGTCGCCAGCGCTGCGTGGATCTCTCCCGTGACCACGCCGAGCCGGCGGGCCTTGCGGAGGTGCTGCGCGGCGACGTCCACGAGGGCCGCCGGAGGCTCGCTTTGATCGAACCCGTCGCGGCGCCCCTCGGCCGGGGGCGGGGCCTGGCCAGGTCGGGCGAGCGCTCCTTCGAAGACCGACTCGAGCTCGGACGTGAACAGATCCCAGGCGAGGCCCTCGTTCGGGACGTACTCCGTGAGGACGGCGACGGCCGAGGGCTCCCCGGACGCGGGCTTGTAGGCGATGGATCCGAGGACACGAGGGACGCGCACGCTCGGCGCGCGTTCGGCGAAGAACGCGCCGATCTCGAGCTCGGCGTTCGGGCCGGTCTCGAGGTGACGCACGAGCTTCACCATCGCTCGGTCGTCGAGCTGCGCGGTCGAGTTCGTCTGCTCGAGCTGCGACGACCGGACCGACACGGGGGCGTCGCCGAAGAGCTCGCGGAGCGCCTTCATTGAAGCGCCGGCGAGCTTGCCTGACTGCCCGGGGAGCGCCGTGCGGGAGCGTGAAAGTCGGAGGAGCGCCCGCGCCGCCTCGCCGACGGCGAACGCGTCGTAGAGGACCCCGCGCTGGGGCTCGGGACCGTCGATTTCGACCGGGCAGATCACTGCGTCGGGCGTCTTGTGGCCGAGGTGTACGGCGTTCTCGCCGCTCGCGAAGGCGATAGGAATGACATAGATGTCAGGCTCTCCGTCGACGTACTCGACCTCGAAGAGGACGAACAAGAGCGTCGAGTCGTTGCGGTCGGCCTCGATGACGTCGACCAGACGCGATCCCTGGATCGATCGCGCCTTGCCCCGGAACCAGCGCCGTTCTCGGGCGTACTGAGTGAGCGTCCGCGCGAGGACGGCCGGCGCGTCCACGACCGCCGTCCATGCCGCGTGGACCTTGAGCGCGTGTGGCGCCCGGCGCTCGTGGCTCGGCGTCTCGAGCGCGAACCAGTAGAACGCGTGGGGCGCGAAGGTGAGGGTATACGGCCGCTCGGTGATCGCCGGGAAGCGGCTGAGACCGAAGACCTCGACCGGAACTTTGCCGGCGAGCGGGCGAAGGTCGAGCTCGGCGTGCTGCGGATGCTTCGACAGGTTCGCGACGACGAGCACCTTCTCGCCTTCGCCGCCGCGCGTGAAGGCGAGCACCTTCGGGTTGTCGGGGAACAGGATCTCGAGCTCGCCCGTGCCGAGTACCGGGTGCTGCTTCCGCGCCGCGACGAGGCGCTTGATCCACCAGAGGAGCGACGAGGTGTTGGCTTGCTGGGCCTCGACGTTGATCGCTTCGTAGTGGTGCTCGGGATCGATGATCACCGGCAGGTAGAGCCGCTGCGGGTTCGCGCGCGAGAAGCCTGCGTTGCGATCGCTGCTCCACTGCATCGG
>JBGTSH010000451.1:0-6900 GCA_041940405.1 Polyangiaceae bacterium
CGCAGCGCGCATCGTCCGGGCCGCGGTGAAGCGCAGCTTGCGGCTGGCCTCTTGCTGCAAGGTCGAGGTCATGAACGGCGCCGAGGGCGACCGGCGCGTCGGCTTTCGATCGACCGACGCGATGTTGTACGCGCCGTTCATCATCCGACCGGCGAGCTCTTGCGCTTCGGCCTCGTGGAGGTGATAGAGGCCCGTCTTTTCGAGCTTGCCGCTCTCGTCGAAGTCCTTGCTCGTGGCGAGTCGCTGGCCGTCGATGCCGACGAGCGTCGCGGTGAACGCCGCCCCCGAGGCGTCGAGGGTCGCTTCGACGTCCCAGTACGAAGCCTTGGTGAAGCGCATGCGCGCGCGCTCGCGATCGACGATGATCCGCGTCGCGACGCTCTGGACGCGCCCGGCGCTCAGCCTGGGCATCACCTTCTTCCAGAGGACGGGCGAGACCTCGTAGCCGTACAGGCGATCGAGGATGCGGCGCGCCTCTTGGGCGTCGACGAGACGGCGATCGACGTCGCGCGGGCTCTCGATGGCCTTCTTGATCGCGGGCCGCGTGATCTCGTGAAAGACCATCCGCTTGACCGGGACCTTGGGCTTCAACACCTCGAGCAGATGCCAGGCGATGCTCTCTCCTTCGCGATCTTCATCGGTCGCGAGGTACAGCTCCTTGGCGTCCGCGAGGAGGCTCTTGAGCTTCTGGATGTGCTGCTTCTTGTCGGCGTCGACGACGTAAAGCGGCTTGAACCCGTTTTCGACGTCGACCCCGAGGCGTGCCCAAGGTGCTTTTTTCAAAGCAGGGGGCACCTCACTTGCGCTGCGGGGCAGGTCGCGGATGTGCCCGATCGACGACTCGACCACGAAGTCTTTCCCCAAGAAACCCGCGATGGTGCGGGCCTTGGCGGGAGACTCGACGATGACGAGGGAGTGGTTGGCAGCCACGGTGGACCTTGCCGGTTACCCGACGGAGCCTGGACTGGCAAGCCCCGGGCCCGGAGACTAAGCTCCAATCCCGCCCCGGCCGTGGCCGATTGCCCCTGAAACTTCGGATGCTTCCCCGCTTTTTGCCATGCATCGGCGTTGTGGCGACGGCCCTCGCGGTAGAGGGGTGCGACCCGGATCGGACCCTGGTCGAGTACGAGCCGTACGCCGGGGATGCTTACCCGGACCGTGTCGCGGATGTCGCCTACCCGCCGCGCGCCGCGATCGTGACCGACAGCCTGTCCGACACCCTGAGCGTGATCGACTTGTCGACCGGGGCGAAGGCGGACGTTCGGCCGGTCGGCCGGAACCCGGTCGACATCGATGGGCCGCACCACATCGCCATCGATCGAGCGCGGGGGTTCGGCTTCGTGGCGCTCTCTTATCCTGCGATCGACGGAGCCGGCCCCCACGCGACGCACGGCGGCAGCGCGATCCCGGGGTACGCGCAGAAGATCGATCTGAAAGATCTCTCGGTGATCCAGAGCGTGCGCGTCGATCCGAACCCCGGAGATATCGTCCTGTCCCAGGATGGCCGGCGGCTCGTCGTCTCGCATTTCGATCTCCAGCGCGCGACGAAGAACCCGACGGACATCAACGCGGCTCGGTCGACCTTGGCGGTCATCGATGCCGAGACGATGGCGCAGCCGCAGCTCATCAAGACCTGCGTGGCGCCGCACGGCGTCGCGCTCTCGCCGGACGGAAACACCGCCTATGTGGCGTGCTACGGCGAGGACCGGCTCGGGATCGTCGATCTCACGCAGCCCAGCGCGCAGCCCACGCTGATCGATGTGGGCGCGGGCGTCGTCGGCTTCGGCGCGCCCTCGTACGGCCCGTACGTCGCGATGCTGAGCCCCGATGGCGCCTGGGTCATCGTCTGCAATACCGAGTCGAACGACGTTCGCTTCTTTCAGGTCGCGACAGGCGCGTTCGACTTCACGCGGACCATCACGACGCTGGGCGCGCCGTACTTTCCGGCTTTCACCGCCGACGGCAAGCTGATCATCCCGACGCAGCAGCCCGACGGCCTCTACATCGCCGATCTCGGAGACGGCGCGAACGATCAGACAGTCTCGTTCGCGACCGCCGACTGCCTCCGCCCGCACGAGATCATGGTCGATCAAGACCGCACCTTCGTCGTCTGCGAGGGCGACAGGAAGTCGCCCGGCTCGGTGGTGATGCTCGACGCGGACTACAACGTGGTCACGCGCACCGAGGTCGGCGTCTATCCCGACTCGCTTCGCATCGTCGCGGGTGGCCAATGAAGAGAGAGCTCGCTCGGGTCGCCGTGCTCTTCGCTGCGGTCGCGGCTTCGGCGGCGGCCTGCGAGGGGGAAACGACGACCGAGACGCGCACCGCGGTCGACCACGGCGAGGTGCTCTTTGGCCTGTCGCAGCTCTCGCCCGCCCCCGGCAACGAGCTCGCGTGCATCCACTGTCATGACGCCGGCGCCCAGCATCAGACGGGCGGCTCGCTTGCCGGCGCGACGTCGCGTCCGTCGTATTGGGGCGGCAGCGAGCTGACGCTCCTCGGGGCGATCAACCATTGCCGGTACTACTTCATGCTCGCAGACACCCCGTGGACCGGTGAGGAGCTGGAAGCGCGCGCCATCTACGCGTACCTCGAGTCGCTGCCGGGTGATGGGGCCGCGGTGCCGTTCTCGCTCGGGCGCGTCGCCGATCCGGGGCCCGGCGATGCGGGTCGAGGCAAGGCGGTCTACGAGACCGCGTGCGCGAGCTGCCACGGCGCAAAAGGGAGCGGCGAGGGCGCCATCACGCCGACTGCGCCGGCCCTGCCGGACGAGACGCTCGCTGCGCACCCCGCGCCTACGTACGACGACGCCGACAGGCGCCTCGTCTTCGTCGAGAAGACGCGCCACGGCACCTTTCTCAACTACGGCGGACAGATGCCGCCGTTTTCTCTCGAGGTGCTCTCCGACTCCGAGCTCGCCGATCTGCTGACGTATTTGGGGGTCCCGTGACGCGAAAGGGGAGGGCGGTCGCCGGCGTGCTCGCGGCGCTCTCCGGTGCGCTCGTCGCGAGCGACGCGCACGCGAACGGACGGTTCCCCTCGGCCGAGCAGCTCGTCGTCGATCCCGGGGATCCGAATCACATCACCGTCCAGGTCACCTACGGCTTCATTCACACGCGCGACGCCGGGCGCACCTGGACGTGGACGTGCGAGGACGCAGCCTTCTACGGCGGCGAGCTCGATCCGCCGATCGCCCTCCTCGACGGCGGGGTCCTGATCGCGGGCGTCTTCGACGGCCTCGTCGTCGCATCGCCCGACAGCTGCAACCTCGGCTTCGCTCCCGGGCTCGAGAACCGGTTCTTCGTCGACGTGTCCGCGAGCAAGGTCGATCCGCGCCGCGCCATCGCGATCAGCTCGAACGGGCTCGGGATGAACACGTTCGACACGCGGCTTTGGGCGTCGGGCGACGCCGCTGCGAGCTGGGCCCAGGCGGGCACCTCGCTGCCTGACGACTTCCTCGCGCTGACCGCCGACGTCGCGCCCTCGAACGAGCAGCGCGTCTACGTCTCGGGGTTCCAGATCCTTTCGAGCACCAACTACGTCGGCTCGCTCGCGCGGTCGTCCGATGGCGGTCAAACGTGGGAGATCGTGCCGATCCCGGGAAGCGCGAACAACTCGGGCCCGTACCTGGCGGCGGTCGATCCCACGAACGCCGATCGCATCTACCTGCGGCTCGACAGCGAGCTCGGCACGCTCCTCGTCTCGGACGACGCCGGCGACACGTGGGACACCGTCTACACGGCGTCGAGCCGCCTCCTCGGCTTTGCGCTTTCGCCGGATGGCGCCCAAGTGCGTGTCGGGAGTGAGACCGACGGGATCCACGCCGCGAGCACGACCGATCTCGCCTTCTCGCAGATCAACACGCTCGGTACGCGCTGCCTCACCTGGCACAAGGATGTGCTCTACGCGTGCGCCAAGGAGGCGTTCGCCGGCTTCACCATCGGCAAGAGCCTCGACGGCGGCCAGACGTTCGAAGCGATTCATCACCTGCAGTGTCTCGGCGGCGTGGACCCCAAGTGCCCCGAAGAGACGACGACCGTCGGGCAGAAGTGCACCGGAAAATGGGCGGCGCAGGAGCAGATCCTCCAGACCGACACGTGCCCGATCCCCAGCCAAGGCGGTGGCGGTGCCGGGGGCGGCGGCAGCGGCGACGAGTCCGACGGCTGCGGCTGCCGTGCAGCGGGCGACGATGGCGGCGATGACACCGCCGTCTACATCCTGCTCGTCGCCGGCGCCGCGATGCTCCTCCGGCACCGGGCACGACGTAGCTCGGCCCTCCATCGCACCTCGTCGCAGATAGCGCGGTAGTCCAGGCTTCGGGGAAGATCCGATCCAGGCGCTTAATGGTGCGTCTGCGTGCGGCCCGTCCTTTATTGACTCTCGGTCAGTGAGCAGGATCGGCACACGGAATGCTAACGGGCTGGCGACACTGGCGACGTCGGGGTGCTCGATGACATTCCTTCCTGCACTTTCACCCCCCCGGCCCCCCTCGCGGGGCGAGGGGGGAGATCGCGTTGAGTCGGCGTCTGGTCCGGCTTCGTCGGGTGTGAGACGCTTGCGCCCGATGCCGAGGCCACTGCCGGCGCCGACGCAACTCGTTGGTCGGTCGAAGGAGCTCGCCGACCTGAAGAGCGCGATCGTCGCGGGGGGGCTCGCGACCCTCGTCGGTCCACCAGGTGTAGGCAAGACGCGGCTCTGCCTCGAGCTTTGCGATGGTCAGCTCGTCGAGTCGGTGGACGTCATCCTGTGCGATCTCGTCGAAGCTTCCTCTGCGCTCGAGCTCTGCGCGGCGGCGGCGCGAGCGCTCGAGATCGATCTGGCGAGGACCGACGACGAGAGACAAGCGGCGGCAGCGATCGCCGACGTGCTGCGCGCACGCGAGTCGGTCCTCCTGGTGCTCGACAACTTCGAGCACCTCGCCGACGAAGCGACCTGGGTCGTCGAAGCGTGGAGCGGGGCGGCGCGGGCGCTCCTCGTCACGTCGAGGCATCGGCTGGGCGTCGCCGGCGAGACCTGCATCACGATCGAGCCGTTCCGAACGGGAGCAGGGAGCCCCGAGGCATCGGACGGCGTCCGCCTCTTCCTCGACCGCTTCGCGCTCGAGCACGCGACCTACGCGCCGACGACCGCCGACCTCGCGGCCGTGGTGCGCGCGGTCGAGGACCTCGACGGTCTACCGCTGGCGATCGAGCTCTGCGCCGCGCGCGCCACGCCGCCTCTCTCCGAGAACCTCGCCGCCGAGCTCGAGGTCGCGAAGACCTCGCTCGCCGAGGCGATCGACGCGTCCTGGCTGCTCCTCACCCATGAAGAGAAAGAGGCGCTCTGCCACGCGTCGGTCTTTCGAGGTGGCCTCGACGCCCGAGCCCTCGCGGCCGTCGTCGGCGGCATCGACGACAATCGAGCTCTCTCCTTGCTCGACCGGCTCGCCGCGAAATCGCTCGTCGTGCGCACCGAAGGCGAACGCTTCTCGCTTCTTCCTTCGATTCGCGAGCTCGCCGCGGGCCGCCTTGCCGAGACAGGAGGCGAAGCCGCGGCGTTCGATCGGCACGCGGCGTTCTTCACGAGCCTTGCCGAGTCGCTCTCCCAGCGCGACGCAGGTCCCGAGGCGGCGCAGGCACGCCGGACCCTCGCGACAGAAGCCGACAATTTCCTCCTCGCGCACCGGCGTGCGTTCGCCTCGAACCGCGACCCGCGAACCGCCGTCGAGACGGCGCTCGCCCTCGCGGGCGGCGCCCGCGGCGGCGTGCCGATTGCGCGTGCGCTGTCGTACATCGATGCGGCGCTGCGCGTCGCCCAACCGGAGCTGGACTCTCGGCTCGAGGTGCGAGCGCTTCTGGAGCGCTGTCGCCTCCTCGAGCAGATGGGTCGGCCCGCCGAGGCGCTCGGCTCGGTCAAGCTCGCGGCGGACATCGCCGCGTCGACAGCGGACACCGAGCTCGACGCGCGTTCGTCGGAGGCGAAGGGGAGGTCGCTGCTCGCCCTCGGCTCGTGGCGTGAGGCGCGCGCGGCGCTCGAGCACGCCGCGTCTTCGTACGAGGCGATCGGCAAGAGGGCGCACGCGGCGCGAGCGGAGATCGCGGCGGGTGACACCTGGTTCTACGTGGACGATCTCGACCGCGCCGCCGAGGTCTACGGGCGTGCGCGCGAGATGGCGGCGGCGGCCGGCGATCATGCGGTGCTCGGTACAGCCACGACGCGTCTCGCGATCGTCGAGATGGAGCTCGGACACGCCGACGCTGCGCTCGCGCGCTATAGCGCCGCGATCGAGCTGCAGCGCGGCGTCGGCGATCGCGCCGCGGAAGCGCACGCGTCGACGTACCTGGCCATCCTCGAGCACGACCTCGGCATGCTGGATGTCGCGCGCTCGAGGCTCGAGACCGTCAGCGTCGTCACGCGCGAGCTCGGCGCCAAGAAAGCGCTCGGAATCGCGTCGCTCTACCTCGGCGCAGTGCTCCTCGAGCTCGGCGAGCTGGCCGAGTCCGACGCCGCGCTCGATGTCGCCGAGCGCTACCTCGGCGAAGTCGCCGCCGTCAGCGTGCAAGCGTACGCGCGCGGATGGCGGTCTGCGCTCTATGCCAAGAGCGGTGACGTCGAGGGTGCGGCGCAGATGCTCGAGCTCGGTCGCGGCCATTTTCGCGCGCGCAAAGAGCAATCGTTCTACGCGAGCGCGCTCGAGCTGGCGGAGGACCTCCGCCTCGATGTCGTGCGCGGCCCGGGCGAAGACGTCGAGGAACGCCTCCCACGGGCCCGTGCACGGCCCCTCGTAGCGCCGGTACGCCGGCGTCACGCGCGGCGAAGCGGATCAGCGCCACGGCGCGCTGACTCACCTCCACTACCAAGCCCACGAATCCATGGCCGTGAAACAAATGAACCGATTGGCAGCGCGCGCCCGCGCGTATT
>JBGTSH010000452.1:0-6897 GCA_041940405.1 Polyangiaceae bacterium
CCTCGTCACCATCCCCGTCGAAGACCTCCCCCTCGGTGTCCACAGCGGCGACCTTCGCGTCTGGGATGCCGCCGGAAACGAGGCAACCTTCGACTTCCCCCTCACGATCGACGGCCTCCCCCCGACGGCGTCGGTCGACGAGCCTACCGACGGCGCCACCATCAGCGGCACCTTCCCCGTGACCGTCAGCGGCGCCGACGAGCTGCCTGGCGCCGTCTCGCTCGAAATCCGCGTCGGCGGCGCCCTCGTCGCCACCGGCCTCGGCCCCTCGGCCACGGTCATCCTCAACGCCGCCGAGTTCCCCGCGGGGCTCATCGACATCACCGCGATTGCTGTCGACGAGGCGGGCAACCAGAGCCCGCCTTCGGTGCGGACAGTGACGATTTCGCATCCGTAGTGGGCGTGAGCCGGGCGCGGGCGGGCGCGCGGGTGCGGGCGTGCGCGTGGGGGCGGGCGTGCGCGTGGGGGCGGGCGTGCGCGTGGGGGCGGGCCCCTATCCCGCGGTTCAATGAAACAAAACGTTGCGCTGGCGGGCGATGACCCGGTCGTCGACGCTGACAGCAACGTTTTGTTTCGTTCGGGCGGGATGGCTGTCGCCGCGGTCGGCGCCGTCTGCAGTGAGCTCGGCGCGGACGCAGCCGCGCCGCCTACTTCTTCGCCTTCGACAGCAAGTCGCCCAGCGTTCCGAAGTTGCGGATCTGCTCCTTCTTCGGAGGAGCTCCGGGCTTCTGCGGCGCGCCGCCCTCTTGCTTGGCGCCGCCCTCTTGCTTGGCCGCGTACGCCTGGAACTCACGGCGCTCGTCGTCTTCGGCGAGCGCCTTGATCGACAACCGGATCTTGCCGTCTTCCGCGATGCTGAGGATCTTCGCTTCGACGAGCGTCCCGACAGCGAAGTGCTTCTTCAGATCGGCGCCGCGCGGCGTCGCGGTCTCGGCCGTCGGGACGAGACCCCGCCCCTTGCTCCCGTGCGTACCCTCGATCTGGAGGAAGACGCCGTAGCGCTCGACGCCGGTGACGCTGCCTCGGATCCGGGCACCCTCCAAGAGCAGCGGCCCCGCTTTGGCCTTGGGAATCGCGACGACCTCACCGCCGTCGTCGATCGTCGAGATCTCCGACTCGCGCCGGACGACCACCGGCGAGAAGCGAACGCGCTCGCCGTCGGTGTCGACCACGACCGCCGATATCGACGAGCCGACCTTGGCCATCAGCGTTCCATCGGAGCCCACGAGCTCTGCGCGCTCGATGAACCCTTCCTGTTTCTCGCCGACGTCGACGAAGACCGCGTCGCGCCCGATCGCGACGACCTTTACCTCGAGACGCTCACCGCGCGAGAGCCGGCGCGAGCGCTTGCCGCGGCCGGCGCCGGCCGAGCTCTCGAAGAGGTCAGCAAATGACTCTTTCGGGTCCGAATCGCCCATGGCCGAACGTCATACCTCCTGCGCCGCCCGGCCGAAAGAATGCCCCGGGCCATCTCGGCGGCCGTGGTATACGAGACGCGCCTCGGGCCTCCCCCGGGGTGATGGGTCGATAGCTCAGTCGGTAGAGCTGCGGACTTTTAATCCGTAGGTCCAGGGTTCGAGTCCCTGTCGACCCACTACGTTTGAAGGCCATCCTGGTGCGATACTCGGAGCGATATTCCCCCGGGAGTTTCGTAGAGCTCCGTAGGCAGCGGCGGGAAGACGTCGTTCACCTTCGTGCCGAGCTCCTCGGCGAGAAGGCGAGAGGCTGACATGGGAAGACTCGGCCTCACCGAAGCCCTGATCATCTTTGTGATCCTCGGAGTCCTCGCGACCCCGGTGATCGTCGTCCTCTTCCTGCTCGCGCGATCGAGGCAGTCGAACGCGCTGAAGGTCTGCCCCGCGTGTCGGCGGCAGGTCAGCGCGCGAGCGTTGCAATGCCCCGGCTGTGGAGCCCCGCAGACATGACGCAACGGTCCGCGTCGTCACTGCACCCGGGTGCCGAGGCTCCCCTTGGCGCTGAGCCGCACGGGCTCGTCGCCCTCGACGGGATGCCAGCCGACGGAGACGCCGCGAGCGATCGCGAGCTGGCGGGCCACCCTGAACGTCTCGAAGCTGTCGTCGTGCACGACGAAGTAGGCGAAAGAGTCGGGGCCGATCGCGTCGAGCGCGCGCCGGTAAGCTGAGCCGTCGCGCTGGAGGGCCTCCTTGGACTCGCCGGTTGCGCCCGGGCGGAGGACGTAGGCCCACGCGAGCCCTTGCGGGAGTTGCTGAGCATGAACGCGGTGGCGCTCGTCGCCGATGTCGCGCTCGACCAAGAAGAGCGAGATCCCGTCGGCAGTGACGCCTCGCGGCCCGAGCTCGGCTTCGATGGCGGCCTTCACCCGCTTGGCGTTGCCTTCCTCGTCGACGCGGAAGATCGCGCCGTCCTTGCATTCGAAGAGGACGCGCGTCGCGCTGGGCTTCGGCTTGGCGAGGGCCGCGGCGCCCGATGGAACGGTGACCTCGCCGCCCCCCAGCACCGTGACGAGCACGATGAGGATGAGGACGCCGATCACGATCTTCATCACGTTGAGGAACGAGTCGAGCGACAGCTCGAAGCCCTCTTCACGCCGGCGGCTCATCGCGCCTCCGCTGCTTCCGGGACCGGCCGCGCGCCGGGTCGACGTTTGAACTTGAGATCGCCCTCGATGAAGAGGGGCTCGTAGCCGACCTCGATCCCCGAGTCGGCGAGCGTCGCGCGAGCGTCGTTGAACGATCCCACCCCCTCCTCACGAACGAGGAACTGGATGTAGTGGTTCGGGTCGTGCTGAACGCGCTTCCACAGCGCGTCCCAAGCGCTGTCGTTGGTCATGATGTCGTAGCGAGCGACATGGACCTTCTCGCCGGTCGTCGGGTCGTCGGCGTAGATGACGAGGCCGGAGCTCCGGCACTCGACGAAGATCGGGTCCTTCTTGCTCGGGTGGAACGCTTCTACCTCGATGCGCTGCTTGGGCTTGGCGAGCGCGATCTGCGCCATCCCCGAGATGAGGATGAGGGTACCGATGACCGTCGCGAGCACGCTCAAGAACGGAAAGAGCGTGAACTCGGCCGCGCTCGACTTTCGGCGCACGGCTCACTCCTCCTGGGTCGCGGTGCCGTTGACGCCGTTGTGCTTCGTCTTCTGAGGCGCGGCGCCATCGTGGAGCCCCGCCGCCAGAAGTTGGAGGAGCTGCCGCGAGGCGCCTATCTCGCGACAGAGCTGATCCTCGACCTTCGAGACCTGCCCCTGAGCCCGCTCGGCGAGGGCTGTCGCGTCGGTCAAGCGATCCACGGCGCGCTCGACGGAGGGCACGACCTGCTGCAGCGCGCTCGTGAGCGACGCGAGATCGCGCTGAAGCGCCGCATGCGAGTCGGCCAGCGCCGCTTGCGCCTTCGCGAAGGTCGCCTGGGATTCGAGGATCGAAGCCTGCGAGGCGGCGCAGACCGCTTGCGCTTCGGTGATCGCCGAGCGCTCCTCGACCATCTTGGTCAAGAGCGCCGTGTGCGCGCGGACCATGTCCGCAATCGATGGCGCGACGATCGACGTCACCCACGATCGGATCTCCTCGGCGCCTACCGCGAGCGCGGACGGGGTCTCGGCCGGCGCGGGCATTCGCCGGAGGAGATCGACAGCCCGATCGTCGACGTCGCGGACGAGGCGCTCCTCGGATTTCTGGAGGTAGCTCAAGGGCAGCATGACGAGGATGCTGGCCACGAGCGAGAGGAGCGTCGTATCGAACGCTACCGAGAGGCCGAGCGTGACCTTGGCGAGAGAGCCCTTGATCGTGTCGAGCTGATCCGCGTGCTTGAGCGATTCGGAGAAGCCGACGACCGCGTCGCCGATGCCCACCACCGTACCGATGAAGCCGACGATCGGGATCGCCCACACGAGGACCTTCAGCAGGCTGAAGCTGCCGACCACCGCGTCCGCGTCCGCGTCGGAGGCCTTGGCGTTGTGCGCCGTCGCCTCGGCCGCGTCGTGGCGCGTCGAGAAGGCCTGGAGCAGCGCGACGACGCGCGCCACGAGGACGCTCGACGTGACCCCTCGAAGCGAGGAGCGATTCGCGAGCACGGTCGCGCGGTCGATCATGTCGCCCACGTTCTCCTTCGTGATCGTCGCGTCCTCCGCCTCGGGGAGCGGCAGCGCGAACGCCCGCCTCTGGAAGCTCAGCCCGATCGCCTTGAGCACGAGGATGGCCAGCGCGAGGCACGTGAGGATGATCGTGGCGTGCTGCACCCAACCCCGTTGAAACAGGAGAATGTCGAGCTCGCGAGGAAGCAACGACTTGCTCGCCAGCACCGCGACGTACAGCGGCGTGGCGAGGAGGAACGTGAGCGCGACGGACACCTCGGTCGTTCCTCGCGGTGCTCGCACCGCTCGCGCCACGGGCGGCGCGGGCGGCGTTGGCGACGGAGAGACTGCAACGTCGGGCTGGGGCGCGGTCGGCACTGCGGTCTGGGTCGGATCGACTTCGGACATCACTTCCCCTCCGGATCGACGGTTCCCTGGCGGTCGGGTGTGCCGCCTTGCATTTCCCAGCCCGTGAGCTCGCGCGCGCCTGTGTCGTAGGCGACGAGCGCCCCCTCGGTGGTCCCGGCGTAGAGCCAGCCGTCCACCGCGATGGGCTGCGTGCTGAGCGCCACGCCGCCGAGGTCGTATGCGTCGAGGGTGTCACCAGTGGCCGCGTCGAAGCGGACGACGCTCCCATTCGCGGTCGCCATCAGCACGCTCTGGCCCGCGTAGATGAGCGGGTCGCTGATCGCGGCAGGCTGAAACTCGTGGGAGCTTTTTTGCCAGAGCCGCTGCCCGGAGTCTCTGCTGCGCGCCACGATGACACCTTCGTCGATGCTGATGAGGCGCCTCTTGGCGACGAGCGGACGGGGTTTGAGCGCCACCGGCCGGCGAGGCGTCGGCTGGCCCTCGATCTCGGGGAAGATGGGGGTCGACGCGCGCAACATGTCGTTGTCCTGCGGGGTCACATCGCGTGCGAAGAGCAGGCCGTCCGCGGTGACGACCGGCGGCGAGGCGATGCCGCTCCTGCGTGCGGCGATCACTTCGCCGTCGAGCGCGCCGAGCTCGTAGAGCGTGCCCATGCGCGTCGCCACGTAGAGCTTGCCGCCGTGGGCGACGGGCGTGGAGTTCACTTCCGCGTCGATCCATCGGCGCCACTTCGGCGCGCCTGTCTTGAAGTCGAACGCGGCGATGACGAACGGCGCTCCGCCGGGCGCACCCTCCGGGTCGGGGTACGACGAGTAGACGAGATCGCCGCTGATGACGGGCGTCGCGAGCTGCGGGGAGCCCAGATACCAGGACCAGAGGTGCTTGCCGGTCTCGGCTTCGACCCCGAACATCGTGCACGAGAACGTGTTGAAGACGCAGATGCCCTCGCGGCAGGTCGGCGCGGTCGGGCCGTCGTCGGAGAGGTGAATGCTCCACTCGCTCCGTCCGCTCTTCGCATCGAAGGCGTGAACGTCGTGCGTACCGAACGATCCGGTCAGCACGACCCCCTCGTGGTAGACGGGCGTGGCCGCGTTGGAGCCGCCGAGCCTGGCGATGAACCCTCGGGTGGTCTTCTCGATCTTCGGCCGCGCCGAAATGTGCGCGGCCTGACCGCGCCGAGTGGGCCGGCGCGGCTCCTTTCCTTTCTGGTTCTGCTGCCGCACCTCCTCGGTGATGTCCTCACCCAGGACCTCGGGTCGGCCGGCCCACGGCCGCTTGTCGATCACCGCATCGGCCTCTCGGCGCGGGCGATCTGTCGAACCCTGAGGATCATCCAGGGGCTTTTCGCTCGCTGCGGGCCGGCACGCAGCGAGGCCCAACCCGACGAGTGCGATGGCGTTGGCACGGGTCACGGACACACCTCCCCATCGGGCAGACGCCCCAGCTTGTGACAATCAGAAACGGCGTGGAGAGAAGGTCGATTCCCGTGAGCCCGAGATGTTCCCGCCGAAATGGCAGCTCTCGGGCACGCGGCTCACTCGCCGACGCGCCTTCGTGGACTACCATGCCCTCGGCGCATGCATGCGCCGGGGAAGGTTCCCATGAAGAGGCTCCTCGCCATCGTCGCCCTCGGGGCGACCTTCGCTGTCGCGGCTCGTGCGGAAGCGGCGCTCATTTACGAGTCCGCGACGCTGGGGCCGACCGGGCAGCAAACCGGGTACAGCCTCGCGTCCTACCAGTGGCTCGGCGTCCGCTTCACGCTGACGACGACGACACGGATCACGCGCATCGGCGGGCATTACTACATCATGGGAGCGCCGCCCGGCTTCATCGGGATCTTTCCGATCGGCGCCACGAACTTTCCCCCCTTGCCGGCCAACGTCGCGAGCGCGCTCGTGTCGGCTCCGCTCCCGACACAGACCCCTTCCGCAGACGTCGGGGTGAACGTCGACATCACGCTCCCGCCCGGGACCTATGCGCTCGTCCTGGGCGTGTCGGCGCCCGGCGCCTCCGGAGGGATGCCGTTCAACAACCCGTTGGTCGGGACACCCAGCTACTTCTACTTGGACTCATTCTCCTGGCAGGACGGTGGGTTCAGCGACGCGCGCTTCTTCATCGAGGGCAGCGTTTGCGGCAATGGCGTAACCGAGGCCCCGGAAACGTGTGACGACGCCAACGCAAGCAACAGCGACGGTTGCCTCGACACCTGCGTTCTCGCGGGCTGCGGCGACGGCTTCACGCAGACCGGTGTCGAGGAGTGCGACGACGGCAACACCGATGACACCGACGGGTGCCTCTCGACCTGCGAGCTCGCGAGCTGCGGCGACGGCCTCGTGCAGGCTCCCGAGGCGTGCGACGACGGGAACGCCGACAACACCGACGCTTGCCTGAGCAGCTGCAGCCTGGCGAGCTGCGGCGATGGCTTTACGCAGATCGGTGTCGAGGAGTGCGACGACGGCAACACCGACGAGACCGACG
>JBGTSH010000453.1:0-6862 GCA_041940405.1 Polyangiaceae bacterium
CGGCA
Source organism: Polyangiaceae bacterium (assembly GCA_041940405.1). Classification (GTDB taxonomy): domain Bacteria; phylum Myxococcota_A; class Polyangia; order Polyangiales; family Polyangiaceae; genus Xiheicaenibacterium. The sequence goes on from JBGTSH010000453.1 coordinate 6, forward strand.
CCCCAAGATCCACGTCGAGACCGTCTCGACGGCTCGCGGCGCGGAGCTCGTCGGGAGTGAGGTCGACGTCGCCATCGTGCAGGGCAAGCTCGAAGACTCGGCGCTCATCGTGCGGCGAATCGGATCGAGCATCCACCGACTCATGGCCGCGCCGTCGTACCTCGAGCAGCGAGGCAAGCCGCGCAGCCTCGCCGACCTCGCGCGGCACGACGCCGTCCTCTACCGAGGGACGGCGGGCCGCACGACGTGGGAGCTCACGGGGCCGCGCGGACCGGAACAGGTAGAGGTCAGGGGGCCGCTCAGCGGCGACAGCTACCAGTTCGTGACCCAGGCCGTCATCGCCGGGCATGGCATCGGGTTGATCCCCGAGGCGTGCCACGTTCACTTCGGGATGCCTGGCGGAGCGCTGACGAACGTGCTGCCCAAGTACACGGCGACGGGCGCGCTCCAATCCCTGGTGCATCCGTCGCGTCACCTACCGAAGCGCGTCACGCTGCTCCGCGAGTACCTGGCCGAGGCGCTCGTCGGCTGCCCGCGCGCAGGTGGCTGAGGGACAGGTGTGCCGTGATAGGGTCGGGCCGTGCGCTCCATCCTGCTCTCGGCGACGCTCGTGCTCTCGCTCTCGCCGCTCGTGATCGCGTGCCACGAAGAGACGCTCTCGCCCGTGCCCAAGCCCGATCCGCGGATCGAGAAGCTCGGTCGGTGCAAAGAGGTCAATCCGAACAAGAATCCCTATTTCGGCGACCTCCACGTGCACACGTCGCTGTCTCTGGACGCGAACACGCAGGGCACTCGATTGACCGTCGCGGATGCGTATCGGTACGCGCGCGGTGAAGAGGTCGGCGTGCAGCCGCACGATGCGTCGGGCAACCCGACGCGGTTCACGCGCCTGACGCGGCCGCTCGACTTCGCGGCCGTGACCGATCACGCGGAGTTCCTCGGCGTGGTGCACGGCTGCACGACACCGGGATCGGCGGAGTACGAGACGGCGCCCTGTCAGGACTTTCGAGACAAGCCGCAGTCGGCCTTCTTCAGCTTCAACCTTCGACTGATCGCCAGCCAGAGTGACGCGTCGAACATCTCGCCTTGCACGCCGGAAGAAGGCGGCTGCGCCGACAGCGCGGCGAGCGCCTGGCGTGAGGTTCAGGACAGCGCCGAGGCGGCCTATGACCGGAGCGACGCCTGCACGTTCACTTCGTTCGTGGGCTACGAATGGTCGGGCGGTCCGGGCGGCTTCAACCTTCACCGCAATGTCATTTTCCGGAACCACATCGTTCCGGAGTTTCCCACGGGATATTTCGACGAGGGACAGGAGCAGGGCCTGTGGCGGCGCCTGCACGCCGATTGCCTCGATAACGGCTCCCAATGCGATGTCCTCACCATTCCGCACAATTCGAACCTGAGCTCCGGGCTCATGTTCGAGACAGTGGATGAGAATGGCGCGCCCTTTTCCGCCGAATACGCCAAAACGAGGGCGGAGATGGAGCCGCTGGTCGAAATCTTCCAGCACAAGGGCGCTTCGGAGTGCCTCCCCGGGACGACTTCGGCGGACGAGCTCTGCGACTTCGAGATCAGCCCGTATGCGTCGCTCCCCTCTGCCGCCCTCGGTGGACCGCCCGACGATCTCGTCGAGACCGACTTCGTCCGGCACGCGCTCGGACGCGGTCTCGAGCTCCTGGCCTCGCTCGGAGAGAACCCGTTCGGGTACGGGTTCGTCGCCAGCACCGACACGCACATCGGCACGTCCGGCGGTACGGCAGAGAAGGGCTACCTGGGCCACGGCGGTGCGAGCTTCCAGCTGGGCGGCGGGCTCCCGCCGGGCCTCGTGGATCGACCGTGGTTCAACCCCGGCGGGCTCGCCGTCCTCTGGGCAGAGGAGAACTCGCGCGAGGCGCTCTTCGAGGCGATGCGCCGTCGCGAAGCCTACGGGACGAGCGGTCCGCGGATCGTGCTGAGGTTCTTCGGCGGCTACGAATACGACGACACGATGTGCGCCGCGAGCGATCTCGCCGAGCGTGGGTACGCAGGCGGCGTACCGATGGGCGGCGTTCTCTCCGCGTCGAGCGGCGCGCCGCCTCGCTTCGTACTCTCCGCCCTGAGGGACGCGGGGACGCCCGAGCTTTCCGGGACCGCGCTTCAGCGCATCCAGATCATCAAAGGCTCTCTCCAGAACGGCGCTGCCAAGTTCGAGGTCTTCGACGTCGCGGGCGGCGCCAATGACGCGTCGGTCGACATGTCGACGTGCCAGCCGACCGGTGCCGGCGCGGATAGCCTGTGCAGCGTCTGGACCGATCCGAGCTTCGATAGCTCGGCGCCCGCGTTCTACTACGCGCGCGTGATCGAGAACCCGAGCTGCCGCTGGCAAGCGTACGCATGCCTCGACGCGGGCGTGGACTGCGCGGTCCCGTCGACCGTCACCGACGGCTTCGAGGGCTGCTGCGAGTTTCCCCTCGTCCAGCAGGAGCGCGCGTGGAGCTCACCCATCTGGTACGTGCCGTGAGCGCCGGGCCGAGGCCGCGACGGTGGGCAGCGCTCGGTCGCTTCTTCGCGGCCGGCGCGCTGCTCTTTGCCGTGCGCCAGCTCGCCGGGGCGAGCGAGCCTCCTCGCCGTCCGCTCGTGGTCGAGGTTGCTGCAGACGCCGAGGGCGCGGTCGTCGAAGCAGCGATCGATGAGGCGCTCCTCCTCGATTTCGCGATAAGGGCCGACTGGCACCGAGCGGACCCTATCGTGCGCGAGCGCCTCGTCCGCAGCCTGGAGGTCGCCGGCGACGCAGAGGGAGCGACCGGCGAAACCGTCGAGCGCGCGATCGAGCTGGGCCTGCACCGCCGGGATCCGATCGCGAAGAGCCGTCTCGTCGCGAGCGCCCGGCGCGCACTCGAATCGACGAATGAAGACGGCGAGACGTCGCTCGACGAAGTGCGCGCCGCGATCGCGCGCGATCCCGATCGCTACCGCGCACCCGCACGCGTGCGATTCACGCAGGTGTTCTTGTCGTTCCAGAAGCGCGGCGATCGCATCGAGAGCGACGCCGCCTCGGTCGCGAAGAGGATCGCCGACGATCCTTCCGGCGTCGAAGCCCTCTCGGATCCGTGGCCATGGTCCGCTACGACGGCGTACACCTCGACGGCGCGCCTCGACGCCACGCTCGGCGACGGCTTTGGAGAGGCGCTCGAAGAGGCCCCAGTCGGCCGTTACACCGGTCCCATTCGATCCAGCTTCGGCCTGCATTTCGTCAGGGTCGACGAACGCGAGGACGCGCAGGCGCCGCCCGCCGAAACACTCCGCGCTCGGATAGGCGAAGACCTCGCCGCCTCGCGCCGCGAAGAGCGCCTCGCCGTGCGCCTTGCGGCGCTGCGACGCGACTACGACGTCACCCTCGTGAGGTCGCGATGAAGAGGCTCGCCGGCCTGCTGGTCGTGATCGTCGGGTGTCTGGTCTTCGGACCTACGAGCGCGCTCGCGCACGGGGTCGACCCCATCGGCGTCTCGGTTCGCGAAGCCGGGGAAGGCAAGGTTCGGTTGATCATCGATCGACCGAGCTCGCTCGCCTCCGAGAGCTTCGAAGTTCTCCTCGAGCCCGCATGCTCGGCGACGACGGTCAGCATGGGGCCGTCGGCGCTGGGTCGCGTTCGAGAGGAGCGAGATCTTCTTTGCGATGCCGCGCTCACGGGAACGACGGTCGCCGTGAGAGGCCTCGACACCGCGCGGCTCGACGCCGTCGTTCGCGTCGAGCTCGCGAGCGGCCATGTGCACCGCCGCGTGCTTTCGAGCGCCCGCCCGTCACTCCTCTTGAGCCCGGAGCCCGGCATCGCCGGAGCCGTCGTTTCGTACCTCGCTCTCGGCGCCAAGCACCTGGCCCTGGGTTGGGATCATCTGCTGTTCGTCTTGGGCGTCGCCTTCCTCGCGCGCTCCGTGCGGCGGGCCGCGCTCGCGCTCACCGCGTTCACGGTGGGCCATAGCCTCACGCTCTCCGCAGCTGCGCTCGGCGTGCTCCAGGTCCCGACCGCGTGGGCCGAGATCGCGATCGCGGCCAGCCTCGTCTGGCTCGCGCTCGAGGTCGTTCGAGCCGACGGTGAAGGAAACGCCACGCGCCGGCTCGCGCCCGCGTGCGGAGCCCTCGGTCTCGTTCACGGCCTCGGCTTCGCGAGCGCGCTCGCCGAAGCCGGCCTTCCGCAAGCCGATGTCCCGCTCGCGCTCGCCTGCTTCAACATCGGCATCGAGGTCGTCCAGCTGGCGTTCGCAGGTGCGCTGTTCGCAATGGTCGCCCTCACGCGCAGCACCCGGCTGACATGGGACCGCGCTCGTCCGTGGCTGGGACATGCAATCGGCGCCGTGGCTGCGATGCTCTGCATCGAGCGGCTCTGGATGTTGTGACAGCCATGTAGCTTGCCGGCTGTCCCCACCGCCGCGAGCTACTTCTCGAACACCGCCCGCGCCAGCGCCGCGCCGAGCGAGGCGAGGAGCGGCCGTGTGGTCTCGTCGTAGCCGTAGTCGTCATCGTTCATGACGCCGTCCGGGTTGGAGTAGACGGTCGCCGTCACGAAGAACGCACGACCGGTCTCCTTGTCCTCGATGAAGGCATTGTCGAGATGGAAGCCGTACGCGCGGCCCGACTTGCCGACGTAGCGGATGCGGTCCTCGCCCATGACGTCGACGACGCCGGGTGAGATGGGCGAGTGCTCGGCTGCGTGCTTCTTGCTCTGGAGCCTCGTGGTCATCGCCTTGAGGATGTGCGCCCGTTGAGCCTCGCTGAGGCCGAGCGGTGCCGCGCCTTCGCGGTCGGGAAAGAGGAGCGAGACGTTGAGCCGTTGCAGATCGCGGAGGGACACGTAGTTCTTCTTCGCGAAGCTGAGCGGCTCTTCGACGGTGCCCCTCTTCTCGTCACGGTACGAGGTGCCGATGTCGAGCTTTCCGACGGGCGTCGGCGACGGATCGAACGTGCTCTGGCGCTTCGAGAATATGAGCTCGCGCTTGCCGGGTGGCCGCACGACGACCCGCAAGGTCGTGCGCGACTTGTCGGCTGGAGCGCTCATTCGGTGGTGGAAGCGCACGCCGGGGAACCCCATCTCGGCGACCTCGTGGTTCAGCTCTTGGTGGCCGACGATGTCGTAGAGGCGGTTGTACGAGTCGTTGTCGGAGTACGAGAGCATCTTGGTCACCTCTTCTCCGAGGTAGAGCTTCTCGTGCTTCTTCTTCTCTTCGGACGGATCCTGATCCTTCGCCTCGTCCTCTCTCGGTGGCTCGCAGCCGGGCTTGTCGTCTCGGCACCGTACGATTCGTGAGCCGAGCGGAATGTCCTCGCCTTGGCGTTCGGAGAGCACGCGAAGCGCCGCGACGGCGAGGAACGTCTTGATGGCGCTCGCGGGGTAGAAGTACTCGGCGTCACGACGGAGCTCATGCGTCTGCCAAGCGCCCGATCGGTCGACGACGGTGACGAGGATCTGGAGGCGCAGCGCTTCGGCGTCGGCCAGCCACGCTTCCCACTTGGGATCGGCGGACCGAAGCGCTCGATCCAGCCAAGGATCGACTCCAGCAGGCGACGCCGCGGGTGCCGACGCGCTCGGCGCCGGCGCCGGCGCCGGTGCCTCTTGGACCGCGACGCTCGTCGCCGGTGCTCCGGAGGAGGTCGACCCCGCCGTACGATCACCGTCACCACACCCGGCGAGCATCAAGAGTAAGACCGGCGCGGATACAAACAGTCTTGTCATCACCGAGCTCGCGTAGGTGGGCGCATCGACCAAGTGTGTCACGGTTCGGCGAAAAAGCCCCAGTTGTGAGGCAAATTACCCCACGTTTGCTCCGCGTAACCTGGTGTAGGGTTCCCGCGCGGCGATGACTGCAACACACCCCCGACGCGATTCATCACCTGTCGGCGGCGGCGGCGAAATGGGGGAGCGCATCCGCGACTTCGACTGGGCGGCTCACCCGCTGGGTCCGCCTTCTGGTTGGCCCCAGAGCCTGAAGACGATCATCCGCGTGATGCTCGACTCGCGCTACGCGATGTGGCTCGGCTGGGGCCGAGACCTGACCTTCTTCTACAACGACGCGTACGCCGCGATGACCCTCGGCCCGAAGCATCCTTGGGCGCTCGGGCGACCGGCGCGCGAGGTGTGGTCGGAGATCTGGGGCGAGATCGGATCGCGCGCGGAGTCGGTGCTCGCGACGGGCAAGGCGACTTGGGACGAAGGGCTGCTGCTCTTTCTGGAGCGGCGGGGGTTCGCCGAGGAGACGTACCACACGTTCTCGTACAGCCCGGTTCCCGATGACGAAGGAGGTGTCGGGGGCCTCCTCTGCGTCGTAACAGAGGACACCGAGCGCGCGATCGGTGAGCGAAGATTGCGCACGTTGCGCGAGCTTTCCGCGAGCACGAACGAAACCGCAACGTCGGCCGAGCTCGCTTGCCGGAGCGCCGCCCAGATCCTCGACGCCAATCCGCAAGACGTACCGTTTGCGCTCTTCTACTTGCTCGACAAGGCAGGCTCCGTCGCCACGCTCGCCGGCGCGGCCGGCCTAGAAGAGGCCTCGCCGGCGCGTGCCGCATCGATAGGCGTCGACGGCGCCGACGCCGCGTGGCCGTTCGCCGATGTGATTCGCGGAGGCAAGGCGATCGACGTCGGCGATCTCTCCGAGCGCTTCGGACCGCTTCGCGGAAAGGCTTGGGCGGAGCCCGTGACGACCGCGATCGTGTTGCCGATGGCGAAGTCCGGCCAATCCCAGCTGTCGGGGTTCGTCGTCGCCGGGGTGAGCCCGCGGCGTCCCTTGGACGACGCCTACCGCGGGTTCTTCGACCTGTTGGCGCGACAGGTCGCGACGGCCGTCGCGAACGCCCGCGCCTACGAGGACGAACGCCGTCGCGCC
>JBGTSH010000454.1:0-6842 GCA_041940405.1 Polyangiaceae bacterium
CCATCGAGCCGAAGACGAAGGCCGACCTCGACAAGCTCGGCGTCAGCCTGCAGAAGCTCGCCTACGAAGACCCGAGCTTCCGCACGTTCACGAACGAGGAGACGGGGCAGACGATCATCGCCGGCATGGGCGAGCTCCACCTCGAGATCATCGTCGACAGGCTCAAGCGCGAGTACAAAGTCGAGGCGAACGTCGGCAAGCCCGAGGTCGCGTACCGCGAGACGATCACCAAGGCAGCCCACAAGGTCGAGGGCAAGTTCGTCCGGCAGAGCGGCGGCAAGGGCCAGTACGGCCACGTCGTCATCGATCTCGAGCCGGGCGAGCGCGGCAGCGGCTTCGTCTTCGTGAACGACGTCGTCGGCGGCATCATCCCGAAGGAGTTCATCCCGTCGGTCGAGAAGGGCATCCGCGAGGCGACGACCCGCGGCGTCCTCGCCGGCTATCCGCTCGTCGACGTCAAGGCGCGCCTCTTCGACGGCAGCTTCCACGAGGTGGACTCGTCGACGTCGGCCTTCGAGGTCGCAGGCTCGCTCGCGTTCCAAGAGGCGGCGAAGAAGGCGGGCCTCGTCCTGCTCGAACCAATCATGGCCGTCGAGGTCGTGAGCCCCGAGCAGTACCTCGGCGACGTCATCGGCGATCTCAACTCGCGCCGCGGCCGCGTCCACGACATGACCCAGCGTGCTAACACGCGCGTCATCAAGGCCGACGTCCCGCTCGCGATGATGTTCGGCTACGCGACCGATCTGCGATCGCGAACCCAGGGTCGCGCGACGTACTCGATGCAGTTCTCGCAGTACGCCCCGATGCCGAACGCCATCCAAGAAGAGATCGTCGCGAAGCAGCGAGGCTGAGCCGACATGCGTGCTTGGGGGGGCATCGTCGCGATTTCGGCGCTCTCTGGCTGCTTCGCCGACATCACGATCCCGCCGCCGCCCGAGCTGCACGCCGCGCGGCGGTCGGATGTCGACCGCGTCCTCGAAGACCTCGCAGAGGTGCGCGGCCTACGCGGCGATCGCGCGCCCGACGTCCGCATCCTGCCGCGGAAGGAGATCCAGGCCGAGCTCGAAAAGCTGAGCGCCGTGAACGAGGCCGCCGAAGTCCGCTACGACAGCTTCCTCGCCGGCTTCGATCTCCGCCCGCCCCCCAAAGAAGGCGAGTCGCCGGCTTCCGGAATGAAGCTGGGCCACAAGCTGACGAGAGCGTTCTACCACCGCGACGAGCATCGCATCTTCGTTCCCGACACCATCCCCACGAGCGAGGACCACGAACGCGAGCTTCAGACGACGCTCGCGCACGAGCTCTTCCACGCGGTTCAGTTTCAGAAGTTCCAACCGCCGAAGTTCGAGAACGGCGACGAAGCGCTGGCTTGGATGTCTTTGCTCGAGGGCGATGCGGTGACGTCGTCCGCTGCCTACTCCGCCAAGCGATACGGAGAGCCGCTCGCGAGGCGGCTGGCTCGCCTGCGCTACAGGGTCGACGTGCCGTTCGACCCTTTGGTCGGCCTCAACGAAGAGCAGAGAGACGCCTGGAGCCAAGCGCCCGCCATCTTGCGCGAGACGAGCAACTTCCCCTACGTGCGGGGCGCCGGCTTCGTCGTCGATCTCTACCGCACCGGCGGCTTTGCCCTCGTGGATCGCGCGTACCGAGATCTGCCGCGATCGAGCGAGCAGATCCTACACCCGCAGCGGTACCTCGACGGCGACCTACCCCACCCGATCGAACCTTTGTCCGCGCCGAGCGGCTGGACGCTCTCTGCCTCCAACGTGCTCGGCGAGCTCGGCGTGCGGCTGGTCTTCACCAAGTGTGTCGGCCGAGATCGCGCAGAGAGCGCAGCCGAAGGGTGGGGCGCCGATCGCGCGTTCGTCCTCACACGGCCGAAACGAATGATGCTCGCTTGGGCGACCTCCTGGGATACCGAAGACGACGCTCGCGAGGCGGAAGCCGTACTCTCCAAGATGGGGGACTGTCTCGGCGAGAACGAGGCGGGCGGTCACGCGCTCGGGGCCGCTTCGGCGGCTCGTCGAGAGGGCTCGAGCGTCGCGTTCGTCCGAGGCGGAGACGCACGCGATCGCGAGGCGCTGCTCCCGCGCTTGCTCGCACTCCCCAAGGCGCCACCGCCTCGTGTCGCGATTCACGACGGAAAGATCCCGGAGCTTGGGCCGCCGCCCGAAATCCGCCCGCCGACGTTGAGCGCCAAGTCGTTCAAGAGCACCCTCTTGGGAATTCGGGGTCCGATTCCCGACGGCTTCAAGGCCGAGCCGCTCGATGATGGCGGGCTGAGGATCAAGGCGGACGGGGCGGGCGCGACACTCACCTTCGAGACGCGACCACTCACGCCCGAGACGGCCGGCAAACGACTCGACGAGATCGAGTGGAGCTTCGCGCGCGACTTCAACCAGGAATCTCAGGAGCTATTGCGGATCGGCGACGACGGGCTCAACCCTCGGTTGGGCAGAGCTTTCCAACGCAGATGGATCCTCAGGCGCCTCAACCACGGGCACGGCGTCATCCTGGTCCCGATCTGCAACGGCACCGGTGCGATCAGGGTCATCTACTCCAACTTCTTCTACGAGGAGGCGTCTCAGTTCAAGACCTGGGTCAAGTCGATGAGGTGGATCGACGAAGAGAGCCGGCCACCGGTCTGTCAGCTCCTCGATCCGCGCTGAACATCCTCGGCGAAACGGTGGAAGCAGCAGCGCTCGCCCGGCTCGACGCTCACCTCATGAGCTCGCCGATGTCGATGGTGCGAGCGACCAGATCGCTCGCATGCGCGTTTTCGAGCACGCCCGACGCAGACACCATGACGAGCTGGAGCTGCTTCTTCGTCTTGGTCGCCGCGCGAAAGACCGCGAGCTTGTTCCTGAGATCGTCTGCGTACTTCTTCGTAATGACGAAAGGCTGCTCGGTGAACTTGATTTCGCAGACCGATATGACGTCGTCGGCTCGGTCGATGCAGAGATCGATCTGTGCGCCCGGCCCCATCCAGGAAGACGCCTGCGTCCGGACGCCCGAGATTCCCAGCGCGTGCAGGATCGCCGAGACGTTCTGGAGGCAGACCGACTCGAACGCGAGGCCGGCCCACGCGTAGAAGCTGGGGCTCTGTCGGGCATGTTGCCAGCTGTCCGGAGCGCGCTTCATCATCCACTCGAGTGCGAAGAGGGTGAAAGGATCGGACAAGCGGACGATGTGATCCCGTGCGGTTCGGCCGAAGGGGACGTTCGTCGAGGTGAACCCGGCTTCATCGAGGTTGCGGAGGATGGTGGTCGCTCCGCCCCCCGACTCGAGGCGGGCGGCGGCGAGCAGATCGTTCCGCGTGAGGCCGACGCGCTTCCTGGCGAGCGCACGCACCACCGCGAGGTACTTGGGATCGGCGCCAAAGAGCGACGCGAACAGTCGGTCGAGCTCGCCTACGAGAGCGCCGTCCCGTCGGAAGCAGGTGCGATCGACGACCTGCGCGACCGACTCTCCGCGAGCGACGTGATCGAGGTAATGCGGGATGCCGCCGAACACCATCGAGAGCTCCACGATCTGCCGATCGATCAGGTGGAGCTTCCGATCGGCGAGCAGCTCTTTCACTTCGCCCAGAGAGAAGGGATCGAGCCGCATCGTCTGCGTGAGGCGGTTGTGGAGCCCGCCTTTCGCGTGGACCAGCTTCTCGAGCATCCACGACGCGGCCGAGCCACAGACGACGAGGACAATGTCGTCACGTCGTGTGCACCAGGCGTTCCAAAAGTGCTCCAGCTCGCGCAGGAGACCCGAGCGGTGGGTCGCGAGCCACGGGAGCTCGTCGAAGAAGAGGACCACCTTCTTGCGAGCAGGAGCGCGAGGCAGCGACTCGACCGCCTTCTCGAGCGCTTGGAACGCCGCATGCCACGACGCGGGAGGGTCGAGCGGCGCGCCCCTGTAGAAAGCGCGCGAGAGCGCCTCGGCGAAGATGCGGAGGTGATCCGCGAGCGTCGCCTCGAGCTGCCCGACCATCTCGAAGTAGGCGACCGGCGCGTCTTGGAAGAACCTGCGGATCAGGAAGGTCTTGCCGACGCGCCGCCGCCCGTAGACCGCTAGGAATTCGGATTTGTCCGAGCCAACGAGGCGCGCGAGGACCTTGCGCTGCTCGCGCCTGCCGCTGAGAGGCTGGCTAATGCTCGCCATAACTTCATTCTGAAGTATGGTTGTGGCGACAAATAAGTCAACCAACGCCCGCCACAAGTCCGTTCGGTGACGCCTTGTGGCGACTATTATGTCCCGTCCCTGCTCGGCTCGGCGTGGTTGTGTCCCAGCGCCGGATGAGCTCTCTGTCGAGAGCCTTCACGCTATCGCAGAGTCTCCTCGCCGAGCCGGCGCGCGACCATCTTCGACTTTCGTTCGATCTCCGCGGAGCACCAGGAGACCGTCCGCGGCCCCCAGTGAGCATTCGTCTGCACCCGCGGGCCGAGGGCCTTCTTGAAGAGCTTCTCGGCTTCGGGGCGCGGGCTCGACAGCGTCATCGACGTGATGTGCCCAGCCGCGTGGATCTCGAGGAGCCCGCGCACCGCGGCCTCGCCGGGTGAGCTGAGCTCGACCGTGCGCAGGTTTTGTAGCTCGGCGAGCGGCCCCAGACCGTCCGGCGTCAGACTCCCGTTGATCGACAGGTGAGCGAGCTCTTTCAGGCCCGCGAGCGCGCGGACGCCGCGATCGGTGAAGCGGCCACGCGTTCGCAGCGACCGCAAGCCCTTGGCCTTGGCGAGCGAACGCAACGTCGCGTCCCCGAGCCCCGTGTCGGGGATCGATGGTTTCGCGGGGACCGGGCGGTTGATGCTTCCTCGCACTCCGAGCTCGACCGATCGGAGCGCCCGAGATCCCGCCAGCGCGGCGGCGACCGCGTCGGTCACGGGACCCTGCACGTCGAGCGCTCGGAGGTGCTTCAGCGCACCGACCGCCTCAGGCAACGCCGAGAACGCTTCGGCGTCGAGGACCAGCCATTCGAGCGCGCCGAGAGAAGGCAAGAACGACGTGTCCATCGCACCCGTCACGCGGAGCTCGAGGCGCTCCAGCCGAGTCAGCGGCGCGAGTCGCCGGAGCGTGCGCGCCGGGTTGTTGAGCCCTGCGCCGAGCCGGCGCAGCTGCTCGCACGCACCGATCGCGCGGATGTCCGAGTCCGTCGCATCGGTCCCGCTGAAATCGAGCTCGAGCGCTTCGAGCGCGGAGGGTGCGGCGAGATTCTCGAGCGCCTGGGGCCGCTGGCCCCCGAGGTTCAGGATCGCGAGCTGCTCCCATCGCGCCAGCGTCTCGAGGCCGCGCTCGGTGACTTTGGAACGGTAGCGAACGTCGAGCCTGCGCAGGTTGCTCGCCGCAGCGAGGCTGCGAAGGTCGGCGTCGCCGATGGGCTCGTACTCGTCCACGGTGCGCCCGGTGCCGACGTCGACCTCGACCTCGTGGACCCGCGCCAAGACGGGCTTGGCGATGCGCAGCTCACCTCTGGTTTTGTAGGTGAGGCAGAGGGGTAGATCCGCCCGGAACGACCCGAGCTCGTGGAGCCGGTCGGCACCGATGGACAGGCGGTCGGCGGTCTGCGCTGCGGCGACGAGGCTCGGCCGCAACGGGACACGACCCAGCACGACCACACGAACCGCATCCTTGGACCACCCCGGCAGCGCCGGCAGCACGTCGCCGACGGTCACGGCAAACTGCGCCAAGTCGGGATCTTTCGTCTCCAGAAGCAGCGTTCCGCGCTCGTCGTAGCGAAGCTCGTAGTAGAGATCCCCCGAACGGCCCCGCGCGAGGGGCTCGTCGGTCGCCGGGTCCGGAAACTCCAAGAAGACGGGCTTTTTCACGCGTGGTCGCGCCGAGCCTACATCAGCGTTGACACGGATAGGACCGCGACTATGCTGCGCGGCCCTGTAGTCCGAGGAGATCTAGCGAAGCATGGTCACGACGACATAAGGATCGGGTTAAGGGCCCGGGCCGCACCAAAACCTGGCGCTGAGCGCACAGGCAGCCGGCCCAACAACAGAGCGCCTTACCCCGACACCCTCTCCGGGTTCTCCCAGCCCCGCCAAACTGCGGCGGGCACGCCCCGACAACACTCCCGTCGAAAGACGGAGTCGGGCGGAACGGACCGGAGGGGGTTTCGTGTTTTCAAATCGACTTTGTCTCTGATTCGCGTCCTGACGGCGCGAATTGACCGAACACGGCACGCACCCACACCGAGGAAACGAGAGATGGCCAAGGAGAAATTCAACAGGACGAAGCCCCACGTGAACGTCGGCACGATCGGTCACATCGACCACGGCAAGACGACGCTCACGGCCTCGCTCGTGAAGGTGCAGTCGCTGAAGAACCTGGCGAAGGAGATCACCTACGCCGACATCGCGAAGGGCGGCACCGTCCGCGACGAGACCAAGACGGTCACGATCGCCGCGGCGCGCTTCATGATCGGGACCCAGTCCGGATCGGTGTTCTGCGTCACCAGGACGGCGCCATCGACGAAGCGATCGATGTCCTGCGGGCTTTCGATCAAGCAGACCCGCCCTGCCACCACCGCCTCGCCGATGCTGAGGCCGGTCGCCAGCCGCCGACCCTTCGAGACGATGCGATAGGTGCAGTACTCGCCGGCCTTCCGGCGCGATTGCACAGTCTCCGGCCGCGCCTGGACGATGAAAAGCTTTCCGCTCTCGCCGTCCTTGGCCCATTCGATGTCCATCGGGCAGCCGTAATGCGCCTCAATCGTGCAGGCCCAGCGTCCGAGGGTGAGGATCTCCTCGTCCGACAGGACGAAAGCCGCGCGCTCAGCCTTGGAGGTGGGCACGTTGCGCGTCGTCCGCTCGCCTTGGCCGGCATAGATCAACTTCTGCGCCTTGCCCCCG
>JBGTSH010000455.1:0-6810 GCA_041940405.1 Polyangiaceae bacterium
CGCCTGACCTACTTGTCTGGCCCGAGCTTCGCGAAAGAGGTCGCGATGCAGATGCCGACGGCCGTCGTCGTCGCCGGCAAGGACTCCGCGAACACGCTCACCGTCCAGCGCGCGTGGGCGAGCGATCGACTCCGCGTCTACAGCTCGGACGACGTCGTCGGGGTCGAGGTCGGCGGCGCGCTCAAGAACGTGATCGCGATCGCCGCCGGGGCCATCGACGGCCTCGGCCTGGGCCACAACTCGCGCGCGGGCATGATCACCCGCGGCCTCTTCGAGATTGGTCAGCTCGCCATGAAGCTGGGGGGCAATCCCCTGACGGTCGCCGGGCTCTCGGGGATGGGCGATCTCGTGCTCACGTGTACCGGAGACCTATCCCGCAACCGTACAGTAGGGGTCGGGCTGGGCCAGGGCCGCAAGCTCTCCGAGATCCTCGCGGGGCTGGGTCACGTGGCCGAGGGCGTGAAAACTGCGAAGAGCGCGTACGACCTGAGCGTGAGAGAGAACGTGCTCATGCCGATCACCAGCGAGGTCTACCAAGTGCTGTACCAAGACAAGGGCGCGCGAGAAGCGGTCGTGAGCATCATGACCCGAGAGCTGCGGAGCGAGCGATGAGCCCGCTGAAGTACCTGGCCGCAGCCGCGACCCTCGCCGTGACCATCGCGTCGGCCGACCTCGCCGAGGCGCAAGTCCAGGGCGGCGTTCAAGGCGGCGTCGGTCCGGGCGGGATGCAGGGTGGCGTACAGGGCGGCGGGACCTTCAACCCGCCGCCGGGCCCCTACTACGGACCGCAACCCGGCATGTGTCCGCCGGGTCAATGGTGCCCGCCGGGTCCCGCATACCCTCCGCCGCCCCCGAAGAAGAAGAAGTCGACCTACCTCGAGATTGGCTACCTCTACGGCACCGCCGCAGTCTGGGGCATCGGCACGGGCATCTGGCTCGACGTCGAGGCCGAGGTCGAAAACCCCGGCATCGCGATCATCATGCCCGCCATCTTCGGCGCGGTCGCGCCCGTCGGCGTCTTCATCGCCGACTACGTGATGGACGGCATGCCGCGCGGCCTGCCTGCTTCGATCGCCACGGGCCTCTGGCTCGGCGGCGGGCTCGGGTTCGGCATCTGGGCGGTCCACGATCTCAACATGCGGGGCTCCGGCCAGTGGGGCTTCGCGGGGCTGGGACGCGCGACGTTCGTCGGCTCGGTAGCCGGCGGCGCGGGCGGGATCCTCGTCGGCGCGCTCATGGAGCCTTCGCCGAAGACGAGCATGGCGGTCCTCTCTGCAACCACGATGGGCACGCTCGTCGGAGGCGCCTTCGGCGGCGCGGCGAGCCAGGGGAGCCTCACCAACAACGCCGACGGCTCGATCATGATCGGCGGCCTCGTCGGCTACGGCGTCGGGCTCATCGGATCGGGCGCGATGTCGCTCGCCTACGTGCCTTCGTGGGAGCAGATCGGCTTCGGTTGGGCCGGCTTCGCCGTCGGCGCCGCGGCGACCACGCCGATCTACTTCATCTACCTCGGCGTCGACGCCGATCCGCGAACGGGCCTCATCGCGCAGGGCATCGGCGGCCTCATCGGCGCCGGTGTCGGTGTAGCCCTCGCCGATCCCGACCGCGGCGACCCCCTCATCAGCGATATCCCCATCGACCGGCCCACACTCTTGTCGGTTGCTCCGGTTCCGATGGGTGAAAAAGGCTACGGCTTCTCCGCCCAAGGCCTCTGGTGAAGCGTGCTCCCCCTCCACGAAGTGGAGGGGGTTGGGGGGAGGAAAGTGCGGGAGTGAGCCTCGTCGAGAAGACGACGGTGAAGGCTCACCTCAACGCCACGAAGTGGAGGGGGTTGGGGGGAGGAATCCATGGGCAGACGCTCGTGGAGAAGACGAGGTGATGCCTACCTCGAGATGGTAAGCTGCCCCCACAGATGCCCACGTTGAAGCACTTCGCCGAGCAGGGCGCCCCCGCCCTGTTCAGCGTGCACAAGCCGGTGACCACGATCGGTCGCGCCCTGGGCAATGACGTCTCGCTGAAGTCGGCCGGCGTCGCCGAGCATCACGCGCAGATCGTCTTCGACGGGCGTGACTTCGTCCTCGAAGAGATCGACCGAGTCGCCGACATCGCCATCAACGGCAAGAAGAAGCGTCGAGCGCGCCTGGTTCACGGCGATCGCCTCCAGCTTGGCGCCGCCGAGCTCGGCTTCTCGATGTTCGCCGAGATCCAGGCAAAGAAGGACGACGACGACGACGACGACAAGCCCGCCGCCGGCGCGGGAGCCGAGATCGCGGGCGTCCGAAAGCTGTTCAGCTTCAGCGAGAAGCTCATCAACCGAAAGAGCGTCGACGAGATCCTCGAAGCGATGCTCGACGACGTCATCGAGCTGACCCACGCGCAAAAGGGGTTCTTGCTGCTGGTCGAGGGCGCCGAGGCCGTCCTGGCGCCCGCCGCCGGAGAAAAGGAATCGGCCACCAAGAAGCTGGTGGTCCGGGCGTCACGCAACGTCCGCCACGAGAGCATCACCGACACCGAGGGGATGATCAGCGACAGCATCGTCCGCAAGGTCATCGAGTCCGGCCGCCCGGTCATCGTCTCGGACGCCCTCGCCGACACCACCTTCGGGCGGAGCGAGAGCGTCATCGCGATGAAGCTCTCCAGCGTCATGTGCGCGCCGCTCGTCTCGCAGGGTCAGGTCATCGGGGCGCTCTACGTAGGTAACGACAAGATCAAGCACTTGTTCGAGCGCACCCAGCTCGAGCTCTTGACCATCTTCGCGTCGCAGGCGTCTCTCATCCTGCAAAACGCGATGCTCCTCAACGCGCTGCGAGCCGACAAGGCCAAGCTCGAGGCGGAGCTCAAGGACAAGCGCTTCGGCGAGATCATCGGTGCCTGCCCCGGCATGCTCGAGGTCTTCCGCAAGCTGCAGAAGGTCGCGAGCACCGACATCAGCGTCCTCATCACCGGCGAGACAGGTACGGGCAAAGAGCTCATCGCTCGCGAGATCCACCGCCGCTCCAACCGCATCGATGGCCCCTTCGTCCCGATCAACTGCGGCGCCATCCCCGAGAACCTGATCGAGAGCGAGCTCTTCGGTCACGTCAAAGGCGCCTTCACCGGGGCCATCGCCTCCAGGCCGGGCAAGTTCCAGCAAGCCGACAAGGGAACGCTGTTTCTCGACGAGATCGGCGAGCTCCCCCTCAACCTGCAGGTAAAGCTGCTCCGCGCCCTTCAGGAACGGGTGGTGTTCCGCGTCGGAGACTCCAAGCCCGAGAAGGTCGACATCCGCGTCGTCGCGGCGACCAACCGAAACCTCGAAGAAGAAATCCGCGCAGGCAATTTCCGCGAAGACCTCTACTACCGCCTCAACGTCGTCAACATCTGGCTCCCGCCGCTTCGGGACCGCGGCGACGACGTCGGGATCATCGCCAAAGCCCTCCTCACCAAGTACGCCGACGAGCTCGGTAGCAACGTGAAGGGCTTCAGCCCCGCCGCCCTCGCGGCGATCCGAAAGCATCCGTGGCCCGGCAACATTCGACAGCTCGAGAACCGCATCCGCAAAGCCTTGGTCCTCTGCGATCAGACGTTGCTCAGCCCCGAGGATCTCGATCTCGGTGCGGGGGGCGAGAACCCGATCCTCCCGCTCGAGAAGGCGAAAGAGGAGTTCCAGCGGAAGTACGTCCTCGAGGTCCTGGAGCGGAACAACGGGAACCGTACGCAGACGGCACGGGACCTCGGGGTCGATCCTCGAACCATCTTTCGCTACCTCGAGAAGGAGCAGAACCCGATGCCGAGCGGCGCCGGGGGCTCTTCGCTCGGCAAGGATCCCGGCGAGATTTGAGCGACGGGACGGGGGCCTCAAGAGCGATGCTCGGTTCCCAGGCGATCGTGGACCCGCTGCCGGACAAGACGCGCGCCGACCTCGAGGTCGACCGGATCCTCGAAGCCCTGGCATCGCGTTGTGCGAGCGAGCGCGGTCGAAAGCTGGCCGCAGCGCTTCCGATGCTCGCGTCGCGCGAGCTCGTCCTGGTGTCGCTCGGCGAGATCGACGAGGCCCGCCGTCTCGAGGACGCCGGCGAGCCTCTACCGCGCACCGCTGTCCCCGACGTCGACGAGGCGCTCGCGCGCGCGCGCGTCGGCGCCTCGCTCTCGGGCGAAGAGATCTACGCCGTCGGCAAGCTCCTGGCCGCCGCCAAGAGCCTCCGCAAGTTCCTCAAAGCGCACCGCGACGACGCCGAGCGCCTTTCGCGCGCCTGCGAGACGGATCCGACGCTCGACGACCTCGGCGCCGAGATCGCTCGGTCTGTCGAATCTGACGGAACTGTCACGGATGCAGCGTCCCCTCGCCTCGCCGAGCTTCGCTCCGAGCGCAAGGCATCGCGCGAGCGGATCGTCCGACGGCTCGAAGAGCTCGTCGCCCGGTATGCGAGCGTCCTCTCCGACTCGTACTGGACCGAACGCGACGGCCGCTGGGTGCTCCCCGTCCGAAGCGACGCCCACGAGCGCTTTCCCGGCATCGTCCACGGCGCGAGCGCCGCGGGCGCCACCCTCTTCGTCGAGCCGCGCATCGTCGTCGGCATGGGCAATCGGCACAAAGTGCTCGATGCCTCGGTCGCGCGCGAAGAAGAGATCGTCCTCGCCAAGCTCTCCTCCCTGGTCGGCGACGCGGCCGCGAGCATCCTCGCGGCCGCCGACGCTCTGGCCCACGCCGATCTACGCGGCGCGCAGGCGAAGCTGGCCGCCGATCTGCGGTGGACCGCGCCCGACATTCCGGAAGGAGGCTCGCGCAGCGAAATCCGCGCCGAGCTCATTCGAGCGCGTCATCCGATCCTGGCGCTCGATGGGGTCGAGGTCGTGCCGAGCGACATCACCGTGCGCGCCGGCCGCGTGCTGGTCGTCAGCGGCCCCAACGCCGGCGGCAAGACCGTGGCGCTCAAGACGCTCGGCCTCGCGGCGGTCCTCCTTCGCATGGGCATGCCGATCCCGGCCGCCGAAGGGTCGTTCCTGGCGCTCTTCGATCTCGTCCTGACCGACGTCGGCGACGACCAGAGCCTCGCGAAGAATCTCTCGACGTTCAGCGCACACGTAAAAAACCTGGCCGAAGTCCTCGAGCGCACCCACGAAGGTGCGCTCGTTCTTTTGGACGAGGTCGCGTCGGGGACCGACCCGCGCGAGGGCGAGGCGCTCGCCACCGCGATCCTGGAGTCGCTCGCGCTCCGCGGCGGCGCCGTCGCGTGCACCACGCACTACGAAGCGCTCAAGCTCCTCGCCCTCTCCGACGAGCGCTTCGTCAACGCATCCGTCGGCTTCGATCTCGACACGATGTCGCCGACCTTCAAGCTCATGACCGGCATCCCCGGTCCGTCGAGCGCGCTCGCCGTCGCCCGCCGCTTCGGCATTCCGCCGGGCGTCGTGCAGCGGGCCGAGGGCGCGCTCTCCGGCGCGTCGGCGAGCGTCGCCAAGATGGTCGAAGAGCTCGCCGCCGAGCGGCGCGCCGTCGAAGAGGCGCGCGATCAGCTCGAGCGCGAGCGTGCCACCGTCAGAGCGACGCAGGCCGAGCTCGACGCCGAGATCGCCCGCCTCTCGGATCGCGAGCGCGGCACGGTCGCCCGCGAGACCGAAGCCTTGATGGTCGGCATCAAGCGCGCTCGCGAAGAGCTCCGCGCCGCGCAGGCCCGCCTTCGAACCCAGAAGCTCGAAGAGCGCGCCGTCTCCGAGGCCACGCGCGCGATCGACAAGGTCGCGGCCACGGTCGCGATCGGCGGTCCTCTCGAGGCCCGGCCGACCGCCTCGAGCGAGCCCCCGCCCGTCGCACCGGGTGAGATCTTCGCCGGAATGAAGGTCTTCGTCCCGCGCCTGCGCACGGA
Source organism: Polyangiaceae bacterium (assembly GCA_041940405.1). Classification (GTDB taxonomy): domain Bacteria; phylum Myxococcota_A; class Polyangia; order Polyangiales; family Polyangiaceae; genus Xiheicaenibacterium. The sequence continues at coordinate 5,850 of JBGTSH010000455.1, forward strand.
TGCCGAAGTGCTCGAGGTCCTTCCCAACGGTCAGCTCCGCGTCGCCGCCGGTCCGCTCAAGCTCGTCACGCCGGTCGACGAAGTCCGCAGACCCCAAAAGCCGACGTCCAAACAGAAGGCTGCCCAGAAGCCGAGGCCCGCGCCGTCGTTCGATCCCGCCGCCGATCCCGACATCCCGATCCAGACGAGTGACAACACCGTCGACCTGCGCGGCCTCCGCGCGCACGAGGCCGTCAGCATGGCCGAGCAGTTCCTCGATCGCTGCGTCGGCTCCGGCCTTCGCGTCGCCTTCCTCATCCACGGCCACGGCACCGGAGCGCTGCGGCAGGTCCTGCGGGATTCGCTCAAGTCGAGCGCGTACGTGGAGAGGTTGCGGCCGGGTGAGCCGCGTGAGGGTGGCGATGGCGTGACGGTGGTTTGGTTGAAGTAGGTTTTGGTGAAGTAGGCCGGGAGGTTCCGGTCCCACCCCCACCCACGCCAAAGGGGCCCGCGCGACAGGCCCGTAAACGACGAACCCGGCGACACCGTCTCGCGTTTCGTGTAGCTTCCCGCCTTCGTAGCCGGTGTCGGGGCCGTCCTGCTCGCACCGCGGAGGGATCACGCCAATGAGCGATACGGAACAGCGCCCGAGCGACCAACCTTCGTCCGACGCGAGCGAGCAAAAGCGCTCCTCGCTCCCGGGCTCCATCTACGGTTGGCGGTTTCGCCGAGGCAGCCTGGCAATCGCCCTGGGAACGCTGATGGCGTTCGCCGCGTCGCAGAGCGCCTGCGACAAGATCAACGAGCTGACGGGCAAGAGCTCGGACAAGGCCGAGAAGGACGACGACAAGAAGAAGAAGAAGAAGGACGACGAGGACGAGGAGACCGAGGAGGAGACCGAGGCTTCGGCTTCTGCGGCTCCCAGCTCTTCGGCCCCTGTCGCCGACGCCGGCCCCGAGGACGCGGGCACGGACGCCGAAGA
>JBGTSH010000456.1:0-6791 GCA_041940405.1 Polyangiaceae bacterium
TGATGAGGAGCGGCAGATCCCGGTAGCTCTGCACCCACTGCGCGAAGCTCGCGCCGATGATCGTCTCGCTCGTCGGGCGGACGATGAGCGGCTCCTCGAGCTTGGCCTTCGGATCCGGAATCAGCCCCCCACCCTCACCCGCGACGAGGCGGTGATGGGTGACGACGGCGCACTCCTTGGCGAAACCTTCGACGTGCTCGGCTTCTTTCTCGAGGAAGCTCTTCGGGATGAAGAGCGGGAAGTAGGCGTTCTTGTGGCCCGTCGCTTTGAACATCGCGTCGAGCTCGGCCTGGAACCGCTCCCAGAGCGCATAGCCCCACGGCTTGATCACCATGCAGCCGCGGACGGCGCTCGTCTCGGCGAGGTCGGCCGCACGGACGACCTGCTGGTACCACTCGGCGTAGTCCTCGGCGCGGGTGGGCTTGATCGCGCTCTGGGTCTTGGTGTCGCCCTGTTTGCTCACGTCGGCCTCCTACAGCGCTTCTTCATTCGGGGAAAGACGGCCCTGGGCCGAGAGTCCGACCTTCGCGACGATCTCGGCCATGCGATGCGCACCTTCGCGACTTCCGATGAGGTCTTGCCGGATCTCGAGGAGCACCCCGAGCCTGCCCGGACGCTCGGCGTAGACGGGGACGCCGTAATCGCTCGCGTCGGTCACGTGGTAGGGCTCGTTGTCACCGACCACGAGATCTTTCTCGCTCGTGAACGCCTCGAGGAAGGCGGCAGCGAGTCGCCGGTCTTGCCCGTACATCACGCCGACGTGCCAAGGGCGCGGCTGACCGTAGAGGCTGGGCGTGAAGGAGTGGACGCTGAGCACCATGGTTGCGGCGCCGTGCGCGTCGCGCTCGGCGAGGAGGCGCTCGATCGCGTGGTGGTAGGGCCAGAAAAGCTCCGCCTCGCGCGCATCGCGCTCGAGGCCCGACACCTCGGCGTTGCCCGGCACGGCGATCTCGCACGTGATCGCCGGGATGCTCGCCGCAGCGCCCGGCGGGCGGTTGCAGTCGATCGCGAGGCGCGAATAGCCCGAGAGCACGAGCGGTGCGTCGAGGATCGACGAGAGCTGGCGTGCCACGTCCGCCGCGCCGATATCCCAGCCGATGTGGCTCAGCCTCTCGGCTTCCGGCAGGCCGAGCGTCCCCAGCGCGCGCGGCATGCGGTGCGATGCGTGATCGCAGAGGAGGAGATAGCGCGAGATACCGGCCGGGTTCACGACCTCGAAGGCCGGCGGCTCGTCGGGTGAGAGGAGAGCCACGATGTTCGAGGCGGCATAGCACGCCTTCTGCTACGTAGGCGGCGTGACCGACGTGGTCGTCATCGGCTCCGGCCCCAACGGGCTCGTCGCGGCCTGTGTGCTTGCTCGCGCCGGCCTCACGGTGCGCGTGCTCGAAGCCAAGATGGAGCCCGGCGGCGCCGTGCGAACCGCCCAGACGACGCTCCCGGGCTACAAGCACGATGTCGGAGCGGGGTTCTTTCCTTTCGGCAGGCACAGCCCCGCTTTCTTGGAGCTCGATCTCGAGGGCACCGGGCTCGTGTGGCACACGGCGCCGATCGACTCCGCTCACCCCGCGCGCGACGGCTCGTGTGGCGTGCTGGCGCGTGACGTCGATCGAACCGCCGAGCTTCTCGGCGAGGACGGCGACGCCTGGCGGCGGATTCACGCGTGGTACGCCTCGGCCGGCGAGACCCTGCTGCCCGCCCTCCTCGAGACCTTTCCTCCGGTGAAGCGCGCGCTCTCGATCCGGCCGGCCTCGATGCTCCGGCTCGCGTCGGTCGCGCTCTCGAGCGGCAGGGGCTTCGCAGAGCGCACGTTCCGCACCGAGGCGGCGCGGCGCATGATCCCGGCGCTCGCGCTCCACACCGACGTCGGTCCCGACGATCCGCTCGGCGCGATCGTCGGCTTCATGCTCGCGGTCACCGGGACACACGGCGGCTTTCAGGTTCCAGCCGGGGGTGCAGGATCGATCACGCGCGCGCTGATCACGCGCCTCCGCGAAGCCGGCGGTCACGTGCACGTCGGCGCGCGCGTCGAGCACATCGTGATGGAAGGGTCGCGCGCGATCGCGGTCCGGACGAGCACCGGCGAAGAGGTTCGCGCCCTGCGCGCCATCGTCGCCGACACCGCAGCGCCCACGCTGTTTCTCGAGCTCCTCGAGTCGAGCGTCGTGCCGTCGACGGTGCTCGCGGCGATGCGCCGCTTCCGGCGCGGCTTCGGCACGTTCAAGGTCGACTGGGCGCTCGACGAGCCGGTGCCGTGGACGGCCGAGGCCGCGCGCGAGTCCGCCGTCGTCCACACGGGCGAGAGCCTCGACGACCTCGCCAGGTTCACACGCGAGGTTCGGGAAGGTCGGCTGCCGGAGGATCCTTATCTGGTCATCGGCCAGCAGTCGCTCATGGATCCGACGCGCGCACCGCGCGGCAAGCACACCCTCTACGCCTACTCGCGCGTCCCCTCCGAGCCCGAAGGCGGCTACACATCGGCGGCCCGCAAGATGTTTCTGGATCGCATCGAGGCCCGCATCGAAGAGCTCGCCCCTGGGTTCCGAGATCGGATCCTGTCGCGGGCTGCGTTCGCGCCCCCGGACCTCGAGGCGATGAACGAAAACCTGCTCGGCGGTGACCTCGGCGGCGGCACGGCGGACATCACCAACCAGCTGTTCCTGCGGCCGATGTTCCCCTACTTCCGGTACCGGACACCGATCCGCGGCCTCTACCTGGGGTCGAGCTACGCTCACCCGGGCGCCGGGGTCCACGGAATGTGCGGCTACAATGCGGCGCAGGCCGTCCTCTCCGACATCGCATGATGATCACCGCCCGCAAGCTCTCCTTGTTCCTGGCCACGCTCGCGGCGTGCAGCAGCGGCGACCGCGACGTCGCAGAGCCGAAGCCCGAACCGCGATTGCCGTCGCTCCCGACCGCCAGCGCCGACGCAAGCGCGAGCGCCGAGCCGTCGGCGGCGGCTTCGGCGAAGGCGGGGCCGCCGGATCCGATCATCCGCGTCGGCCGCTCGATGTTCCCCGACGATCTCGACCCCAGGCGGGCCCGCGTGGGGTGGCTGCCTTCGAAGAAGGCGTTCGTCATCGCCGAGGGCACACGTGACGAGACGACGCGCTCGAGCCTCGCGCTGGTGATCGCGACCGAGGATGAAGCCGCGAGGAAGACGCTCGAGATCTGCAGCTCCGCCGAGTGCGGCGGACCGAAGGCTCGCGAGAAGCTGGACCAAGTGCTTCGCTCCGAGAACCTCGGCGAGATGATCGCCCTCGAGCCGATCCTCTTTCCGTTCCCGCTCCCGCCGAACCATCCGGTGACGATCGGAGCGCTCGCCGCGCACGTGCGCTGGAACAAGGATCACCTCGACCTCGGCCGGAAGCAGAAGCTCGTTCCGCTCCCCAAGGTGCCTCCTGCCGACGCGGGCAAGCCGAGCCCGGTGAGCGTCGTGGCGTCGCCCGACGGCTCGCTGCTCGCGCTCACCTACGCGCTCGGCGATCCCGGACCGAACGCGCCGACCAAGACCGCTGTGTACAAAGTCCCGAAGCTCTGAGCGGCGGCCCAGCTCACTTCGGCGCGCTCGGGATCGCCGTGGGAAACGGAAAGGTCGAGGGCAGCGCCGTCGGGATCGCCGTCGGTAGAGACGTCGGGATCCAAGACGGAAGCGACGGGGCCGCGGTAGGCGCTGCCGTGCCGGATGGGCGGGTCGTGGGCTTGGTTCCGGGGGTGGCAGTCGATGACGGTTGTGTCGTCGTCGAGGTCTCGGTCGGCGTCGGTGCCGGAGCCGCGGTCTCGGCCGGCAGCGGCGTGGGCGCAGGCGTCGAGGCGGGCGCGCTGGTCGACGCCGTGTCGGTCGGCTGGGTGGCGGTCTTCGCCGGTGCCTCGCCCTCCTCGTTCTGCTTGCTCGATCGGAGCCAATAGAAGCCGTACGCCCCTACCCCGCCGAGCACCGCGAGCGCGAGGAGGCCGCCCAGGATGACCGACATGCCGGCGCCCCCGGAACGAGCGGCGGGCGCCGGGCGAGCGGCGGCCGGCTCGGCTGCCGCCGGCGCGGCAGCCGCTCCGCCAGGCTCGATCACGTCGACGCGCGTCGGGGCCGCGCGCGGAGGCGGAGCGTCCTCCTCCTCGGAAGGCAGCGTGCGCCCAACGCGCGAGCCCGCTGCCGGCCCGGCCGCCGGCTCACCTGCCTCGGTCTTCGCCGCATCGGGGCGGCGCGCGGTGATCGCGTCCTCTGCAGCGGCGCCGCCGAGGATCACCTTGCCGTCGGGGCGCTCCTGGGTCGGAACCTGATCCGAGCTCGCGTCCGAGGGCGCAGCTTCGGCGGGCGCTTCGGCGGGCGCTTCGGCGGGCGCAGGCTTTCGCGGGAGCGTCGGGATCTCCTCGGTCACCCCCGGCTTCAAAGGCTTGTCGTCGCTCACCTGGGCAACACTAAACCCCGAGCGCCGCTTGGGTCATCTTCGATCCGGGTACGCGCGATCCAGCACCCGCCTCGGGTGCTCGCCGGGGGTCGTTTCCCGCAGAGAAAGGCGGTAACGGGACGCGGTACGGGCCCTGCACGACAGGCGCCCCTCGCGCCCCCCGGAGGTCGTCATGAACGCGGATCCCACACGTCTCGCCATTCGGATCGCCGTCGGCTGTGCGCTCGCGATCACCTTCGGCTGCGCCGACACGGACGACCTGGACGACGGCACCGGAGGCGCCGGCGGCTCGGGCACGCGCACCACCGGCGCCGGCACGCGAGACGACGGTGACACCACCGCCGCCACCGGCGACGGAGGAAACGATAACTGCGGCACTGTCGAGCTTTGCGACGGCATCGACAACACCTGCGACGGCGAGACCGACGAGGGCTGCGACTGCGCCGAAGGCGAGATGCAGCCCTGCTTCTCCGGCGATCCTGTGTTCATCGACGTCGGCGCGTGCGCCGAAGGCACGCAGACCTGCGGCGCGGACGGCAAGTGGGGCACGTGCGAAGGCGAGGTGCTCCCCTCGAGCGAGATCTGCGACGCCGTCGACAACAACTGCGATGGCGCCGTCGACGAAGGCTTCGAGCCGGTGACCTGCGGCCAGGGCGTCTGCCAGACGAGCGCGCCGACGTGCGAGGACGGCGCGCCGCGCGAGTGCGTTCCGCTCACGCCCCCCGACGAATTCGAAGACTGCGACGGCAGCGACGACGACTGCGACGGCAGCGTCGACGAGGGGTGCACCTGCCAGAACGGCCAAACGCAGAGCTGCTACACGGGCCCGACGGGAACGCAGAACGTGGGCGTCTGCGCCGCCGGAACGCAGACGTGCGCCGGCGGGCAGTGGGGTCCTTGCCAGGGTGAAACGACCCCTGGGTCGGAGTCCTGCGACACGATCGATCAGGACTGCGACGGCAACGTCAACGAGGGCACCTGCAACCTTCCGAACTCGGTCTCGTCCTGCTCCGGCGGGGGGTGCACGATCAGCGGCTGCAACCCGGGATTTTCGAACTGCGACTCGAACCCGGCGAACGGCTGCGAGACCTCGAACGGCGGATACTCGAACGCGAGCCCCGGCGAGTACCTCGGTACGTGGGAGGCCGACGCCGTCTACGGCTTCGGATGCCTGAGCGGCGGCACCTGCGAAGGACCGATCGTCACGCGGACCGGAACGCAGGGCGCGTACTTCAACATCGACGCCGACGAGGCTTCGACGTGCAGCGCCTACGTCTCGCTCCGCTTCGAGCTCTTGGTTCCGCCGGGCGTGGACTACGACCTCTACGTGGGGGGAACGGGATGCATGGCCGATCCGGGCTGGCAATCGCTCAACGGCACCGGCCAATCCGAGACGATCGTGATCTGGTGCGACGACTCGGCCGGCGCCGAGAACGGATTCCACGTCGACGTCGAGGTCCGCTACTACAGCGGCTCGTCGTGCCAGCCCTGGACGCTCAACGTGAACCGGCGCCAGTGCTGAGCGGCCCAGATCCGCGCATCAAGGGTTGACCGTCGGGCTTCGCCAGGCCCGCACGGTCGCCGCCACGGCCTCGGGGACGAAGCCGAGCTCCTTGCCGATGACCTTCCACGGGGCGGACGCCCCGAAGCTGTCGTGGCCGATGACAAGCCCGTCATTGCCGACCAAGCCGCGCCAGGGCGTCGTCACGCCGAGCTCGATGGCGACGCGCGGAACCCCGCGGGGGAGAATCAGATCCCGGTACGCTTCGGGCTGGCGCTGGAAGGCCTCTAGGCAGAGCATCGAGACGACGCGGACGCGCTCGCCTCGCTCCTCGATCACCTTCTTGGACTGAACGGCCAGCGAGACCTCGCTGCCGGTGGCCACGATCACCATCGTGGGGTTGTCGGCGTCGGCGACGACGTAGCCGCCGCGCAGCATCGCCTTCGGATCGAAGCCGGCCGGCCGCTCGAGCGTCGGGAGGTTCTGGCGCGTGAGCGAGAGCACCGTCGGGCCCTTGGTGCGCCCCAAGGCGTGCGCCCAAGCGGCGGCGCACTCGAGCGCGTCCGCGTCGATCGCGTGCGCGATCGCCTCGACCCCCGACCTCACCCCGACCGCGAACTGCTGCGGCGCGAGGAATGCTGCGAGGGCCTTTTTGCGCGAGTACATGAGCGCCCGCGAGGCCCACCGCCACAGCGGATCCACGCAGCCCACGGGCCGCGGATCCGGCCGCTCCTCCGGCGGAACTTGCTCGGGCTGGGACGACTTCGCGAAGGGCACCAGCCGCGGGGAGCCCATGATCGCCATGAACCAAGGCGGCGCCCCCCCAGTGAGCATGCGAGCCCCGACCGCCTGCAGCAGCCGCCACGGGCGGCCCCCCGCTGCGCGGA
>JBGTSH010000457.1:0-6779 GCA_041940405.1 Polyangiaceae bacterium
CCTCGGCCGTGAAGGCGTCGAGCGCATCGGCGTTCAGGGTCGCCCTGAGCGGACGTCCGCTCAGGCTTTCGAGTCGCCGCACCTCAATACCGTCCTCAAGGCGAAGGCCCATTAGGAGCATCTCGATCACCTGCTCCCGCGTCGCGTCGTCCACTGCGACTCCCCGAGCCTCGAGGATCGACAGGAGGGCCTTGCGCCGCGCCTCGTTCGCGGCGGTGCGAGGATGCCGGGCGAGCGCTCGTGGATCCGGGCGCTGGCCGGCCGACCCTTCGGGTAGCATCACCGGCGTGGGCCTTTACGTCGTCGAGTCGTACCTCAAGACCATCGAGCACGGCGGGCACGATCCCTACGGCGTCATCGGGAGTGGCGGCTCGAGAGAAACGATCTACCTCTACGTGATCGAGATCTCCGACGCCGAGGTGAAGCGGCTTCGCCCGCGGGTCGACGAGAACGGAAACAAGCAGCACGACCGGCTCGCCCTACCGGATCGCGAGGATTGGTGGATCGCCGTCGAGGGAGAGAAGGTCTGGCCCTCGACGGTCTCGCCTCGCATCACGTCGAAGTGCGCGGTCGACGAGCACGGAGTGCCCCACCCGCGCCCGCTTTCGCAGAGCGAGATCGCTCAGCTGGAGCGGGTAAAGGCGAAGCTCCCGGGCTGATCGTCAGCGCCCGCGCCGCGGGCGCAAGCGTTCGACCGCGATGAGCGCCCGCTCTCCCTTGGAGAAATAGTCGGCGCGGCAGGTTCCGCTGCCGCGCTCGAAGGAGCGACATACCTCGGGCCGCATCTCGTAGATCGCGCACGTAAAGGTCCCGCGCTCGCCGTCGACGACGAGCGCGGTGCAGCGGCCCTCTTCGATCCGCATGAAGCAGCGGTTTTCGCCGAAGACCGTGAAGCTCCGCGCAACATCGTCCATCCTCTCCCAGTCGGAGCCCCAGACGCGGACGTAGTCGGGCGCTTCGGAGAAGCAGCATCGCCCGCAGTCGATGCAGTCGGAGGGCGGAAATTCCAAGCGCCTTCAGCCTAGCGTAGGTCCGCCTGGACCGTGGCAGAACGCAGCAGCGCACGGAGGTGCGAGCAGGGTTGAAAGAGGCCTCGTCGTCGAAGATGCTCCGGCTCCCTCGACCGGGTGCTGCCCGAGAACGGAGACTGCGATGAGTGGCCGTTTCGTTTGGTACGAGCTTTTGACGTCGGACATCGCGAAGGCGATCGCCTTCTACACCGACGTCGTCGGTTGGAAGACCGAGCCCTACGGCGAGGGCGCCGAGGCGTACACCATGTGGACCAGCGGCCAGGGACCGCTCGGCGGCGTGATGACGCTCCCGGAGGAAGCGAAGAAGATGGGCGCGCCTCCGCATTGGGGCAGCTACGTCGAGGTCGACGACGTCGACGCGTCGACCGAGAAGGCAAAGAGCCTCGGCGCGAAGGTGCTGTTCGGCCCCCACGACATCCCGAAGATCGGGCGCTTCACCCTGATCGCCGATCCCCAGGGCGCGACCATCTCGCTGTTCAAGCCGATCGAGCCGATGCGGCCGCACGACACGACGAAGCCGGGCGAGGTCTCGTGGAACGAGCTTTACGCGAAGGACCACGGCGCCGCGTTCAAGTTCTACAGCCAGCTCTTCGGGTGGCAGCAGATCAGCGAGATGGATATGGGCCCCGCGGGCAAGTACCTCATCTACGGGCAGGGCGACAAACAGTACGGGGGGATGATGACGCTCACGCCCGAGATGAAGTCCCCGCCAGCGTGGGCTTACTATTTCAACGTCGACGAGCTCGACGAGACGATCGAGAAGGCGAGGGCGCGGGACGCCAAGCTCATGGTCGGTCCGATGGACGTGCCCGGCGGTGCGCGCGTCGCGATCCTGACTGATCCACAAGGTGCGGTCTTCGCTCTGCACGAGCCCAAGAAGGGCTGACGCAGCACCTGGGGCTCTCCCCAGGTATTCCAAAGCCGACGCGGATGGGAGCGTGTCGAGGACGGTGAGCCCGCCCTCGACCCTCGAGCCCGACCGCCAATCCGAGCCGCGCGCAGCGGTGTCGTGGGCGCTCGAGCGGCTCGGTGCTCGCAGCCGTCGCGTCAAGACGCGCGACGGACTGGTGCACACGTTCGAGCTCGGCGTCGCCCGCTCGGGTCCGCCGATCCTTTGGCTGCACGGCTTCTGCGGGGACGCAGAGACGCTCGCGCTCTACGCGGCCTGCTTCGCAGAACAGCGCCGCAGCCTCGTCCCCGACGCCTTCGACATCGCACCTCGAAGCCGGCGGATTGTCACGGACGGGCTCCGGACGCCGTTCGGTCCGCGCCGCCAAGCCGAAGCCCTCGTCCGGTTCCTCGAGGCGCAGCGCATCCGCGAGGTGGACGTCGTCGGTGTGGGCCTCGGCGCGTGGACGGCCGTCTGGCTCGGCGCGACGACATCGCTCGTGCGTCGCGGGGTGCTCGTCTCGCCGATAGGCGTCGACGTCGACGCTCAGGAGCTGGCGTACGCGCGCCGTCTCGTCGACATCGACGGCGTCGAGGCGCTCGTCTCGCGGGTGCTCTCCAAGCCGATGTGCAACGCGCTCTTGACCGCGCTTCGCAGCGAGATGGAGGAAGGGCGCGTGACCGAGCTCCTCGACAGCTTGGGCGACCACGACCAAATCGACGGCGTGCTGTCCGAGCTGCGCGCGCCCTTCTTCGTCCTGGCTGGCGGAGCCGACGATCTTGGTGGGGCCCGCTCCGCTCGGCGCATCGTCGATCGCGCCCCCGGCGCGCGCGGAGCGTGGGTCCAAGCGGCCGCGCACTGCCCCTTCTACCGCGACCCCGATATCGTCGGCGCGGTGTTGAGGAGGCACTTGCAGATAGGCGACCTGGAGACCTCGGTGCTGGCGCGCCGCTTCTTCCACGCCGAGGACCCGAGATCCGTGGGCGTCATTCGAAAGAGGCGAAAGACCAAGCCTCCGATCGAGAGCGGCGTGATCAGAGCTCCGACCAAAAGCGAGCAATCAGCTTTGCCCGGGTCGGGGCGCCCGACTTCCGGAAAAGCTCGGTGACGTGCAGCTCGACCGTGTTCTCGGCGCACTCGAGCGCCTGAGCGATCTCTTTGTTCGCCTCGCCTCGGACGAGCAGCTTGAGCACCTCTTCTTGGCGCGGGCTGAGCGCCCAGGTGTGCGTGGCGGTCGCCAGCTTGCTGGTGAACGTCGCGTCACGGTCCCCGTGATCGGGGGCGTCGCCATTCAAGACGCCAATCTGCGGCAAGAACCGTTCGAAGAGCCCGCGGGCGACGCGCCCTCCGTTCGCGAGCACCGTCGCTGATTTCGGGAGTCGGACCTCGTAGTACCCGTGCGTCGGGCCCACATCGGCTTCCACCTCGGCGGGAGGCAAGCCCAGATGACACGGCACCCCGGCGATGGCGCCGATGGTTCCGTGAAAGAACGCGAGGCACGGCCGGTGGCCGGGCCGGAGGTCGACCTTGAACCTCAGATGATCGCCACCGAGATCCTGGGTGTGCCAGGTCATCGGCTCGAACGCGAACGGATCGACCACCTGCATCAAGAAGAGACAGAGCGCCTTGGGGCTGATCAGCGCGCCCGCCAGCTTTCGCACCTCGGGCAACGCGGCGTGGTACGAGCTCTTCAAGAGCTCCATCGACGCTTGGGGCCCGCCCGCGAGCTCCTCGAAGCGCTCCACCACGGTCGCGTAATCGTCCCACGAGACCATCCACATCCGGCGGACGCTCCGCTCGTCGAAGGGTAGGTCCTCGAAGAGCCGGTCGACGGGTAAGTTTCCCAGCGAAGCCGTCTCGGCGGCTGCAACGACCGCGCGCGCCCACACACGGTTCGATCCGAGTGCTCCCATGTGTTTCAGGCGCGATTGTAGCGGTTTCGGAGTAGGCTGCGGCCTCGATCGGAGGAACCGATGGCCGACGTGCTCGTAATCGGTGATGGTCCTGGCGGCTTGTCAGCCGCGCTCTTCTTGGCCAAAAACAAGCTCGAGGTCGTCGTCTTGGGGGAGGACAAGACGGCGATGCACTGGGCGCTTCTCAAGAACTACCTCGGCGTGAGCGAGAGGCTCGGGGCGGACTTCCAGAAGCTCGCCAGGGAGCAAACCCTCGCTGCGGGAGCCACGATCCGGCCCGCGCACGTCGAGACGATCGAAAAGCAGGGCGAGACGTATCGGGTGACCCTCGACGGCGGCGACACGCTGTCGGCGAAGTACCTCGTCCTTTCCGAGGGCAAGCTCCCCAGGCTCGCCAAACAGATCGGCCTCGAGCTCGACGACAACGGGGGGATCGCCACGGACAAGAATGCTCGCTCGGCCCTCGACGGTGTCTACGTCGTCGGACGCTCGGCGCGCCCGGGGAGGAGTCAGGCGATCATCAGCGCGGGCGACGGCGCTGCCGCGGCGATCGACATCCTCTCGCGCGAGCACGGAAAAGACTTCGTCGATTGGGACGAGCCTCCCAAGGGCAAGTGAGCGCGGCGCGCGAAGCCTACGCCGACGTGAACGGCACGCGCCTCTGCTACGAGGCGCGAGGCTCGGGGCCGTCGATCCTACTCCTGCACGGCTTTGCGCTGGATCGCCGGATGTGGCGACCGCAGCTCGAGGCGCTGAGCGAAGACTTTCGCGTGGTGGCCTACGACACGCGGGGCTTCGGTCGTTCGGCGATGCCAGAGACCGAGCCTTTTCGGCATTGCGATGACGCTGCTGCGCTCGTCGAATCGCTCGGGCTCGGACCGGTCGTCGCCGTCGGCCACTCGATCGGTGCGCATCACATGCTCGAGCTCGCGATCACCCGTCCCGATCTGGTGCGGGCCTACGTCGCTGTTTGTCCTTCGGGCCTCGCGGGGACGCCGTTTCCGCCGGCTATCACGGCGACGTTTGCGGCGATCAAGCGCTGCGTGAAAGAAGGGAGCATCGCGGGGGCCAAGGCCGAATGGGGGAAGTGCGCGTGGTTCGACTCGAGCCGCGGCAACCCCGAGCTGGAGGGTGAGCTCGGCGCCATGTTGGCGGACTATTCCGGCTGGCATTGGACGCACGACAATCCCGTACAGAACATCGCCCCGCCGGCCGCCGAGCGCCTGGCCGAGGTCACGCAGCCGACGGTCGTGGTGAGCGGCGCCCGTGACATCGAGTACAACACCGTCATCGCCGATCGGCTCTGCCGCGGCATCCAGCACGCCAAGCGGCTCATTTTGCCCGGCGTAGGTCACATGGCGAGCATGGAAGCGCCCGCCGCGGTGAGCCGAGCGATCGCCGAGGTCGCCGGCGCTCGATGACCAATCAGCAGGCGCCGCAGACCGGGCACGCGTCGACGCAGCAATCGCCCAGGCCGACGCAGGCGGCGTCGCAGTAGCAATTCCCGCCGCTGCCGCCGCACTCCGACGGATCGCACGAGTCGGCCGGGTCGAGGCCGCCGCCGCAGACGGCGCTGTAGTTCGAGCAGCAGTCACCGAGACCCACGCACGCGGTGTCGCAGTAGCAGCTGCCGCTCGAGTCCTGGTCGCCGCACTCGCAGATGGAGCACTGGCCGACGATGTCGCCGCAGTCGGATCCGCAGTTGCAGGAGTCCTCACCCGCTTCGCAGACGAAGTTTCCGCAGACGATCCCGCCTGACGAGCTCGACGCGACGCTCGACGAGGCCGAGGTCGTTGCCGTCGTCGTCGTCGCCACCGAGGAGGACGTCGCCGACGTCGTGGAGGGGCCGCTGCCGGTCGTCTCGGCTGACGTGTTCGTCATGCTCGCGGCGGTCGAGCTGGTTGGGCCCGCGGATGGGCCGCTGCTCTTCGTCGAAGAGGTGGTACCCGGCGCTCCGCCGTCGCCACCCTCACCCGTCTCGCCGTCGTCGTCTTCGTCCTCGAAGACGACGGAGCCCTTTGCGCACGCGCCGTAGCACGAGGCCAACACAATCATGCCGAGCACGAGACCCGGGAGCCGAGCAGCCATGACGCAGCCCTCCGAAACAAGGAGAAGCCGCGCATGTTACTCCAAGGTCACGTGCTTTTCGACCATGGCGAGCAGGTCCCGCAGCTGGACCGGCTTCCGCAGACCGTCGTTCGCGCCCAGGGACGTCGCGTTCGCGTGCGCGCCGCCATCCGCCGAAAATAGGACGACCGTCAGATCGCGGAGCTCGTCGTCCGCTCGCAGCTCTCGAAGAAACTGCGCCCCATCCATGATGGGCATCATCAGGTCGAGCAGGACGAGCGCCGGCCTGACCTCGGAGGCGCGGAGCGTTGCGAGCGCCTCCGCGCCGTTCTCGGCCACCGCCACATCGTAGCCGGCGTCGTCCAGGGACTCGCGGATCGCTTCGCAGACGTCTTCGTCGTCGTCCACGACCAGAATGCTTCCGTGCTTCTTCATGTGCGCAACCTGGGCGGTTGAGAAGGAGGCGGCACCACCGGCCTCACGGCGTGTCGAGGCAGCTCGATCGTGAACTTGGCGCCCGCGCCAGGCGCGCTCTGGACACGAACCTGTCCCCCGTGTGCGTCGACGATCTGACGCGTGATGTAGAGCCCCAGGCCGAGGCCACCGTAGTGCTTCATCGAGACGGCGCGCTCGAACCGCCCGAAGATGCGCGCGACGTCGTCGGACGAGATGCCGATGCCGTGATCCTGAACGGAGAGGTAGACGCGGTCTTCGTCGGCCGTGAGCGTCGCCTCGATCGGCTTGCCGCGTCCGTATTTGACCGCATTCGAGAGCAGGTTCGAGATTGCCTGCTCGAGGCGCATTCGGTCCCACTCGCCGACGACGTTCGGCTCGATCTCCACCGACAGGACGCATCCCGCGCGACGCGCTTCTTCGAAG
>JBGTSH010000458.1:0-6745 GCA_041940405.1 Polyangiaceae bacterium
ACCCCACGCAGTGCGAGGCGATGACGATGGTCGCCTGCCAGATCATGGGCAACGACGTCGCCGCGACGGTCGCCGGCAGCCAGGGGCACCTGGAGCTCAACGTCTACAAACCCGTCCTCGCGCACGTCTTCTCGCAGAGCGCGCGCCTGCTCACGGACGCGATGCGCTCCTTCGACAAGCACTGCGCGCAAGGCATCGAGCCCAACGAAAAGCGCATCGCCGAGCTCCTGGATCGATCGCTCATGCTCGTCACCGCGCTGACCCCGAAGCTCGGCTACGACCTCGCTGCCAAGATCGCCAAGAAGGCCCACGAGGACGGGACGACCCTCAAAGAGGCCGCGATCGCGCTCGGCGCCGCCGAAGCAAGAGACTTGGACGCCTGGCTCGATCCCAATGGCATGATCGGCGAGCGCTGAGGCTCCCTCTCCCTCTCCCTCTCCCTTTTCGTTTTGTCATTCCCACTATCCCGGGACTAAGGGACTCGGAACACCGGGACTCACAATCCCAAGTCCCCGGGACCCGGAACACTGGGAGAGCGAATTTTGATCAGCAACCCCCAAGGCCGGCAGGCGCCTTGTCGACAGGTCGCGCCGTGTCGGCCGGATGACAGAGACGTCGGCACGCGATCATGAAGGGGAGCGAAACCATCGCGACGAGCCCGGCGGCGACGAACGAGAGCGGATAGCCGCGCCGATCGGCGATCTCGCCGAGGAGCGGCTGAAGCACGACGCCGCCCAGGCTTCCCATCAGCGAGTCGAACGAGAGCACCGTCGCGCGCTGGGTCGCCGGGATCATGCCGTTGAGGTAGGCCTGCCGAATCGGGCGGCCCACCGCCGAGGCGAGGCCCCACAGGGCGATGAGGATCGAAATGATCACGAGCATCGAGGCCGCTCCGAGCAGCATCATCGCGACCGATCCGATCACCACAGAGACGATGATCGCGGTCGTTCGCTTCTCCACGCGGGCGCGGAGCCTCGGGGCCAGCCAGCCGCCGGCGATCTGCGCACCGGCGACGAGCGCGGCGGCGATGCCGGCAATGGCGTAGCTGTTTGCTTGGCCGTGGATCTGAAGCAGATACGGCTGCACCGCATAGAACGCATAGAACCCGGCGCCGGAGGCGAACGGCGCGGCCAGCATCGCCCACCTTACCGACGGGCGGTTCCAGCCTCCGTCGATGGCGCCGCGGAGCACGCCGCGAACCGCCGCGACAGGATGCGTGAGGCGCTGCGGGGTGAAGCCGTGATCGCGCATGGCAGCAAACGCAGCGACGAAGGTCACGACGAGCACTGCCGTGCGAAGGAGATAGGGCACGCCGAGGTTCGTTGCCTGCGCGATGACACCACCGGCGAGCGCACCCCCGAGCATCGCAGCGCCCGAGACCATCTGCCCGCGACCGAGCACCCTGTCGAGATCGCCGTCGTAGCCGGCGAAGGTGAGCGCATCGACGAGCCATGCCTCGACGGCGCCCGAGAAGAACGTGAAGCCGAGGCCCAGCATGACGGAAGCCGCAGCCCACGGCCAGAACGGCGCGTGCATGCGCCAGAGCATCCAATAGAGCAAGGTCGAGACCGCGAGTGTCACGGTGCCGAGCAGGTACGACGTGCGGCGGCCCCAGGTGTCCGCAACCACCCCGGTGGGAACCTCGAAGACGACCATGCCGCCGGCAAAGAACGCGTTCGCGGCGAACGCCTCGAGGTTGGTGAGGCCTGCGTCGAGCAAGAAAAGCGTATTGATGCCCCAGATGAAGGAGCCGGCGAGCGTGTTGCCGAGCGACAGCCCGAGGTAGGTGCGCTCCACCCGGCGAGCGAGGTCGCTCATGCCTCAGGTGAAGCACAATGCGCGCCCGCCCGGTGTCGGGTTGTGTCATGGAAGGGTCACGGCGAACGGCGCGACGTGTAGAGTGGAGCCGTGGACTGGAAGGCCGCCGAGCGCGACAAGGAGCGGTACTGGGTCGAGTGGAAACGGCGTGAGGGCCCAGCAGGCGGATTTCGCATCGCGAACGCGCTCCGGGCCCAGGTGAAGAGGGCGCGTCCCGCTTGGCCCTCGGAAGCCGAAAGACACGAGGATTGGGAGACGCATCTGCGCGTCTTCGAGGTGATCGGGCGTGTCGGTCGTCGCTCCGGCTGACCCCACGGAGCTGCTCCGCGACCTGGATCGCGCGATGTCGACTCGCCGCATGCGCTGGTACGTGTTCGGCGCCCAAGCCGTCATGGCCTACGGTCGGCCCCGGCTGACAGCAGACGTGGACGCGGCCATCGATGCGCCCGACGTGACCGCTGCAGAGTTTGCCGGATGGCTCGCCGACTACGGCTTCGAGCTCCGCTTTCCGATCGATTCGCGACCCGATGCGAAGCTGATTCCCCTGGTGCATCGAGCGACCGCGATGCCGCTCGACCTCCTCATCGCGTCGTCCGAGCTCCAGGAGGAGTTTCTCGCTCGCGCCCGACGGATCGATCTGGGCGGCGTCGAAGTGCCGGTGGTCACCGCTGAAGACCTCGTGGCGATGAAGATCCTCGCGGGTCGCCGCAAAGACCTGGAGGATGTACGAAGCGTGCTCCTCGAGCAGGGCGCGGCCCTCGATCGCGATCGAGTCTTGGGCGTCTTGAAGCGGCTCGAAGCCGAGACGGGCGATGCGCGCCTCTTGCGACGCTGGAAGCGGGCCGAGCGTGACTCGCGCTAGCCGCCGCCCGCGCGCGCCCGCGCTTCGACGTAGGCGTCGCTCACCGAGAAGATGACGATGTCGCGCGCCTCGGCGTTGCGGCCGATCCACGTGAGGCGATCCTTGCCGGTGGCGGGTGGGCCGTTGGCGTTGCCGCCTGCCCACGCGATGCCGGTCAGGGCGATGTTGGGATCGCCGACGGCGAGCAGGCCGGCGCGTGAGCCCCAGCCGTTGATGGCGGCGTTGAGGGTCGATGCACGGTTGCCGATGTTGCCGATGACGTCGGCGGCGAGGAGGCCCACGTCGTTGCCGAGGCCCTGCGGGAGCGCGCGTGACAGCCGGCCGTAGGCGTCGCTGAAGCGGCCGGCGTCGACGCCCTGCGGGGAGAACGGCGGGCTGAAGACCTTGAGGTACGCGGCGACCACGGGCCACAGATCGATGGGCGCCGTGCGAGCGAGCACCGTCGTGTTCGACTGCAGCACCTTCATCGCGCGGTGGATCAAGAAGCTGCGCTCTTGGCAAGGCGGCTGCGCGGCGAGCACCTGACCGAAGACCAAGGTAGGCGGGTTGGAGCGAGCCGGGATGCAGACCGGTCCGAGCACGCTCGAGACCAGGATGTTGATCTGGTGCAAGCCGTACGCGCCGGCGATCTGACGCACCTCTTCGCCGAGCGAGGCGAGCGGCGGCGGGAGTGGCTGCGCGCGAACGCCGTCGAGATCGTACGGGAACGCCGTGTCGAGCATCGGCCCGGTGCGGAGCAAGAGCTCGCGGAACGCCGGGGTCATGACCTCGGGCGCGAGCAGCTCGTCGAGCTTGGCGTCGCCCGCGCGCGGTCCCACGCCGCCGATCGTCGTCTCGTAGCCCTCGATCGCCGAGACCGTTGCACGCGCGGACATCGCCGCGTCCTCGCGACCGCGAAGCTCGGCGGCGGTGGCCAGCGTCTCGAAGAGGAAGCCCTCGAAGCGGCCCGTGCCGAGCGCGCGGCGCGCATCGGCGACCGCGCGATCGAGGAGGACGGCCGCGGCAGGCGCCTGACCGGTCGACTGGTAGAAGCGCACGAGCGCGCGGAGCGCGAGATCGCTCTTGGGGAACGACTTTCGCGCGACGACGAGCGTGCTCTCGGCCTTCTTGAGCTCGCCCTGCTCTTCGAGGAGCTCGGCCAGCTCGACCGTGCGCTTGCACTTGTCGTCGGGCGACTCCGCCGCGTTGACGAGGACGTTCTGCTCCTCGACGGCGCGTGCGACCTGGCCGGTGCGCCGGTAGAGGCTGATGAGCTTCTCGCGCGCCGCGCTGTCTTCGGGGCGGCGCTTGAGGATCTCTTGGTAAGCCTGCTCCGCGCGCTCCTGGTTCGGGAGGAGCTCGTCGTAGAGGTGGCCGATGCGGAAGTAGATCGCTACCTGCTGATCCGGATCGCTCGTGTGCCGCGCGAGGCGGATGAGCGCTTGCTCGGCGCCGTCGTAGTCCCCGTCGGTGAAGCAGAGCTCCGCGAACGCGGCGAGCGCGTCGGCGTGATCGGGGTTCGCGTCGAGGGCGGCGGCGAGCGCGCGCTTGGCGGCGCCGGCGTCGCCTACCTCGGCGAGGGCCTTGCCGCGCATGACCTCCATCTCCACGCGCTGCCCGGGATCCTCGATCGCACCGAGGCGGCGCTCGAGGAGCTCGGCGAGCTCGTTGCGCGCGCCCGTCGCGACGTACAGCCTGCGGAGGCGCTCGAACGTGTCGGCGTAGTCGGCGTCGACCTCCCAAACGCGCTCGAGAGCGGCGCGGGCGCGCTCGTGATCCTCGAGCACGTCCTGGTAGATGACCGCGGCGCGGTGGCTGGTCTCGGCGCGCCACGAAGGCGTCTGCATGAGGTACGCGGCCGCCTCGAGGTGCTCCGCGGCGTCCGCCGCACGCTTTCGGCCCGCGTCGTCCGCCGGATCGAGCCCGAGCTCTTCGAGCACGGTCGCGAGGGCGAGGCGGATCATGAAATGGCGCGGCTCGAGCGAGACGGCCTCTTCGAGGAGGCCTTGCGCGCCGACGAGATCGCCGCCGAGCCGCAGCGCTTCTGCCGCGCGCAGCGCGAGCGTCGCGCGCTCGAGCCCGCGGTCGGTGCGCGTCATCAGCTCGCTGTCGCACTGCGCGGCGAGCACGTTGTCGCCGGCGGCCCGCGCGTGTGCGGCCATCTGGCGAATGGCCCAGATCGGCCGCGGCTCGTGCGAGTACGCGATCTTCACCGGCTCGGCGGTCTGCTCCCAGCTTTGCCGCTGGAGCAGGCGCGCGGCGAGCGCGGCGTATGCGACCGCCTCGCCGCCTTCGAGGTTCCTCGCGAGGTCCATCGCGATCGGCTCGAGCTCGTCCTCGCGCGACTCGGCCATGAGCGCCGACGCGACACGCCGCAGCGTCCGGAGGTGGCCGGGGTTCTCTTCGAGGATCGTGCGCCGGAAGAGCAGACCCGACGCCGTGTCGTTGCGGCCGCGCTCGTCGAGCTCGGCCAGGCGTTCGTAGAGCTCGAGGCGGAGGCCTGCATCTTCGGAGGCGCGCGCCTCCGGCAGGAGCGCATCGACGAGCTCGGCGGTACCGAAGCCCGAGAGCGCGAACCGGTTCATGGCGATCGGCGCGAGCTCTTTGTCCCCGCACGTCTCGGCGAGCTTGGCGCAGCGCGCCGCCGCCTCGACGTCGCCGGCGCGCTCGTACTCGAGCGCTGCTTCGAGCGCGAGCCGCGCGGCCTCGCCCGGGAGCTCGGTCGCGGTCGCCGTGGCGCGCGCTTCGCGCCACGTCGCACGATCCGACGGCGGCTCACCCGAGAGACGCTCGAACAGATCGCGCAGGCCCACGTCGCCGGGTCGCGCGCGGAGCGCCTCTTCGAGGAGCGAGCCCGCGGCGTTGCTCTCGCCATCGGACATGAGGAGCGCCTCGCGCGTGAGATCGTGCGCCTTCTCGACCGGATCGTCGGACGCCTCGCGACGGAAGCGCAGCCACTCGACGAGCGCCGACTGATCGGCGCGGGCGCGCGCCGCGATCTCACCGAGGTGCACCGCGATCGGGAGGTTCGGTGAAATCTCGGCCGCCTGACGCGCGCACGCGTCGGCCTCGGTAGCGAACGCCGTCGCGTCCTCGGACGTCTCTTCTTGTGCGAGCGCTAGCCCCGCGTAGCGGATCGCACACTCGGTGAGGAGCAGCGCCTTTCCGATGCCGCTCGGGAGCGTCTCGGCATGGTCGCGCACCATCTTCACCAGCATGTTCGGATCGCCGAGCCCGCCCGAAGCGCGCGCGGTGACCTCGTGCACCGGCTCTTCGCGGTGCACCTCTGCGTAGACCTGGCGCGCGCGATCGCCGTCGCCGGAGATCTCGGCGAGGAGCGCCGCCGCGAGCATGCCCGTCGTGTCCGCGCCGCGATCTTCTGCGCCGTCGAGCGACGCGCCCCAGGTCGCGATCGCCTGCGCGACTCGATCGGCCGCCTTGGCCTCGATGTCCAGCTCGAGCGAGAGCGCGCGGAGCAGCGCGGTGCGCTCGGGCTTCGACGCGTCGACGTGCTGCGCGAGCTCGGTCAGCGCAGCGTCGATCACCGCGGTCGACTCGGGGTCGTCCGCCTTCACCGCGCCGAGCAAGCGCCCGAGGTGCGCCGCGGCCGCCGATGCAGGCGTCCCGATCGCCGCGTACTTGAGCCGCGTGAGGCGCTGATCGCCGGTCGGCAGGACCGCCGCGACGGCAGAGCCCGCGAGGATCGCGACGTCGGCCGCCGCTTCGGACGAGCCCGAGTCGGCCGCAGCCTCATCGAGGAGCGGGGCGAGCGCGCCGCGCGCAGCCGTGCCTTGCGGTCCGGGACGTGCGGCGTCGAGCGCCGCGAGCGCGATCCGATCCGCAGGACCGAACGCCTCGCGATCGCGCAGATCGACCGAATCGCCCGTCTCGACCGAGATCGCCGCGAGCGCGCGACGAGCACCTGCCGGATCGGAGCCTTCGGCGGCGGCGCGCAGTGAGCGCGCATCCGGCATCGGATTGCGCACCTCGGGCAGGCCCAGAGCCTGAGCCAGGCCGTTGACGTCGGACAGATCGTTCAGGCTGTCGAAGAGGGCGCGTTGTTCCTCGATCTGCGCCTGCAGGGCC
>JBGTSH010000459.1:0-6717 GCA_041940405.1 Polyangiaceae bacterium
GCGGATCGAACATGACGACGTACCGTGCACGAGGGTCGTCCGAGAAGTGCTCGATCTCGTCGAGCTCTTCGCTGGCGACCGCCGCACAATGGCCCCGGCGCCTGAGCGTCTTGATGAGCGTCGAGTTTGCCTCCTCGTCGAGCTTCATCACCCGCTCGCCCTGGACGTTCACGTGGTCGGTGGCGCCGAGGACGTCTGCGATGCCGGCGCGCCGAACCTTGCTGGTCACGAGCTTCGCCGCGTACCCGATCTGGTTGAGGAGAGACGTGAACACGCCGGTGGCCGCAGGCGAGCCGAGCATCCCCTCCATGATGAAGGTCTCGAGCGTCATCCCCGTCCGGTCGCCGCTGGTCGCCACCATACTCGACCGCCTACCACGACCGGCGCGCGGCCGCCTCCGGGCCCCACAACTGCGCTCCCGGGTGCAAGGTCGCCCCGCCACACGCGGACAGGATTGCGGTAGGCCCGTCAGCTGCCTAGGCTCCTGCGTTCCCTCGAAGCAGCGGAGACAGCCATGCCCGTCACTGATCGCATCAAGCAGATCCTCTCGTGGTACCCGTCCGATAACCCCGGGACGCTGACGAATCTGTACCGCCTCCTCAACAGCGGCACGCTCGCCGGCACCGGCAAGCTCGTGATCCTGCCGGTCGATCAGGGTTTCGAGCACGGCCCGCTGCGATCGTTCGGTCCGAACACCGCGGGCAACGATCCCGACTACCACATGCAGCTCGCGATCGACTCCGGCTGCAACGCGTACGCGGCGCCGCTCGGTCAGCTCGAGGTGTCCGCCGGCAAGTTCGCCGGTCAGGTCCCGCTGATCCTCAAGCTCAACAACAGCGACACGCTGGCCAAGGTCGACCAGCCTTGCTCCGCGCTCACCGGCAGCGTCGAAGACGCGCTCCGGCTCGGCTGCGTAGGCATCGGCTACACGATCTACCCCGGCTCGGGCATGCGCAACCGCATGTACGAGGACCTGAAAGAGCTCACGATCGAAGCCAAGCGCAAGGGACTCGTCGTCATCACCTGGAGCTACCCGCGCGGCGCCGGCCTGTCGAAGGCGGGCGAGACGGCGATCGACGTCACCACCTACGCCTCGCACATCGCGGCGCAGCTCGGCGCCCACATCGTGAAGGTCAAGCCGCCGACCGCTCACGTCGAGCAAGAAGAGTCGAAGAAGGTCTACGAGAAGCACCCGGTCAAGATCGACACCCTCGCGGACCGCGTGAAGCACGTCGTCGAGTGCACCTTCGGCGGCAAGCGCGTCGTCATCTTCTCCGGCGGCGAGTCGAAGAGCACCGAGGCGGTGCTCGAGGACGTGAAGCAGATCGCGCAGGGCGGGGGCTTCGGTTCGATCATGGGACGCAACGCGTTCCAGCGGCCGCGCGCCGATGCGCTCAAGCTGCTCGGCGACGTGATGTCGACGTTCAAAGCCGCGTCCAAATAACGATTAGGACAGTCCCGTCACGACTGTCGGGGGCCGCGAGCGCCGCGCCTCGCCCGTCTATACCGTCACAAACGGGCGGGTCGGGGCAGCGGTGCGCGAGCTTGGTCATGGCGCGAAGCTCGCATCCTGTGCTTATATGCGCGCTACTCCCCGACCATGCCGCTAAAAATCACGCTGAAGTCCACCGATCCCCTCAACGTCGCCGCCGACGTTGCCGTCATCGGCATCGTCGAAGGAGCCTCCCCCAAAGCTGGGGCGCTGTCGCGGCTGACGAAGGCGCTCGGAAATATCGTCCCGAAGACACTGAAGCGTGAAGAGTTCACGGGGAAGAAAGACCAATCGGTCGAGTTTGCGACCAACGGCAAGCTCAAGCCGACGCGCGTCGTTCTCATGGGCCTCGGCTCGGCGCAGCCGACCGTGGCGCAGATTCGAGTCCTCGCCGCCAAGGCCGCGCGCTTCGCGCAGTCGGGCCGTGCGACCTCGCTCTCGCTCGAGGTTCCGTTCGGCGTCGCCGGCGGCGAGCGCGCGGCAGCAGAGGGTGTGGTCCTCGGCGCCTACCGCTTCAACAAGTACTTCACCGGGGATCGCCTCCCGAAGTCGAGCCTCGAGACGGTCACGCTCACGACGACTGCGAAGCTCGACAAGAACGCCAAGGCGAGCGCCGAGATCGGTCAGCAGGTGGGCGAGGCCATCTGCATCGCGCGCGACCTCATCAACGAGCCCCCGAACGAGCTCTACCCGGAGACGTTCGCGAAGTTCTGCCAGGAGATGTCCAAGGCGCGCGGGCTCAAGTGCACCGTGCTCGACAAGGCCGGCCTCCAGAAGCGCGGCATGAAGCTGATGCTCGCCGTCGGCCAAGGCAGCGCGCACGACCCGCGCCTGATTCACATGGTCTACACGCCCGAAGGGCCGGCCGACAAAAAGAACCCGCGCAAGAAGCTGGTGTTCGTCGGCAAGGGACTCACCTTCGACTCCGGCGGCCTCTGCATCAAGCCGGCGCAGGGCATGGAGGACATGAAGGGCGACATGGGCGGCGGCGCGAACGTCGCAGCGCTCATGGCAGCGCTTGCCGTTCTCAAGCCCAACGTCGAGGTGCACGGCCTCATCGGCGCTGTCGAGAACATGCCCGACGGCGCTGCGTACCGGCCCGCGGACATCTTCGGCTCGCTCGACGGCAAGACCGTCGAGATCATCAACACCGACGCAGAGGGGCGCCTCGTCCTCGCCGACGGTCGCGAGCTGAAGCCCGACCTCATGCTCGACAACGCGACCCTCACAGGCGCCTGCGTCGTCGCGCTGGGCACGCTCACGAGCGGCTACTACGCGAACCAGGACGATCTGGCTGACAAGGTCCGCGTGGCAGCGCGCGACGCGGGCGAGTCGATGTGGCACATGCCGCTCATCGAGGAGCTGCGTGAGGGCCTGAAGAGCGACTGGGCGGATCTCAAGCACACCGCGGATCGCTGGGGCGGCTCGATCACCGCCGCGCTCTTCCTGCGCGAGTTCGTCGGGAGCACGCCGTGGGTCCACATCGACATCGCCGGCCCGTCGATGGCCCAGCGCGCGCATGGCATCTATTCGAAGGGCGGCACCGGTCACGGCGTGCTCACCTTCCTCCGCTTGGTCGAGATGTACGCCGGTTCGTCCGGCGCGTAGCGCTCCAATGGAAGGTGCGGCAGCGTCACCGCCGTCGGGCTCCACCGCATCGCCTGCGGTGGCCGGTGACGCGGGCCCGCCGCCTGCCGCAGCCCGCCGGGCGGGCCTGTTCTCCGAGCCGGGCGTCGTTCAGCGTGTGTCCTGCGCAGCGTTCGCGTGGTCGGTGACCGTCGCGCCGGCGGCGTTTTCCCGCGCCGGCGAATGGCCCGAGCGAGCGCTCTCGATCGCGGCCCTCGCTGTCGGCGCCCTCGGACCCGTTCTCACCCCGACGCGCAAGCGTCTCGGGCGGCAGCTCGGGATCACCCTGTTCCTCGCGCTCTCGACCGCCGTCTGGCTGCTGACGTCCTCGGCGCTCGATCCGTCTCGTCTCGACACGGTGCGCGCCGGAATCGGTGCCATCGCGTGGGGGGTCTACGCCTTCTCCTGGGGCGAGCCCTGGCGTTTCCGAACCGAGGCGCCGCAGGATGACGCAGGCGGCGTGCTCCGCGCCCGTACCACGCTCCCCGCAGGCGCGGTCGCCGTGGCTACTCTCGGCGTGCTTTCGAGCCTCGGCCTCCTGGTGATGGGCTGGTCCGTTCGCGACCCTTCGCGCGCGCTCCTGGCGCAGGCCGCGAGCGTCGGGCTTTCGGTGGCGATCGTCAGCGCTTCGGCCCAGGTCGCCATCTCCCGCGCCAAGGGCCGGCGCCAGCTCCACGTCGGCCTCCCCCGCGAGGCGCTCCGGGCCATCGTGGCCCTTTTGCTCGTCGCCATGGTCGGCGCCATCGCCTTGATTTGGCGTTCGTAGCGGCTCGTGCGAGCGTTATGCTCGACACCCCTTGTCGCGCGCGATCGATCTCCTCGCCATCCTCCTCGTGCTCGTAGCCGCCGTAGCTTTCGGGTTCGGCCTGCACGCGCTCGGCAAGAACGAGGACTTTCGCGCCATCTACCTGCTGGTCGTCGGCGGCCTCGCGCTCCGCGCCTCGACCGAAATCCTGCGTCCTCGGGGAGGGGCCGCGTGAGAGGTCGTGCCGCAGCGCTGTCGTGCCTCGTCGGCGCGGCCGCAGCTTGCAGCCCTTCGGACGGACCGCCCGCCGCACAGCGGGTCCTCGGCGGCGATCTCGTCGCGCGCGCCGGCACCGAGACCATCGGTGTCGAGACGGTGCGCCGGGTTGCTTCGGCGCAAGCGATCTCGCCGAAGGACGCGCTCGATCGCGCCCTCATCGACGCCGTGCTCGCGTCCGAAGCCAAGGAGAAGCTCTCGGCCGCCGACCAGCAAGACGCCACGGCTCGCGTCCACGCCCGCTTGATGCTCGCCGAGCTCGCGCGTGAGGCCCGCGCCCAGGGGGCGCCCACGGATGCCGAGGTCGAGGCCAAGACGAAGAAGTACTGGGTCCGCGTCGCGCGCCCGGCGTCGGTGATCACCGGCAACGCGGTCGTGCTCGTTCCGAGGGACGCGGCTGAAGCCGAGTGGACGAAGGCCGAGGGCATCGCCAAGAAGATCGTCGAGGCCGCCTCCGCCACCGTCGAGCCGCTCAAGAAGGGCGGCGCTACGTACGACTTCGAGAACGGCTCGTTGTCCGAGCCGAGCGGGGCGCTCGCGGCCTTCATCGCTGCGGCGAAGGCTGTCGACGCCGAGGGGATGCGGATCACGGCGGAGTACGTGCCGCCCGTCTCGGCCGATAACTATACTGTCATCAAAGCGTACGAGGATCGGTCCCGGTTCGACGCCGACTACGTCGCCGCCGCGCACAAGCTCGCTCCCGGCGAGATCGCGAGCCCGGTGCGGAGCGCCCACGGCGTCCACGTGATCGTCGGCGTCCTTCGGATCCCCGCCGAAGAGGTCTCGCTCGAAGATCGGCGAAAGCGCTTCGCGGACGAGATCTACTCGGACCGAACGCGCAGCTTGACCAACGATCTGCTCGCGCAGCTCCGAAAGCAGCACGCGGCCGAGCTCGAGCGCAGCGCCGACTCGTCGCTCGCCGAGGTGGTGCTGTCGCCGGGGGTCGGCCCCCGATGATGGCGGTCACCAAGGGCGCAGGCTGATGCCTCGTCAGGGCGCGCGTCGGCGCGCGAGCCCGGAGCGAGACCAAGCCGCGAGCTCGTTTGCTCTGATCCTCGAGCAGCTGCTCGACGCGGCGCCCTTCGTCCGCGGCGCCGCGCTCTTCGACTCCGAGGGAGAGACCGTCGACTACGCCGGCGAGCTCGAGCCGTTCGACATGAAGATCGCCGCGGCGACGCTGCAGATCCCGATCTCCGAGCTGCGCGGATGCCCCCAGCTCTCTCGAGCCTACGAGCTCAGGATCAACACGCCCAAGGCCGGGTACATCATCCGCCTCCTCGACGAGACGTACAGCCTCCTCCTCATCGTGCGCCCGCTCGGCACGTTCGCGGTCTCGAAGCGGGTGCTGCTCGAGACCGAGGCGCGCGTCCTCGATGAAGCAGGCATGCCCGTGGTGCACGTGCCGGAGTGGTATCGCGTCGAGGTCGAAGCGGCCGCGCGAGGAGGAAGGCCCCGGCGCGTCCGGCCGATCGCTCCGATCGGCGCGGACCTGCAGGACCCCCCCTGGCTCGACGTCGACGTCCTAGGCGCGGTGATGGGCCTCGGCGTGGGCGAAAAAGGCTTCCGCATCCGCCTGACGAGCGGCCTCGAGGTCACGTTGCTCCGCGAGTCGCGGCGCCTCTGGTTCGTCGACGAGCGCATCGACGTCTCGAACCCCTCGCTCTACGCAGAGGGCAAGAGCCGCGACGTGTTTCGAGGCTGAAAAGAGGCACTTGACGTCGCGCGCGGTGGCGCTAATTTGCGCCGTATCCGACCGGTGAGCTCTCGAAAGAGGGCTCCCCGACGCGACCCGCGAGGTCTCGAAAGAAATCTCGTTGACAAGGTCGCCGCGGGCCAATAAGGTCCGCCTCCCCGTTCGCGGAAGGTCTCCTTCAGAGCGAACGAGCTTTCGTTACTCCCCCTGTGCTCCTCCTGGCTGGGTCCCCTCAGCAGGTGGCGCTCCGGGCCAGAGACGAGAGCACCGATGCCGGCACTCGAACCCCTCTCCCGAGGGGACCCCTTTCGCGGGGAAGAGCGCTGGTCGCGCCGGCCCCCAACCACTCCACAGGCTGTGGAGAAGCTGTGCGGGCAAACCTCAGGCGACTGAGGGGCGCGGCTCGGTCCTTGAAAACTGGGTTGAACGAATCGAAGACGGCCTGTGTTCATGGCTCGTCACCTAACGGTGCCGATGCATGAGCGCGGGCAAGCTTCGGGTCCCGAACGTCAGTCCTAGAGACTGATAACCTGTCCTCTTCGGAGGGCGGGTGAGCCGAACCTGGCTTTAGCCAGTCCAGGTTCCATGGGCTCAAACCCTGAGGCAACTCAGGACTCCAGATTTAACTGGAGAGTTTGATCCTGGCTCAGAACGAACGTTAGCGGCGCGCCTACCACATGCAAGTCGAGCGAGAACGGGAGCAATCCCCGGTACAGCGGCGCACGGGTGAGTAACACGTAGGTAATCTGCCCTTGAGTTGGGGATAACCTTCCGAAAGGAGGGCTAATACCGAATGAGACCACGGAGTCGAGAGGCTCTGAGGTCAAAGCCGGCCACTTCACGAAAGCTGGTGCTCGAGGATGAGCCTGCGGCCCATCAGCTAGT
>JBGTSH010000460.1:0-6686 GCA_041940405.1 Polyangiaceae bacterium
GTCCGCTCGGCGACAGCAAGGTCTCCGGTGGTCTCAAGGATCCGGAAGGCGACGGCCGCCTCTCCTTCATGGGCCTGCCGACGTTCGACGCCGGCGTGACCCTCCGCCTCGCCGACATCGTGCTCATCGGAGCGTCGGGCCAGAACCTGAGCTTTCCGGACAACGCCATGCTGCCGACGACGTTCGGCGGCGGCGTCGCCGTCGCGACCGAAGACTTCACGATCGAGGCTGACGGCGTCGCCGACTTCAACTCGTACGGCGAGGTCACCGGTCGCATCATGGGCGGCGGCGAGTACCTCCTCCTCGATCACGTGCCGCTCCGCGCCGGCTACCGCTACGACCAGGGTGCCGACTCGCACGCGGTCTCCGGCGGCGTGGGCTACATCGCGCGCGAGTTCATGGTCGAGGCCTCGGTGCGCCGAACGATCGTCGGTCCCGAAGCGACGACCATCTTCTTCCAGGTCGGCTACTTCCTCGAGTCGAGCGGCCTCACCGCGTCGCCCGACGAGCCGGCTCCCTGACGGGCTTTACGCGCGGCGCGTGCCGGCCTCTGCTTCGGCCGTGCTCGGCCTCCTCTCACCCACCGATCCTGCCTGGGCGCCGCGCGCGGCGGCTTCGCTCGATCGCGTCCTCTTGGATCACGCGCACTGCGAGATGAAGGCCGCGTCCAACGCGCTCGGCCTCGCGGCGCGCGCGACGCCGTGGCCGGCGGTGGTGCTCGCGCTGGTCGAGCTCGCCGAGGAAGAGCTCGCGCACTTCCGTCGCGTGCTCGAAGAGCTCGGCCGGCGCGGCCTCGCCCTCGGACCGCCCGAAGAAGACTTCTACGCCGCTGAGCTCCGACGCCGCGTCTCGGCGAGCCGGACTTCGCGCGCGCTCGACGTCGTCGTCGGCGATCGCCTCCTCGTGGGCGCGCTGATCGAAGCTCGCTCGTGCGAGCGGTTTCGACTGCTCTCGTCCGAGCTCGTGTCGCGCGGTCACGAGCTCGCCGCGTTCTACGACGAGCTCTTCGCTGCCGAAGCGAAGCACTACGCGAACCTCGTCGGCCTCGCTGCCACTGTGCTCGGCGGCGAAGCGATCGCAAAGGATCGTCTCGCCGAGCTCGCGGCGATCGAGTCCGAGATCGTGCGGGGTCTCGGCGGTCACGCGGCAATCCACGGATGAGCGGCCCTGGCGGCCCCGCCCTCGGCGCTCACGCGACGTGAGAATCGTCGTCGTCGCCGTACCAGTCCCACCCCGAGACCTCGGTCGGTGGATCCATGTCCATCACGCTGTCGATCGAGCCGATGCGCGTCGGCCTGTCGTAAAGAGGTGCATCGAGCTCCAGGGTTCGCGCGTTGCTGCGCTCGACGGGCGGCCGAACGCTCTCGGGGCGGCTGCGGGTGAGAACGGACGCGGCGTGCCGTTGCAGCGCCAGCCACTCGGCGTCCCACTTCGCTCGCGAACGCCAGCGGCGACCGGCTTCGAGCTCGCGGCACTCTCGCGCGAGCTGTCGCGCGCGCTTGGACGCCGCGAGATCGACGACCGCCTCGGCCTTCTCATGGCAGTGGGCCCACTCCTCCAGTGTGGTGGCGAGCTCGTGCGGACCGAACTGAAGCGTAATCGTGCGCGCGCTCATCGCCGGCGACGTGACAAGTTTCGTGCCCCCGCCGCGCTCGAAGATCGCCCGCTTTCGCGCCGGCTCGCTGTGGCGGAAGGCCGCGCCCGGACATCACCCGCGCACGCATGGGATCGAGGTCGGCGGCGGGAGCTGGTAGGGTGGTGTCGGTGCGACGATGACGCCGTTCGATCTCCTGCGGCTCGACCGTGACGTCGCGACGAGCGCGGCGTGCCTCCGCGCTTGGCGGCGCGCGGGTCGGCCCTCCGAGCCGCCGGCGATCCCGCGCGAGCTCAGCTCGCTATCGACCTATCGCGATCTGAGAGGCCTCTCGTCGGATCCGATCGCCGAAAGTCTCGCGCTCCACATCGCGTCACTGACGATCGATCGCGTCACCATCGACGACGAGCTACGCGTGAGCGAAGCGCGAAGGGCTCGCTCCGAAAGCCCGGCGGCCCCGGGCGTGTCGATCGCGGAGCTCGCGCGCCAACTCGTCGAGCCCTCCGGCAACGCCGGAGCGCGCCTCTCCGAGATCGAAGCGATCGCGCGTCCGCTCCGCGAAGCGATGCGCATCGCCGCGGGACGCCGCCACGAGGCCGCGCTCCGCCTCGGCCTCTCGGGAGCGTACGAAATCGAAGGGGCCGCGATCCCTCCGGTGAGCGTGCTCGTCGACGAGGCGCTCGGTCTCACCGAGCCGGCCTTCGCCGAGGTGCGCGGCGCTTCGTTCGGAGAGCTCGTGCGCATCAGCGTCGCCGCCGATGCGGGCGAAGGGTGGCCGGCCAAGATTACCGCGCGCTGGCTTCGATCCATCTTCGGTCGCGGGCCGCTGTTCGACGGGCTCACGCTCTCGGTCGATCCGCTCCCGGAGCCGCTCGGCGCCGCTTCGTTCGGTCGCGCGCTCGCGCGCACCGGCGCCGAGCTCGCCTACCGTGACCGGCCGAACGACGTGCCGGCTTCGGTGGCGCGCGATCCGTTCGACCTCTTCGAGGCGAGCCGCGCGGCGCTCTTCGGCGCGCTCGTGATCGAGCCCGCGTTCCACGCGCGCAAGCTCGGCTTGGGGCCCGGTCGCGCGCGCGACCAGGCGCGCGCGATCGCGCGCCGAGCGGTCATCTGGGTGCGCATCGCCGCGCTTCGGGCGCTGGCGTACGCCGATCTGGGGGAGGTCGATCGTTCCGCCGACTACCCCGAGCACGCCGAGCGTTGCCTAGGCAGGCCGCTCCCGCGCGAGCTCGCCGGCGTCATGCCGCTCGCCTCACCGACCGCAGCGCTCGAGCTCGCCTCGTTCTTTCGCGCGGCCGAGGCTCGCGAGTCGCTGCGCGAGGCTTTCGACGAAGACTGGTTCGACAACCCGCGAGCCCACGAGGCGATTCGTCACGAAAACCACACGAATCGTCCGGTGCGGCCCGAAAAGGGAGCCGGCGCGGATGGCCGGGGCGCCCTGCGCCGCGCGCTCGCCGAGCTTCTTCCGTAGCTCGTGCGCTGTGGTAGCTTCGCGGATTGGCCCCGTGAATCGCTACGGCATCCCGCTGAACGACCTCCCCGCTCACTGTCTCGACGCCGTCGATGCGGCCGAGCGCGCCCTCGCGCGCACGCTCATCGTTCGCGACGGTCATCCCCTCGCGGCGATCGTTCCGATGGTCGACCTCGACCGGATCGATCCGCCGGACCCTGCTGCCAGCGGGGTCGACCCTCTCTTGGCGATCTGCGGAACGTGCAAGCACGACGAGTTCGTGGATTCGCTCGCGATGGATCTCGACACAACGTCGCTGTGGCACCGGCCGAGCGGCTCGAACCCGGGCGCGCGGAAGCCCCCCCCTCCGCCCCGGTCCAGGTAGCCGCGTGCCCTATCTGCTCGACACTTCCACCCTCGCCGAGACCCTGCGCGCCGTCCCGTCCCGCGCCCTCGTGCGCCGGCTCTCGTCGGTCCCGAGCCGCGAGCGCTGGACCAGCGTCATCACGGTGAGCCAGCTCCTCGTCGCCGCGCGCCGCACGCAGCAGCCACGCGTGATGCAGGATGTGGTGAGCCTCGTCGCGGCGATCCGTGTCGCTCCGTTCGACGTCAACGCGGCGCAGTCGTTCGCGAAGTTCCGCGCCACGGTCGCGCCCGAGATGGACGCCGACGACGTGATGATCGCGGCCATCGCCGCTTCGGGCGGGTACATCCTGGCCACCAAGCGCATCCACGAGTTTTCCGTCTTTCCTCACCTTCGGGTCGAGGACTGGACGATCTGACGTTTCCCACCTACCTCCGCATCGAAACCGGCCTCTTCTTCGCAGCGGGAAACGCGAGAAAACCAATCCCTTCCTGCTTGGGAGAAGGCGTGCTAGGTGCCCGCTCGTCGCACGACCTTGGCACACCTCGACATGACTCCCCTGCTCGCGTCCGGCGCCGACGTGAACGTCGATTTCGACCTGTCGTTCGTCGCACAGATCGCGCTCTTCGGCCTCTTCATCCTCATCCTCAAGCCGATCCTCTTCGATCCGCTGCTCAAGCTGTTCGAAGAGAGAGAGAAGCTCACGGACGGCGCTCGCGCCGATGCTCGCGCCATGGACGAGCGAGCAGGTGAGCTCGTCGCCAAGTTCGAGTCCGAGCTCGAGAAGGTCAGACAGGACGCCGCCCGCGATCGCGAGCGCCTCCGCGCAGAGACCGCCAAGCTCGAGCACCAGATGATGGAGGCGGCGAAGGCCGACGCGGCCCGCATCCTCGATGAGGGCCGGGCCCAGATCGCCGGCGAGATCGAGGCGCTCCGCAAAGAGCTCCACGCGAGCCGTCCGGCGCTCGCGCGCCAGATCGCCTCGACCCTCATCGGTCGCGAGGTGTCCTCGTGAAGACCAAAGCTCTGTTCGTCGTCGCGGCGCTGGCCGGCCTCGTCTCGGTCGTGCCGGGCGCGCAAGCGCAGCAACCGGCTCCTCCTGGGCAACCGGCTCCTCCTGGGCAACCGCCTCCTGCGCAACCGGCGCCCGGCCAGCCCCCGCGGGCGGCGCAGCCTCCACCGGGTGCTCAGCCCGGCACCGTGCCGCCCCGCCCCGAGGTTCCAAGGCCGAACCCCGACGCGCGCCAGCCTCCGCCGGGTGCTCAGCCGCGCCAGCCCGGCATGCCCACGCCCGGCCGCCGGCCGCCGCCGCGCCCGGGTGCTCCCGGGCAGCAGCCCGGTCAGCTTCCCCCTGGTCATCCGCCGATTCCGGGCAGCGCGCCTGCAGCCGCACCTTCGCACGGCAGCCCTGCAGCCGGTGGTCACTGCCCCGGCCATGGCCCGATGGACCCGCCGCCGCACATCAACTGGTACCAGGGTCTTCTCGGCGTCAACAACGAGAAGTCGCAGTCGCCCCGGTTCATCGATCGGCTCCTCTGGCGGTATCACAACGCCAAAGACGAGTGCGATCACAAGAACCAGGAGCCGCCGGTCCTCGCGTCGGTCATCAACTTCGCGCTGCTCGCGTACCTCCTCTTCCGGTTCGGCAAGGGCCCGGTGATGAGCGCGCTCGCCAAGCGCAAGAAGGACATCACCCAGGACATCGACTCCGCGAACGAGCTCAAGCAAGACGCCGAGAAGCGCCTTACGAGCTACCAGCGGCAGCTCAACCGCATCGAAGAGCGCCGTCAGGAGCTCGTCGAGGAGCACCGTCTCCAGTGGGAGATCGAGAAGAAGCGCATCCTCGACGAGGCGCAGGAGAAGAGCGATCGACTCCGCAAGGACGCGCGCTTCCGTGTCGATCAGGAGCTCAAGCAGGCCCAGGTCGACATGCTGCGTGAGTCGATCGACGCCGCCGTCGCCGCTGCCGAAGATCTGATCAAGACCCGCGTGCAAGGCGCGGATCAGGAACGCCTCGCCGACGAGTACCTCGCGGGCGTGGCTGCGTCGCTCCAGCCGGGCCGCGCTCCGGCCAAGGGCGCTCAGGAGAAGGCATGAGCTACGACGCCATCGGCCGCCGCTACGCGCAGGCGATCTTCGAGATCGGCAAAGAAGAGGGCAACCCCCTCGCGCTCGCCGATCAGATCGAAGCGTTCGCAAACGCCTACGCCTCGAGCGACGAGCTCGTTACCGTGCTCGAGAACCCGCTCGTTCCCAACGCGACACGTGAGGCGATCGTCACCGATCTCGCGCAGCGCCTCGGCGCCGGTCAGACGACGCAGAAGGCCCTCCGGGTCATCACCCAGCGCCGCCGCCTGCGCGCGCTGCCCGACGTCGCGCGGCACCTGCGCCGCATCTGCGACGAAGACGCGAACGTCGTGCGGGCCGAGGTCCAGAGCGCCGCGCCGCTCAGCGACGGCTATCTCTCGAAGCTCAAGGCCGAGCTCGAGCGCGCCACCGGCAAGAAGGTCACGCTGACCCACAAGGTCGACCCGGCGCTCATCGGCGGCGTGATCACCCGGATCGGTGATCGCGTCCTCGACGGCAGCCTCCGTTACAGGCTCGCGGCCCTCCGCGAAGCCGCTCTATCCAACTAGCTTGGCGAACTAACAGTATCGTAATTCACTTTTCGAACGACGAACGACGAGAGCACGACGATGCAGCTCCGAGCCGAAGAGATCTCCCAGATCATCAAGAAGCAGATCCAGAACCTGGACAAGGCCGTCTCGGTCTCCGAGACCGGCACCGTCCTCACGGTCGGCGACGGCATCGCCCGCGTCCACGGCCTGTCGGGCGCCATGGCCGGTGAGCTCGTCGAGGTGCCCGCTGCCGGCGGGGGCCAGTCGCTCTTCGGCCTCGTGCTCAACCTCGAGCAGGACAACGTCGGCTGCGCGTTCTTCGGCGACACGAGCCTCGTCAAAGAGGGCGATCAGGTCCGCCGCACGAACCGCATCATGGACGTGCCTGTCGGTGAAGCGGTCGTCGGCCGCGACGTCAACGCGCTCGCCAACCGCGACTTTCTGCTCGCCTATCGCGGGCTGGAGAAGGCTGCCGACAGGTCGCGCCTCCTGCCCTCGCGTAAGATGAAGAGCGGTGTCTTCTCCGCCGCCTGGCGCCTTTCGCTCCAGGCGCTCTACATAGATGCCGATCGTCTGAACCAGGTGCCCGGCGTCTTCTACTTCTCCGGTCTTCAGGCGCGTGAGATCAGGATCGACGTGAAACAGATCGCCGGCGGACCT
>JBGTSH010000461.1:0-6652 GCA_041940405.1 Polyangiaceae bacterium
CGCCCGTCCTGCGGCAGCCGCCGCTCCGCGATGTCGAGCTGCGCCATGATCTTGAGACGGCTGGCGATCGCCGCCTTCCACTTGAGCGGCGGCTCCATCTCGTCGAGGAGCACGCCGTCGACGCGGTATCGGATGCGGAGCTTGCGCTCGTACGGCTCGACGTGGATGTCGCTCGCGCCCTTCTTGATCGCGTTGAGGAGCAGGGCGTTGACGAGCCGGACGACGGGCGCGTCTTCGGCGGCCTTCTCCAGCTCGCTCGCGTTGAAGTCCTGCTCCTCGACGCCGAAGTCGACCTCCTCGTCGCCGAACTCCTTGATGATGTCGTCGTAGGCGTTGGCGCCGAGGTTGTAGCCGCGCTCGATCGCGCCGGCGATCGCCGTCTCGGACGCGACGACCGGCTCGACGTTGAAGCCGGTCAGGAACTTGATGTCGTCGATGGCGTGGAGGTTCGTCGGATCGCCCATCGCGACGATGAGCGCGTTGCCCGATCGCGAGAGGGGGATGCACTTGTGCTTGTCGCAGACCTCTTTCGAGACGAGCTTGAGGACGTTCGGGTCGAGCTCGTACTCGTCCAGGTTGACCGCGGGCACGCGGTACTGGGCCGAGAGGAAGTTCGTGATCTCGCCGTCGGAGATGTACCCGAGCTTGGCGAGCGTGTACCCGAGGTTGGTGCCGGCTTTCCGCTGCTCGTCCTGTGCCTGACGAAGCTGCTGGAGGCTGATGAGCTTTTCTCGGACGAGGAGCTCGCCCAGACGATTTCCACTGGCCATGCTGGTGCTCATCGTCGGACGCGCGAGGCCAAGCCGTCAACGTCTTGCCGAGGCATCTTTGGAGTAGGACGGTGACTCACATTTTTCTCAGGCGGCCGCTCCGCGCTGGCGCGCCGGGCCCCCGACCCCGGCTTGCTCTCTCTTGTACTAGGCTCCGTAGCCAGATGGGTCTCTGGGACCGAATCCGCGGGATCGGCAAGGGTGGCTTTCGGGAGCGAGCCGCCAAGAAGCTCGAGATGGCGGGCGAGCTCGAGGACGCGGTCACGGCGTACATCGAAGCGGCGCTGCCGGACGAAGCAGCCAGGGTCATCCTTCTCCGTGCGGATGCGGAGCCGAGCCTGGAGCGTCGCACCGTACTTTTCCTGAGGGCCGCCGAGACGGCTGCCGATCCCGAGCTCGCGAGAAAAGCTCGCGCGAGGAAGGCGCGGCTGTCGTACGACCTCGTCAAATCGCACGGCGCGCTGGCGCGGAGCGAGCTCCTCGGCGCGGCGACCGAGCTCGAGGCCGCCGGCGAGCACGAGCTCGCCGCCGAAGCCTACAAGATGCTCGGCGACACCGAGGGTGAGGTGCGCGCGCTGACTGCCGCAGGCGCCATCGACAAGCTCGAGGAGCGTTTGTCGACCGACGCCGCGCAGTCGAAGCGGGATCGCGACCGCGCGATGGCGACGCGACGCGCGACCGATCTCGATCGGGGCGGGGAGCGGCGAGCGGCGCTTCGCGTGACGACCCAGGCGCTCTCCCACGGTTCGGACGACCGGCTCGAGGATCTCGCGCGCGTGATCCGGCAGCGCCTGTTGCGAGGGCCTACATGCGATTTGATCGTGGATGGCGAGCCGCTCTCGCTCGCCCTCGGCGAGCGCGTCACCATCGGCCGCGGGGGCGCGACAATCGTCGTCGCGTCGCGCTCGGTGAGCCGCGAGCACGTGGCGATCCGCCGCGACGGCGACCGGGTCGTCGTCGAAGACCTCGGCACGCGCAACGGTACGTTCATCGCCGGCGCACGCATCGCGGCGCCCGTACCGATCGGGGACGGGCTTTCCCTGATGCTCGGGACGGACCTTCCGTGCCGTGTCGCGCCGCGCGCAGCGGGCGGGGTGACGGTCGAGGTCGCCGGCTCGACCTTCGTGGCGCCTCTGGGGCCGCTCGCGCAGGGTGGTTGGGTGGTGGACCTCGAGGTCGAGGAGGGCGAGTCGTTCGTCGTCCTGAGAAGCTCGCCCGATGCACCTGCCTATCTCGGCGACCTGCAGGCAGCCCAGCGGATCGACCTCGCAGTGGGCGACGCGGTGGCCGAATCGCGAGGCGGCAAGCCCATCGTTCGCGTTGGGGCAGGCATCCCGTGAGCTTCTGGCAGCGGTTGAAGAAGCGTCTCGGCGCGGAGAGCGAGCCCGAAGCGCCCGAGCCCGAAGCGGCGAAGCCACCGCCGCCGGCTCATACCTTGCCCCGCAAGCAGCCGGAGGCTCCGCGCGATCCGTTCGCCGTCTTGCGGCGCCCGGGACCGACCAGCGGCGAGCAGGCCGAGGCCCTCGACGTCCTGGCGCGCGCCCGCGGCACGCAGGACGAGACCCAGGCCCTCGCTGCGCTCCTCGAGGCGCCCAGGCCGATCTCCGATCGCTTGGCCCTCGCGGCGGCGGAGCTGCTCGTTCTCCGCGGTCAGGAGGATCGCGCCCTCGACCTACTCGCCGGCACGAGGAGCGCGCCGGCGCTGATGATGCAGGCCGATCTGTTTGCGGCGCGCGGCGATCTGGCGCGGGCGATCGGCGCCGTCGAGCGCGTCCTTGCGAAGGCGATCGATACGCCCGGTGCGCTCGAAAGGCGCGAGCGCTGGGCCCAGGCGATCGGGTTTCGCGTCGGACCGGCCGCGAAGCACGACGAGGCGACGATGGTCGCTCCGGCGCCG
Source organism: Polyangiaceae bacterium (assembly GCA_041940405.1). Lineage (GTDB taxonomy): Bacteria > Myxococcota_A > Polyangia > Polyangiales > Polyangiaceae > Xiheicaenibacterium. The sequence goes on from JBGTSH010000461.1 coordinate 2,668, forward strand.
TCGGGCGTGCCGTTCTTGATTCAGCGCGAAGTCGCGCGCGGCGGCGCCGGCGCGGTCTATGAAGCGACCGACGAGCTCCTCGGGCGTCGCGTCGCGTTCAAGGTCTACCACGGCGAAGGCGCAGCCCGCGCCGCGCTCGAGCGCGAGGTCCGCGTCGCGGCGAGGCTCGCCGGTCCGGGCGTCGTTCGCGTCCTCGATGCATCTCCGGAGCGAGGCTGGGTTGCGCTCGAATGGGCGTCGCTCGGAAGCTTGAAGGACGTCCTTCGCGTCGGCAGGCGTGACGTGCTCGAGCCGTTCGGGTCGTGGCTCGTAGCCCTCGCCTCCGCGCTGGCGCGGGTCCACCGCGCGGGGTGGGTTCACGCCGACGTGAAGCCGGCGAACGTGCTGTTCCGGAGCACCGGCGATGCGATCCTCGCCGACTTCGGGATCGCCCGACCGGCCGGCTCGCCAGGCGGAGGGGGCAGCGCCGGCTACGTCGCGCCCGAGCGCCTGGCTGGAGCACCTGCCTCGCCGGCGGACGACGTCTACGGCTTCGGAAGGACGCTCGAGGACGTGCTCGATGCGCTCGAGCTGGAGCGCGCCGATCTCGCGGCGGTCGTCGCGGCTTGCCTTTCGCCGGTCACCGAGCGACCGAAAGACGCCGACGAGCTGCTCACGCTCCTCGAGAGGAGCACGGCGTCGTCGGCGGGGTAGCGCATTCCCCGTGCACGTCGGGCTCCGAGTCGTAGTATGCGCTCCCACGGAACTCCCATGAGCCTCTCGACCCTCCGCGCCATCTTGCTCCTGGCAGGCGTGACCGCTCTCGCGGTCGCATGCGGCAACAAGTGCGAAGAGCTCGCCGACGAGCGAGCGAAGTGCAGCGCCTCGGGCGAGGGCGGCGGATCCGCCCCCGAGACCGAGGACGATTGCTCGGACGCCGAAGACAAGTGCGCCGGCTGCCTCCTCGACTCGAACGAGGATCTCTGCGATCCGAACTCGGAGCTCGCCGCCCTCACCGCGTGCAATGCCGAGTGCCAGGACGTAACGCCGTGACCGGCTCGGTGACCATCGGGCGCACGGCAATCGTTCTGGCGGTCGTCGGGCTCATCGGTTGGGGGTGCGGCAACAAGTGCGACGAGCTCGCGGACGAGCTGTCGGCCTGTCCGGCAGCCGGCCAAGGGGGCTCGGCCGGGGGCGATACCGGCGACGAATGCACCGAGGTCGAGGACAAGTGCGCGGGCTGCCTCCTCGATCAGAACAAGAATCTCTGCGACAAGACGGCCTTCGGCGAGGCGGCGACGACCTGCGCCCCCAGCTGTCCTCCTTGAGAAGAGCTCGGGGTGGGCTGCCCCTGACGGGCAGCAGGGACCACTGGCGCGAGACGACCTCGATCGTCTACTTTGCTGCCCCATGAAGCCGCTCCGCGCCTTCTTCCTCTTTGCGTTAGCCGCCTTCTCGATGGCTTGCGAGGACGTCTGTGAAGAGGTCGCCGAGGAGGCCGAGGCGAGCGGCTGCGCCCAAGGTCTGCCCGAGGACGACGGCGAGCTCCCGGAAGCAGCGACGGAGTGCGAAGGTCAGCGCGAGCAGTACGCGCAGTGCCTCCTCGATTTCACGGACAACGTCTGCTTCATCACCGACGAAGAGCGCCTTCAAGTCGAAGCGTGCATGAACGGCGGGGGATCGTAGAAGGCGGATGTCCGACGCCGGCCAGCGAGAGCGGCGAGATGGAGGCGGTGGACGCGTCGCGTTCCTCGCGTGCACCGGCTCGACCTCCGAGCTTCGGGGCGGGCAGGGGACGCTCGACTGCGATGCCGTCCGAGAGCGCCTCTCGCAACCGGATGCAGGGTTTGTGGTTCGCACGCTCGATGCGCGCGACGACCTGGCGGCGCAGATAGAAGAGGCGCTCGACGCTCTGCCCGAAAGGCCGAGCTCGGTCCTCTTGTATGTCTCCGCCCGCGCGATGCAGGCCGACGGAGAGCTCTTGCTCCTCTTGGATCCCGAGCATCCGGACACGGGCGACGCGCTCGGCGACATCGTAGGCGCGCTGCGCGAGGGAAGCGGTGGGTCCGCGCTCGCGCTGCTCGAGCTCCGCGTCGCGCCCGGCGACGACCCGCTCGAACCGATGGAAATCGCTCGGCTGAGCCGCCAGGCCGGGCGCGATATCCAGGCCGAGGTGGTCGTCGCGGTGGGCAAGCGGACCGAGGCCGAAGAGACTGACGCCGAGGCGTGCTCTCCGTTCACGCGCGCGCTGCTCGAGGCCCTCGACGCCGCCGAGCCCGAGGCCGGGGCCACGGCGAGCGAGGTGTACGAAGGCGCGCGCGATCACAGCGGCGTGCTCGGGGTCGTGGCCGCTCTCGCGCACGCGGCCGTCGACCCATCGTTCGTGCTGCTTCCGCCCATCGCGGCGCCCGTCCGCTCGGCGCCGCCGCCCGAGCCGAGCGATCCGGTCGCCGTCTCCACCGAGAGCGCCCGCGACTCGAGCGCCGAGCTCGAGGCGGAGCCGCCGAAGCCGGAGCCGCCGAAGCCGGAGCTGCCCAAGCCAGAGCCCCCCAAGCCAGAGCCTGCACCGAAGCCCGTCTCGATGCCGCCTCCGCCGCCGTCGCAGTCGGCGCCGCCGCCTCCGACGGCGAAGCAGGTCATCGAGGAGGCGGATCAGATCGCAGAGAGCGGCCGGGACGAAGACGCGCTCGCGCGCTACCGCAAGGCGCTCGCGATCGCGGCGACGACAGAAGGAAGCGACTCCGATCGAGCGTACGTCTACGTCCGCATCGGCGACGTAAAGCACCGCCAGGGCAAGGCGCGCGAAGCGATCGCGAGCTACGAGAAGGGCCTCGCGCTCGATCCGAGCCTGCCGACGACGCCGGCGGTTCTCAAGACGCTCCTCGGCCTCTACTTCGCGGAGAAGGATCACCGCGGCGCGTACGCCATCCAGCAGAAGCTCCTCGGGCAGATCGAGGACCCGGTCGAGACGACGGCCGCGCTCGTCGTCTTCGCCCGATCCTGGCTCGACGACGTCGGCGACGTGCTGCGCGCCCGCGAAGCGCTCGAGCAGGCGGCGGCGCTGTCACCCGAGGACGCGGCGGTCGTTCGCCTCCTCTTCGATCTCGCGACGCGCGAAGGTCGAACCGAGGACGCCCTCGCGCTTCGAAAGCGGCTCGCCGATCTCGAGACGAACGACAGGCAGAAGGCGACGCAGCTCCTCGCGCTCGCCAAAGAGCTGATCACCAAGCACAAGCGCGAGGATGAGGCGCTCGACGTCCTCGAGGCCGCGCTCGAAGCCGAGCCGACGGAGCTCGAGCCGCTCGCGCTCCTCAGCTCGCTGCTCGGCGAGAGGCAGGAGTGGAGCGAGCTCGAAGGCGCCTATCGGCGGATGCTCGACCGCCTACCTCGGATCGAAGACGACGCGCTCCGATCGATGCTCGAGAACGAGATCGGCCGGCGTCTCGGGCTCCTGCTCGAGGATCACCTCGAGGATCCGCGCGGCGCCCTCGAGGCGTTCGAGATCGCGGCGCGGGCGCGGCCGCGAGACCCCACGGTTCGGCGAAAGTCCGCGGCCCTCGCCCAAGGCGTCGGCGACGCCGAGCGTGCGATCGAGCACCTCTTGGCGCTCACCGCGATCGATCCTGCGGACGTTCCGGCGTGCCACGCGCTCTTCGATTTGCTGATGCGCACCGACGACGTCGAGCGCGCGTCCGAGGTCGCGGCCGTCTTGTCCCACTACGGCAAAGCCTCCGACAAGGAGCGGGCCGTCCTCGGCGCGAGCTCGGTCGGCGAGCGCCCCAAGGGGACGCTCGCCGACGAAGACTGGGCGGCGCTGCGATTCGATCTCGACCCCGAGGAGCAGGACAGCTCGGTCGAGCTCATCGCCGGCATCCTCGGCGCAGCGTCGCTCGCGATCGCCGGCGCTCTCGCGGACGTCGCGAAGCGCGCCGGCAAGCTCCCTCCGCTCGACGACGGCCAGCTCGTCGATCCAGAGACGAGCACGGTGAGCGCCGCTCGCTGCCTC
>JBGTSH010000462.1:0-6651 GCA_041940405.1 Polyangiaceae bacterium
TGGGCCGTCAACCAGCCGGCGGATCTCGCGAAGGTCATCGCGACGCTCGACGGCATCAAAGAGAAGTTCAACAAGGCGGCCCCCGGCGGAAAGAAGATCTCGCTCGCGGATCTCATCGTGCTCGCCGGCAACACCGCGATCGAGGAGGCGGCCAAGAAGGCGGGCGTCGAGATCAAGATTCCGTTTTCGCCAGGGAGGACCGACGCGTCGCAAGAGATGACGGATGTCAGCTCGTTTGCGAACCTCGAGCCGGAAGCCGACGGCTTCCGCAACTACGTCAAAGCGGGCGCAACGAGGGCGCCGGCCGAGCTCCTCGTCGACAAGGCCGATCTCCTGTCGCTCAGCGCGCCGGAGATGACGGTCCTCGTCGCCGGCATGCGCGTGCTCGACACGAACTACGACGGCTCGAAGAACGGCGTGTTCACGGCGAAGCCGGGCACGCTCTCGAACGACTTCTTCGTCAACCTCCTCGACATGGACGTCGACTGGAAGAAGTCCGAGAAGAACGACGGCACCTACGAGGGGCGCGACCGCAAGACCGGCACGGTGAAGTGGACCGGCACCGCTGTCGACCTCGTCTTCGGCGCCAACTCGCAGCTCCGCGCCATCAGCGAGTTTTACGCGTCGGACGACGCCAAGGAGAAGTTCGTCAAGGACTTCGCCGCGGCGTGGACCAAGGTGATGAACGCAGATCGGTTCGACCTCAAGGCGAAGAAGTAGGCAACCGTCAAAGCTTTCGGAGCGTCTTGCACGCTTCGATCAACGGGTCGGCCTTCTCGACCGACGCGTTGACGTAGCACGACAGCATCCCCTCTGCCCCGGGCGTGTAGAGGTCGAACTGGAGCGTCGCCCCATTGGAGAACTTGGTGAGCACCCACATGGTGTCGCCTTCTCCACCCGATTCCTTCTTTTCCTTGTCGTCGAACGGCTTCTTCATGCCCTCGATGATCTCTTTGGCAGTCTTGAGCGTCGTGGCTTTCTCGACCTTGACGCTGAACGGCGAGCTGAACTTGTCCTCTTCAAAGCCGACCATGATGCCGTTCACCTTCTCTTCCGGCGGCTTCGCCTTCCATCCCGCGGGGAGCTTGATGCAGAACTTGAGCTTGTCGTCCTTGTACGCGCCTTCGGGGCAGCTGCTCGATGCGCTCGCTGCGCCTGCACCCGTTGCGCCGCCGCTCGAGCGCGCGGACCCCGCTGGCGCGGCGGACGCCGTCGACGTTTCGCTCGCTGCTTTCTCCCCGCAACCTTGGGAGACAAATCCGACCGAGAGGAGCACCGCGTATCGCATTCGCATCCCACGGGCGTAAGGCGTTCCGCGCGCTCGCTCCATGGTCAATTTGCGGGGCCTCGACGCTGGGACGCTGCTGTCTTCAGAGTCGTACCTTGGCGTTCTGCCCACCGTTCGTGTCGGGCGTCGTTCGCTGAAGGTACGCCTTTGCTGCGCGGTACAAGTACTTCGCTCCCTTGATACCGGCGTTGTCCCAGTACTCGGCCGCCTCGGGGTCGACGGTGATGAGCGCGATCTGCGGATCGTCCTTTCCCCCCGGGTACCAGATCCGCCAATCCTCCTTCCAGAGGCGGTGGATTCGGCTTCGGTCACGGTCGATCGTCGCCCGCCCGCGCAAGGACACGAACTTCGTCTTGCCCTGCAGGGTGACGAGGACCGTCGCGTCGCGGGCGATCTCGTCGACCTTGGCGGTGCCGATCGAAGTCGAGAACGTCACTGTGGCGTCGTCGCGCACCTCGGCGAGGGCCATCGGTCGGGCGTGCGGGCCTTCTTGCCCCATCGTGACGAGCATCCCCGTGTGAAAATCCCTGAGCAACTCGACGAGGTGCTCACGCTTGTCGATCTCCTGGTTCTTCATGCCCCAGCACTGGGCACGAATCACGCCGAGGCGTCAGGGCGACGGCTGCCAACTAGCAACGGCGATGCTCTGCCCGCCGACGACGTCGAAGAGCATCGTCACGGCGTAGGGGCCAGGGCCCGCGACGATCTTTCGCGTCGTCGCGCTCTCGGTCCCCTCGATCGCCGCGGCCGACGTGCACGTCGCATCCTCGAGGGCATCGACCGGCCCAGTCGCGCAACAACGCAGGAGATCGAGGGGCACGGAGTTGTCCGGGCGACGAGCGAACGCGACTGTATTTTCGACGACAGCGAGGGCTTGCACGCCCTGATCGGCGGCGCCCATGGGAACGTTGAATGCCGGGAGCGCGGTCCCCTGGACGAAGTCGAACGCGTACACGCGGTTCGGGGGCATCGAGCCGAAGCTCGGAGCGAGAGAGAAGCCGCGACCCGCGCCGATCACGAGCGCAGCCGTAGTCGGTGGAGATGTGATCGTGATCGGTGACGTGCAAGCGGGCAGCGAGCAGAAAGCCGGCGCACCAGGCCCCGCATCGGCCCAGACGGCGGTGCCCCCTTTCACGTCGAAGGCTTCGACGTAGGTCCGAATCCCCGGATCATGAAGGATCTGTTCGTTCGTGATCTGGAAGGGTGACGGGTCGATCGTCATCGCGACGACCGGTCCGCCGACCCCATCGACCACGCCGAAGAGGGTGCCGCCCTCTGCCTTCAAGACGCGCAACGTCTGCGAGGGCGCGAAGTCACCGCTTTCGGGATCGGCATCGTCGCGAACGCGAATCAGCGTCATCGATGAGTGCACGACGACCTCGTCCTCGTCGAGGACGGTGAGCGGCGCGTAGATGGTGCCGCCCGCGTTGTCCGACACGAGCTCGCGCTTCTGTATCGTGGTGAGCGACGGAGACGCGTACACCACGAAGGCCGGGACTGTGCCGGGCGGCACCGACGCGTCGATCTCTCCGCGGGCGGTGTAGATGATCTGGTCTCCACGGACGACCACGTCGTCGATCGTCGCGTTCGGTGGCGTCACGAACGTCGCCAGAGAGATGGCCGCGAGCCCCGGACAGGTGAACGGTTCGCCCCCGCCGCCGCCACCGCTCGAGGTGCTCGCGGTGGTCGTAGGTGACGTAGAGGTACCCGTCGAAGTGGCGCCGCCGGCGCCACCCTGCCCCTCCGGCACCTCGTTGACGAGCACGATGCACCCGCCCGAAAGGCCACAGATCAGGCCGATTAGGGCGCTATTTGCCTTCGTGGTCCAGGCGGAGTCGAGACACCTCACACCGACGTTCGATGATCGCGACCCTATGCGCCGGTGTCATCTGAAAGAAAATGAGAGCTCACGGCCGAGCCGATTCGAGCGCCTTGATGCGTGATAGTTTTTGGCTGACGTGAGCGTACCCGGTCCGAAAGTGCTCCCAGCTGGGACGATCATCGCTGAAAAGTGGAGGGTCGAGCGGCTGCTCGGATCGGGTGGCATGGGCTCGGTCTACGCGGCGAAGCATGTCCGCAACGGGCGCGACGCAGCGATCAAGCTGCTGCACCCCGTCGTCGCTTCGGATCAAGCTGCCGTCAGCCGGTTTCTGCTCGAAGGGTACGCGGCGAACAAGGTCGGTCACCCGGGCTGCGTACAGATCCTCGACGACGGCCACGATGGGACGGGTGCGTTCCTCGTCATGGAACGGCTCCGCGGCTCCAGCATCGAGAAGATCGCCGAGAGGATGGGCGAGCGCTTGCCGCTTCCCGCCGTGCTCGCGATCACCGACGCAGCGCTCGATGTCCTCGCCGCGGCGCACGCCAAAGGGATCGTGCATCGCGACTTCAAGCCGGAGAACCTGTTCATCACCGAGCAGGGCGCGCTCAAGGTCCTCGACTTCGGCCTCGCGCGCGTGATGGAGACGTCCGGCGCTTCGCGCCTCACCGCGACTGGCGTGCCGATGGGGACGCCCGCGTTCATGCCGCCCGAGCAGGCGCTCGCGCATTGGGATCGCGTGGACGCAAGGAGCGACGTGTTCGCCATCGGCGCTTCGGCGTTCACGCTGCTGACAGGCCGCTTGGTGCACGAGGCCCGCACCGCCCCGGAGCTCCTCGTCCGCGCGTCGACCCAGCAGGCGCCACCCTTGCGCGCGATCGAGCCCGGAGTGCCCGAGCCGATCGCGAACGTGATCGATCGTTCTCTCGCGTACGACTCGAGCCGGCGGTTCGCCGACGCGCGTGAGATGCAGCACGCCCTCCGGCACGCCATCCGGCAGGCGGGCGTCGCGCTCCCGTCGCTCGCGTCCCTCGCGCTGCCGATGCGCTCCGACGCTCCACCGCCAGGAGAAGCGAGCGAGCTCAGCACGATCCGCGTAGGCGCGGTGGCGAGCCCGACCACGACCGGCGCTCCCACGACGAGCGATCCGGCGCTGAAGAAGCGCGCGCGCGTCGGCGTGGTGCTCGTCCTGTCCGCGGTGATCGGAGCGGGCTCCGTCCTCCTCTTGGCACGAGCCCTCGACAAGGGGACCGCTCCGGCGTCCCAGCCGGAGGCCGAGCCGGCGCCCTCCACCGACGCCGCCCCTCGGCAACCGATCCTCGCGACCACGTCGCCTGCGCCGGAGCCGACACACGCCGCGACGACCGAGCCGACCGTGGCGCCGACGAGCCAGCCCGCTCCATCTGCGTCGTCGTCGTCGCAGACGACCAAGCCGGGCCCGCGCGGCAAGCCGTCCGCGCGTCCCACCGCGACGGCAGAGCCGGCAGCGACGGCGACCCCTACGGCGCGGCCGCAGTCCGACGATCCGCTCGACAACTATCGTCCGAAGTGACGGAAGAGCCACGGAAGGTGGGCGTGCTACCATCTGCGTCGTGGAACGCGTCGTCCGAGTGTTTCGCAATTCGGCAGAGGCCGACCGCGCCGACGCTGCCTACTACGCCTCGCTGACCCCTCAGGAGCGAGTCGACCTGCTGCTCACCATCATCGCTCGGCACCGGGAGACCTTGGGTGAAGCTGCACAAGGATTTGAGGTGGTTTGTCGGGTCATCGATCTGGAGCAGAGCTAACCCGAAGGCGGATAACGCTCAGCTCTCTTCTTCGCGATCGATCGCTCTTCCCAAGCTCGCCTTGACGAGCTGACCGACGAGCGTCTTGGTCGCGTACGCCTTGTCGAGCGGCAGGGGATCGGGCGCCGTCTGGCCTGGCTGATCGACGCGCTCGAGCGCCGCGGCGAGCTCGTCCATCGAGGCGAAGCGATCTTCGGGAGCCTTGCGGATCGCCCGCATGATGAGCCCTTCGATCCGAGGGTCCGTCTCGGGCGCGATGCTCGACAGCGGCGGCGGCGCGGTCCACACGTGGTGAGCGAGCGTCGCGATCTCGTCGTCGGTGTCATCGAACGGCTGGCGGCCGGCGAGCATCCGGTAGCCGACGATGCCGAGGGCGTAGATGTCGGTCCGACCGTCGACGCCCTCGCCGAGGATCTGCTCGGGCGCCATCGTCGCGGGCGTTCCCATGACGGTGCCCGCGGCGGTCATGTTGCTCGATTGATCCTTCGAGAGGCCGAAGTCGACGACCTTGAGCTCGTAGGGATCGCCCGGCTCTCCCAGGAGGAAGAGGTTGTCGGGCTTTACGTCGCGGTGGACGATGCCGGAGCGGTGCGCGGCCGCGAGCGCGCTCGCGGCCTGATGCAGCGCCGGCACGGCGATGTCGCGAGGCATCTTGCTCTCGCGACGGAGGTAGTCACCGACCGTTTCCCCGATCAGGAACTCCATGACCAGATACGGAGCGCCGTCGTCGTCGCGTTCGCCTGCGGAGAAAATCGTCACGATGCTCGGATGGCCGATCATGCTGGCCGTTCGAGCTTCTCTCTGAAACCGCTCCCTGACCTTGGGGTCGCTGCGGTACGGCTCCTCGAGCACCTTCACCGCGACGGGCATCCCCGTTTGCTGATCCTCCGCCAGGTAGACGCGGGCCATCGCTCCTTTGCCCACGAACCCGCGGATCCGGTAGCGGTCGCCCAGCACCTTGTCGTGGATCTTGGTCCGCTCGACGCGGAAGCTGGCCGGGTCCTCTCTCTCGACCGTCCCGCTCCCGTCGTACGGGCAGAACTTGAACCCCTCGGGGAAGAAGCGATGACACTTCGGGCAGCGCATCGGTCCGGAGCATCGCACGGCCTTGTCCCGGCGGGGACTTGTAGTCGTCGATCCGGCGCCGGAGCAGCTTCTCGATATCCTCGAGGAGATCCCGATCGTCGGGCTCGCAGAACGAGATCGCGCGCCCTGCGGCGCCCGCGCGACCGGTGCGGCCGATCCGGTGGACGTACGTCTCCGGAACGTTCGGCAGCTCGTAGTTGAAGACGTGCGAGACGCCGTCGACATCGATGCCGCGGGCGGCGATGTCCGTCGCGACGAGGCAGCGCACGGTGCCGGCTCGGAACCCTTCGAGCGCACGCTCGCGGGCGCCTTGCGACTTGTTGCCGTGGATCGCAGCGGCCGAGATGCCCTCACGGAGGAGTTGGTCCGACAGCCGGTTCGCGCCGTGCTTGGTCCGGGTGAAGACCAGCGCGCGCTCGACGCCTTCTTGGTGGATCACGTCGACGAGGCGCGCGCGCTTGTCGGCGCGCTCGACGAAGCAGACGCTCTGCTGCACCGTCTCGGCCGCGGTGCTCTTCGGCGTGACCGCGACGGAGACCGGGTCGATGAGCATGCGCGCCGCGAGGTCCGCGATCGCGGGCGGGACCGTCGCCGAGAAGAGGAGGGTCTGCCGCTTCTTCGGCAGAACTGCGATCACCTTCTTCACGTCGTGGATGAAGCCCATGTCGAGC
>JBGTSH010000463.1:0-6640 GCA_041940405.1 Polyangiaceae bacterium
GCCGAGGGCTTCGGTGCGCGTGTCCGGGTGCGCCGACGCGATCGCCGCGCCGAGCCAACCCGCGGCGGGCCCGAACGACGACGCGCGAAGCTGCGCGAGCGCCGCGAGCGCGCCCCGGCGATCGCCGGCCGAGAGCGAGGCGCGCGCAGCGCCGAGCGACGCGAACGCGTGACGCGTCTCGCCCGGCGAAGCCGGCTCGGGCGCGCGAAGCGAGACCACCTGCCAGAACGCGCCGGCGAGCGACTCGTGGAGCTCGGGATCGGAGGGCTTGATCTTGGCGAGCGCGGCCGGATCGGCGCCTGTCGCGAGCGACTCGACGAAGCGCTGCAGGGTCGGACGAGGATCGGCGGGCGAAGCCCGCAGCGCTGTCTCGGCGCGCTTCTTCGCGCCGGCTTCGTCTGCGTTCACGATGCGCGCGACCTCGCTCGCCATCCACGCCGCGTGCACGCGCCCTTCGGGCGTCGGCATGTGGCGCGTCTCGGCGTCGAGGGTGTCGAGCGTCGCAGCGTGACCGTGCGTCCGCGCGATGAGGCCGCGGTACTGGCGGATCACGAGCGGCACGTTGGGCGCGAGCTGGTAGGCCTGCGTCGCGAGGTCGAGCGCGGCCGCGTCCTCACCGGCGATCGCGTAGAGCTCCGACGCCGTCATCAGGAGGCGCGCGCGCTGGAGCTTGTCGGTTCGCAGCCCCGCTTCCTCGGCGAGCCACGCGGCGCGCTCGAGGAAGCTGTCGCGAAGACCCGGCGTCGCGGCGAGCGCTGCCGAAGCCTCGCGCTCGTCCTCGAGACCATCGGGAGCGAGCGGCGGGCGCGTGCTCTTGATGATCGGCGCCTGCGAGTCGTACGAAATGGGCTCGGCCTCTTGGATCGACGGCGGCGGCGGCGCCGGCGGCTGCGAGCTGGCGGCCTGGAAGGTCCGCGTCGCCTCTTCCTCGTTGCCGTCGTCGAGCGACCCGAGATCCAGCTCGGGCTGCTCGGGGGGTGCGGGGCGCGGCGCCTTCGGTGCGTCGTAGCGCCCGTGCGTCGTCTCTTCGGCCTCGAACGTCGGCTCGGCGATGCCGAGCTCGTCGGCCAGGCCGAAGTCGTCGCGTCCGGCGGTCATCCGCTCGTGCGCGTCCGGATCCACTTGTTCTTCGTCGCCGTAGCCCGCGGCGAGCGGATCGAACGGCTCTTCGGTGACGACCGCCGCGCCGATGACAGTACGGTCCTCTTCGAGATCGACCTCGTCCACCTCTTCGTACGACGGCTCGCGCGGAGGGGCCGCGGCGCCTCGCCCCGACGGACGCGGCGGCGGCGCACGCGGCGGAACCGGCGGCGCCGGCGGGATCGGCGCCAGCGGCGGGGACGGACGCGCCCCTTCGACCGGCAGCTCGGGCTCGTCATCGTCGAAGTCCGGCGGCGGCGCCGAGTAGACGCGCGTCGGCAGATCCTCGCCACCCGGCGGCGCCATCCGAACCTTCGGGCTCGCGGGGCTCGCGCCACCCGGCGTCGTCGCCCAACCCGGCGGCGCGACGACCTGCGCCGGCGCGGGCTCGCCCACGCCGGGGATCGGCGTCGGAGGCGTCGGCGTGCGGCGACCGTATCCGTGCGGCGCGACCGCGGTCGCGTTGGGATCGAAGGGCGCGTTGCCGCCACCAGCCGGCTCCTCGGGCTTGATGGCGTCGTCGAAGAGCATGTCGAGGAGCGCGTCGCCCTCGTCGGCCGTGGGGATCGCGTCGCGCGCTGCGCCGGCGCGGCCCCCGAACATGCCGCCGGGACCGCTGGGTCGGGCTTTCTTGTCGTCGCTCACCGTGTCCCCATGCCGAGCTGGCGTCGGAGCTCGAGATAGCCGGGCGAGAGCACGAACCGGAGGAGGGACAGCGCGCGATCGCTCTCACGGATCGCGGCCGCGAGCTGATGTCGCGGGAGGTTCAGCATGTCGGCGATGACGTGCGAGACGTCGCCTGCGGCCAGCGCGGCCATTCGATCGACGCTGCGACGCGCGAACGCTGCCCAGCCCTTCGGGTCTTGCCCCGATTGAGCGACCTCGGCCGCGGCTGCTTGTGCGTTCTTCTTCACTTTGCGCGATATCTCTTTGTGCACGGCGCGCGACACCTCGGCGTAGACGGCGTAGCCCGGGTTCTGCATCGGGGCGCCGATCTCGTTGCAGACGGCGATGACCGCGCTCGCGATCGCCGCGTCGTCGCGCGTGCGGAGCGACGAGATGCCGCGGCGGAGCGCGAACACCTCGCGCGCGATGGCCGAGCGTGCGCCCGGATCGAGCGGCGCGGTGATCTCGGAGCCGACGACCAGCGCCGGCACCTCACCGACGACGACGCCCTGCACGCCGCGCGGCTGGGGACCGCCGACGTAGAGCTCGAACTCGACATCGAAGCCGAGCGCGCCCATCCACTCGGCGACCGCGAGCCTTAAGGGCGGGCCACCCTTGGCGTCGACGCGTTGTTTCCTGCCGACGCCGAGCGACTCGAGCGACGGACCGAGGACCAGGCTCACCGTCTCGGCGATGTGCACGAAGAGGCGCGGCACGGCGCCTGTGTCGTGCGGATCGGCGATGTCGGCGAGGGCGCGCGCGTCGAGGATCTGCTGCGGCCGCGAGAGGATCTTCAGATCGAGCGAGGCGAGCTCGTCGGAGAGGCCGCGGTCGGGCTTGCCGAGCGCGACGAGGACGCCCAGCGTCGCCTGCCGGAGCTGCAGATCGCCTTGCGCCGCCGCGATGCGCGCGAGGAGCGCCACGCGATCCGAGTCGGTCGGATCCATCTGCAGCGAGTCGATGAGCTTCTGCTTGCCGCGCGCCAAAAAGCTCGAACGGAAGCTCTCTTCGAAGCTCGTCTGCAGGACGAGCTCGAGACCTTCGGGATCGTCCGGCACCTCTTCGAGGAGCTTCTTCACGGCCGCGCGCGCTTGCGTCGGCTCGCGCACCTTGTCGCGCCAGATCGCCATCGAGAGGCGCGCGGCTTCGACGCGGCCGTCGCGCTCGGTGCGCTCGTTCATGAGCTGCTCGAGCATTCCGGTCGCCTCGGTCCACGCTCCGGTGCGCGCCGCAGCGCGGGCGAGGCGCTCGCGGACGGGCAGCGTCGTCAGGCCTGCCTTGTGGAGCGCGACGAGCACCTCGAGCGCCTTCTCGGGCTGGTTCAGCTTGTTCTCGTAGAGATCGCAAGCCGTGACGCCGGAGACCAGGCGCTCCTGCTTCGGAGCGTCCTTGTTCTGCGAGAGGCGCGCCATGAGCGGCGCGGCGCCGGCGAAGTCGCCCTTCTGGATGCAGATGGTGCCGGCGAGCGCGAGCGCGCCGACGTGATCCGGCTCGAGCATCGTGACGTTCTCGAGCGCGGCGAGCGCCCCGTCGGCGTCACCTTTCTTCTGCAGCACGCGGGCGCGCTCCCAGAAGAGCTTCGAGATCTCCGACTCGTCCTCGGCCACCTCGAGGCGGCGCTCGATCAAATTGAGGAGGCGATCGTTGTCGTTGCGACTGCGCACGCGGCGGAAGAGCTTGTCGAAGGCTTTGCCCGTCCGCGGATCGCGAGAGAACGCGCGATCGAGCGCGATCTCGGCGTCCTCGTGGGCGTCGGTGCGCTCGAGGAGCATGAGGCCCGCCTCTTCCCAGAAGGTGGCGCCGCGCATGTCGTCGCGCGACAGGGCGCCGAGCTGCGCCGAGGCGAGCGCGATCTCGACCGGCTGATCGAGGAGCACCGCCGCGGAGCGAACGCCTTCCCATCCGCCGAGATCGTCGGGCCGCGCGTCGACGACCGCCTTGAACGCATCGAGCGCGCTCTGCGCCGATCCGTTCGCGAGATCGCTGTAGCCGGCGAGGAGGAGCGCGTCGACGTACGCGTCCTCGCCGAGCGCGCCTTCGAGGCCGTGGAGCGCGGCGGCGCGGCGGCGGGGATCGCTGCCGGGCGGCGCCATCTCGAGGTTCATGAGGCGACCGGATCCGTAGCTCGCCTCGAGCGGAGGATGCACGCCGCCCGCGAGCGTCGTGATCGCGGCGGCCGAGGCGCGAACGGCCTCGGCCGTCGGACCTGTGTCGAGATCGGCGAGCAGCATGCGCGCGTGGATCTCGCCTTCGCGATCTTGCGCTGCGTAGGCGGCGCCGATCCACTCGAGCGCGACGTGCTGCGCGGGCTCGACCTCGGCCCAGGCGCGCGCGAGCGCAGAGGCGCCGGCGGGATCGTGACCCGCGTCGCGGTACGCACGGAAGCGCTCGGCGCGCGCGACGACCGTCGCGTCACCGCCGCGCGCCTCGAGCACCTCGAGGGCTTGCTCGCGCGCTTCGGGATCGCCGGAAGCGGGCTCGTAGATCAACCGGCCTAGGGCCGTGGCGACGATGCGATCGTCCGAGGCGCCTTCGGCGCGCTCGGCGCTGAAGAGCGCTTGGAGCGCAGCGTCGACGTCGCCGCCTTCGTTCTGCCAGGCGACTTCGAGACCGAAGCGCTCGAGCGCCTCGTGCGGGCCGTCGCCGATCGTGTCGCGGCGCGCTTCGAGCGACGAGGCGCCGACGCCGCGGCGCGCCCAGGTGAGGAGCGCGTTGGCCGCGCCCGGGACGACGTCGCGCGCAGCGGCGATCTCGGCGATCGCAGCGTCGCGGTCGCCGGCGCGCCAGTAATACAGCCCTGCCTCGAAGCGGAGCGCGGCGGCCATGTCGCCGTCGTCGATCTCACGCGCGGATCGAGCGAGGACGGCGGCGGCTGCCGCTGGATCGGCCGACGAGAGCTCGGCGAGGCACACGGCGACGACGAGATCGCCGGGCGCTTGCTCGTGGAGCGCGGCGAGACGAGCGCGGGCGCCGTCCTGATCGCCGGCGGTGAGGGCGCGGAAGGCGGCGACGACCGTGAGGCCACGCGCGAGCGCGGGATCGCTCTCGGCGGCGGCGAGACCGTCCATGGCCTCGGGGGATCGACGCTGGCCGTCACCTCGCGCGAGGCCGACGGCGCACGCGGCGAGCATGCGGCCGAGCCAGGGCGCGCGGGCGAAGGCGCCGAGGCCTTCTGTCTTTGCGAGCTCGCTGAAGGCTTGCTCGGCTGCGGGGACGTCGCCACGAAGGAGACGCGCGCGGCCGAGCTCGAACCAGAGGCCGGGGAGCTCGTGGGGCTCGGCGCCGCCGCCGAGGAGCTGCTCGGTGCAGGCCTCGAACCACGATGCGTCGTCGACGACGGCGGCGAACATGCGGCCGAAGCGGATGGAGATCGCGGGCTCGATGCCGTGCGAGACGGCGCGCTCGAGCGCGGTCTGTGCGGCTTGGGGATCGCGGACGAGGCAGGCCCAGACGTACGCTGCGAGAAGGAAGGCGCGGGCTTTGGCGCCGTCGGTGACGAACGAGCTGGCGCAGCCTTCGAGGGCGCCGGCGAGGGCGGCGGGATCTTGTCCGTCGACGAGGAGATCGATCTCGATGGCGCGCGCGGGGATGGATCCGGGATCGGCGGCGAGGGCGTGGCGGAGGGCGTCGAGCGCGGCGACGCGATCGTTGACGAGCGCGGCGGACTCGGCGACGCGGAGCCAGAGAGAAGCGGCGTGGGGGCCGTCGCCGGCGCGGGTGAGCTCTTCGCGAGCGAGGGCGGCGGAGGCTTCGAGATCGCCCTGCATCTCGAGGACGCCGAGGCGTGCGCGCGAGATGACGGGGGAGTTGGGGAGGCGGCGGGCGGCGAGGGCGAGGAGGGCGCCGGCGCCGTCGAGATCGCCGAGGCGGCGCTTGATTTCGGCGGCGCGCATCCACGCTTCGGCGGCGAAGGCGGCGGTGCGCATGTAGCGCGGGACGCCTATTTCTTCTCCGCGGGCGGGGTCGTCGAGGACTTCGGCGACGAGCTCGGCTTGGCCTTCGAGGGCGCGGGCGAGGGCGTCGAGATCGGCGGCTGCTTGGGCGACGCGCTCGAGGGCGACGCGGGTTTGGAAGCGGGCGCGGCCTTCGAGGGCGGCGGCGGCGTCTAGATATTCGTAGGCGCGCTGGGTTTCGGCGAGCTTGGCGGCGAACTCGGCGAGCTGAATGTAGAGGAGGGCTTTGTAGGTGTCGTCGGTGACGAGGGGGAGGCGGGCTTCGATGGCCCGCATGACGGCGGGGAGGTCGCCTTGTTCGTGGGCGAGCATTTCGAGCTCGAGCCAGGCGGCGAGCTCGTCGGGGTTTTCGGCGACGGCTTCTTCGAGGCGTTGGCGGGCTTCGTCGCGGTTCTTGTCGTGCTCGAGGGCGACGACGGCGAGCTCGCGCATGGCGCGGGAGCGCTCTTCGGCCGATGGCGCGTTTTTGGCCATGGCGTCGAGGAGCTTGCCGAGGTTTTTGTAGGAGCGGCGGCGGGAGAGGACGCGGACGAGGGCTTCGAGGGGTTCGCGGAAGTCGGCGTCGGCGTTGTAGGCGGCGAGGTAGTCGCGGGCGGCTAGGGGTTCTTCGCCACGGGATTCGTGGATGACGCCGAGCTCGTGGAGGAGGTGCAATCTTCGGGATCCCGCATGGTCAAGGTTATGGGTGCCAAGGCTACTGGCAAGACGGTGTCTGTCGTTGTCCGTGGTGCCAACTCCTTGATCCTTGAGGAGGCTGAGCGAAGCTTGCACGATGCTCTGTGCGTTGTCCGTTGTTTGGTCAAGAAGAAGGCTTTGATTGCTGGTGGTGGTGCACCGGAGATTGAGATTGCTGCGCAGCTGGCCAAGCAGGCTCGCGGTCT
>JBGTSH010000464.1:0-6638 GCA_041940405.1 Polyangiaceae bacterium
CTGCGCGGGCGCGGGGCGTGCCCCCCCCCCCCCTGGGGGGGGGGGGGGGCGGGGGGGAGACTCGACGGGAACGACCCTCATCCAGCACTCCAACCCCGCCAGCTCCTCCACACTGCTAAGGTCCGGTCGTGACGCACAAGATCGTCGGCCTCGGCGGAACGAGCGCGGCGCGGTCCAGCAGCCTGTTTGCGCTCAAGGCCGTGCTCGATGCAGCTGCCCGCGAAGGTGCGGAGGTCGAGCTCCTCGAGCTCGGTCGCCTCGCTCTGCCGATGTACGAGCACGGCATCCCCGCTCCACCTGCGGTCGAGCGCTACTTGGCGACGATGGATTCCGCCCACGCGCTCGTATGGTCGAGCCCGCTCTACCACGGCACCGTGAGCGGCCTCTTCAAGAACGCGATCGATTGGCTCGAGCTCTTGTCCGAGCACGACCCGGCTTACCTGCACGACAAACCCGTCGGCCTCGTCGCCGTGGCTGCGGGTGGGCACGCCCTCCAGGCGGTCACCGCGATGGAGCACATGGTTCGGTCGCTCCGGGGATGGACGGTCCCCTACGTCGTCGCCATCAACCACGCGTCGGAAGCGTTCGAGCGTGACGGCGCCGTCATCAGCCCGCGCGTCGACGCGCAGCTGCAAAAGCTCGGGTCCGAGGTCGTTCGCGCAGCCGCGATGTTCGGGCCGCGCTGACCCGGCTTCCGGGCCGAAAACTCCGCTTCGCATTCGCTTGCCCGCATGCTAAACAGGTTCAGTGAACGCGTTCAGCAGAGCGGAGCAGAAGGCGAGCACGAGGACGAAGATCCTCGACGTCGCCCGCACGCACCTGGAGCGTTCGGGCTTCGAAGCGACGAGCATCCGCGCGGTCGCCAAAGACGCGGGCGTCGCCGCCGGGACCGTCCTCCTTCATTTCCGCGACAAGGAAGACCTGCTCCACACGGCGCTCTTCGACGATCTGGCGCGCACCTGGAACGAAGCGCGGAAGAGCGCGAAGAAGCGCTCGCTCGAGGCGGATCTGGGCAATCTCGCCAAGGCGTTCTTCGACTACTACGCGGCGCGCCCCGCGCTGTCGCGAACGCTCTTGCGCTCGTCTCTCTTTGCCGAGCCTCCGTGGAACGAGCGGTTCGCGAAGCAGATCGCCGAAGTTCACGCGCACGTCGCCGAGCTCGCTCGAGAGGCGAAGGCACGCAAGGAAATCGCCGACGACGTCGACGAGGCGCTCTTCGGGATCGCCTTCTTTTCGTTTTACTACTTCGCGCTCCTCGCTTGGGCGCAAGGCGGGCTCCCCGACCCCTTGCGGCTCTTTCGACGGAGCCTATCGCAGCATCTCGACGGGGTACGTCCGAGGAGGAAGCCGTGAGTGAGTCGGTGATGTTCGTCGATTCGGAGAAGAAGGCCACCGTGCGGTCGTGGTTCGACAAGTTCCGCGACAAAGCGCCCGTCCGCGTCGAGGAGCGCGACGTGGAGACCTCGTTCGGGCGCACGCATGCCCTGCTCGCCGGGCCGGCCGACGCGCCGCCGCTCGTCCTCTTGCACGGCGCGATGGCGACCTCGGCGCATGCGCTGCCGGAGCTCGGGCCGCTGCTCGAGACCCGCCGCGTCGCAGTGCTCGACGTCGTCGGTCAATCGGTCATGAGCGAGGATCGACGTGTCGATCTCGCCGACGACTCTTATGGCAAATGGGTGGGTGAGGCGACCAACGCCCTGGGCATCGATCGCTTCGATCTCTATGGCGTGAGCTGGGGCGGCTTCGTCGCGCTCCGCGCCGCCAATCTCCTCGGAGACCGGGTAAAGAGGCTGGTCCTCTTGGTCCCTGCCGGTCTGGTCTCGGGCTCCGCCTGGGACGGTTTCGTGAAGATGGGCTGGCCGATGATGATGTTCCGCGCGTTCCCGAACGAGACGCGCCTAAAGCGGCTGGTCGACGGGCTTTGCACGACCAACGATCCCGACTGGACCTCGTACTTCGGCGACGCCTTCCGCTGCTATCGAATGGACATGCGGATCCCGCCGCTCGCGAAGGCGGAGCAGGTCGCGAACATCAAGTGTCCCGTCCTCGTCTTCGGCGCCGAGCACGACGTCAGCTTCCCCGGGGCTCGCCTCATCGCCCGCGTCAACGAGCTCTTGCCGCACGCAGAGGTCGAGCTCCTCGAAGGGTCGAAGCACTGCCCTCCGACGACCGACGAGTTTCGGGCCAAGATGGCGCGACGGATCGAAGCCTTCCTGGGCTGAGGCGGTCCCGACTTTTCGATCAATCGCCGATGTGCGCGGCGAGGAAGTCCGCGACCGCGTCGACGTCGTCCGAGAGGAGCAGGAGCTCGGCGTATCGCCTGCCTTTGGCGCACGCTTGCAGGGTCGAATAGAGGTTCGTCTCCTTTTCGTAGCGATCGCGCCCCAAGAAGACCATCGGCGACGGAGCGCCGAAGGTTTCGTAATGGTTCTGCGCGGCGTCCATGAAGATCTCTTGGGTCGTCCCCGCGCTGCCGGCAGCGAACACCACCCCGGCGTACGCAATGGCGAGGAGCGTGTCCTCTCTCAGACCGTTCGAGAAGTACTTGGCGATGTGCCTACCGAAGAGGTTGGATGGCTCGTGCCCGTAGAACCAGGTCGGAATGGCGAGGCTCGGAGCGCCATTCGGAAAGCGGCGGCAGACGTCTCGCGCCGCCTCGACGTAGGGGACCATCGCCGTGCCGGCGAAGGATGGCGCCTTTCCGAGGATCGCGAGGGCCTCATCGACCGTGGCGGCGTCGTCCCATTTCGACAGATAGGCGCCGAGGTTCGCTGCCTCCATGATCCCGGGCCCGCCGCCGCTCGCGATGGTGAACCCGCGTCGAGCGAGGATCCACGCCAGGTGTGCGACGCGGGTGTAGTCGGTGTCGCCGCGCGCCTTGCCGTGCCCGCCCATGATGGCGACCAGGCGCTTCTGCGTGGGCCCGATGGCCTCGCGGAGCGCCTCGTCGATGGCAAAGTCGTGGAGCCGTTGCGCGAGCGCTTCGTAGACGTCGGGCGCGAAGCGGCCCGAATCGCGGAAATGGGCGAAGATCTGAAAGTCTTGGCTCGACTCGAGGGTGCCGTCGTACCCGGCGAGGAGCTCTTCGGGGGTGTAGAGGGTGCTCCTCATCGGGTCGTAGGGAAACCCGTCGAGCCTGGGGATCACGAGCGCGCCGCGTGCACGAAGATCTGCGGCGAGCCGCTCGGAGAGCGAGCAACCGAGCAGAACCGTGTGGTGCACGATGCGCGCTTCGCAGGCGTCGTCGAGGTCGAGCCCGACGAGAACGGCGCGCGACAGGTCCCCGTGCCGCGCGGCGAGGGCCTCGAGCGAAGTGATCCGAATGGCTCGCGGGAGCGTCATGCTCGCGAAAGTACCAGCGGCTCGGAAGCGCGTCGTCGCGGAAGCGCGGTCCGGAGGCGAGCGCACGGCGCAAGGGGCCCGGCGGCCCGCCGGTCGTGGCCGCGGTGCGGGGAAAGAGGTCGATCCTCCCGAGCCCGGCGTAGATGGCGACCGCGGCGACCTCGCGTAGGGCGCCGATCGTGCGAGGCCGCATCCATGGCGAATGCGAGCCGACCGCCTCTGCGCGGTCGTAGAGCCGTTCGAAGATCCTCTCCGCGCGGAAGGTGTGAAAGCTGTCCGTGACGACGAGGACTCGCCCTCCGCCGAAGCGGGCACGTGCCTCGGTCGCGTTCTCCCAGGTCGACGTCGACGCGTCCTCGAGGAGGATCGCCTCGCGGGGGACGCCCGCTTCTTCGAGGACGCGCGCCGCGACCGAGGCTTCGCTCGGTCCGTAGTCCCCTACGCCACCGGTGACGACGACGAGCGGCGCCCGGCCTTCGTGATAGAGCGCCGCGGCGTGCTCGGCGCGGCGCGCCAGCGCGTGGCTGGGTACGCCTCCCGGGTCGACCCGGCAGCCCAGGACCACGATCGCGTCGAACCGCGCGGCCGAGGGCGGGCGGGTGCCGCCGCGATCGAGGACGAGCGCAGCGGTCGCGACCACCAGGGCCGTGAGCACCAGCGCGGCGGCAGCGAAGGGGAGGAACGACCGGGGCACGCGATGGGCTTACGCCCGGCGCAGGCAGTCTGTTCGCGTCGTCCCGGGGAAGGATCGCGGAGAGGTTGTGGCAATTCGATGGCAGCGGATGAGCTAGCCCGGCGGCCGGGCCGGCTTCGGCGCGCCCTTCCTGACCTCGCCGGTGGCCAGATCGATGTCGACCGTCCTCACCTCGGTGGGATCCGCGCAGACGACCTGGGGCTTACTGCCCTGTACTCCGCGCTCGATCACGTCGGCCAATGCTTTCGCCTCTCCAATCGACGAAGCCTTCCCGACGAAGAACTTCTGTCCCCCGGCTTCGGTGACGACGAACCTGACCTTGTTGAACTGGGTCTTCCCTTTGAGGGCCTTTCTCGTCAGCGGGAAGTCGTAGTCATCGGGGGTCACCTTCGTGAACCCGTAGAGGACCACCACCGCGTGCTCGCTGCACCACTGGCTCAAGGGCACGGAGCCGAACACGACGGCGGGTGTCTTCTGCTTCGGCGGAACGACGAGCGACGTCGCGTCGACGGCCGCGGGCGCCGAGCCGGGCCCCGAATGATAGCGATAGACCTCGGTCGGCGAACCCGCGGACCCGTCGACGACCGCCCACAGCGTCGTTGGACCGGCCTCGAGCTCGAAGTTGGTCCTGCCGTCGGGAAGCGCCAGGGGCTTCCAGCCCTCGCCGTCCGCGATGAAGTAGGTCCTCGGCTTCGAGGGTTCGAGGGAGTCTGCGTGCACGATGAATGCGCCGTCCGGGGCCTTGTGCAGCTTGTCGGCTCCTGGCGGAAGCTTCGGGATGGCGAGCGGGATGAAACCCGAGCGCCCGTCGAAGACCGACGGGGCTTTCTTGTCCTGCAGGAGCACCAGACCAAAATTGGTTTCGAGAAGCTCAGGAGGCGCTTCGAGCGCCACGACGGTCGTCTTGTTCGCGCGATCGCGAATATGGATGACAGGATCGTCTTTTTCGCAGGTTTTGCCGCTGATGACGACGACGCCGTCGGCCAGGTCGAAGATGCTGTCTGCCGCGAGTCGCGGCCGGCCCTTCGTCACGTCCCCGACACAAGGGGATGGCGAGAGGCGGTAGATGCGATCGTAGTACCTCGCGGTCATGTCGGGCTCGTTTCGCCGCCTGGCGCGAGCATCGAGCGGGAGGTACTCGATGACGCCCGTCCGCCCCGAGATCCCCGCGGCTGCGACGTGTACCGTAGAACCGAAGCGGCGCAGCCCCAGGACTCCATAGCCCCCTTCGACTTGGCGCTCGCCGAGGCGAACGAGCTCCGAGCCCGAGAGCTCGAAGACCGTAACGATGCTCGTACTCATTTCGCCCGGTGTGACGAACCACGCACCTACCGCGTCGGCGAGCATCCCGATGCCGATGTCTTTCGGTGCCCTGAGCGCGAGGGCGAACGGCCGCTTCGGCTCGGGCGACGGCGTCTGCGGTGTCGCGGGGGCAGCGGCCTTCGGTGCCTCCGCGGTGGTCGAAGCACGACGCGGAGGCGCATCGCCCCGCATCGGTTCTCGTGCTCTCTGTTCGAGAGAAGCTCCGCCACCGCAGGACACCGCGGCAAGGACGAGCGATAGGCGAAGGAGCCTCTGGATCACGGCGCCATCTCCAAACGGCTCAGTGGAAGTTGATGACATCCCAGCCGCCGAGCGAGCTGAAGCCGCACGCGGCCTCGCTGAAGTAGAGCGCGCTCATGTTGACGTAGTGGCCGCAGACGTCCCCCGTCTGGTCGCCGTAGAAGTCGCAGTTCGGGCAGTTGGGGTCGTAGCCCATGTTGCAAGCGTCGCAGCCGGCGCAGCCGGGCTGGTCCTTCTCGGCCCACATCGACTCGAGGCATCCTTCGATGCCTGCCGGTCCCGCGCCTAGGCACTCGTTCTGTCCGCTTTCGCCACACATGCCGAAGGCGCCGTGCGGTGTCCCGGACATCTCGTCCGCGGTCGCCTGCTGATCCGAGCACGACTCGGCGGAGGTCCATTGGCCGTACGCGGGCAGGGACTTGGTTGCCCGCAGCTCGTTGATCTTGTTGATGCACGCCGTTCGAGCGGCGGCGTACGGGTCCCCCCCGGAGCCTGTCGTCGCGCCGGTCGTCGACGTGGTCGGCGTTCCGGTAGAGGTCGTGCTCGAGGTCGGGCTGGTCGCCGACGTCGACATCCCCGTCGCCGACGTGGGACTCGTCGCCCCGGTCGTCGCGTCGCTCCCGCCCCCGCCGCCCTCTGCGTCGTCGGAGACGGTGCCTTCGCATCCGCCGAGGGCCAAGAGCGCGACGCACCAAGCAGCCAAGGACAGGCGCACCATAGGGCGATCTTACGTCAACCCGAGCGATCCTTCGACTATCGTCCTCCGCGCATCCCCGTGAGCTCCGAGTCACCGCCTCTCTGCTTCGAGCATGTCGGAAAGCGCTTCGGCGACACCGTCGTGCTGGCGGACGTGCACTTTCGGACCGAGCCCGGCGAGCTCGTCGTCCTCGTGGGTCCGAGCGGATGCGGGAAGTCTACGCTGATGCGGCTCGTCGCGGGGCTGGAGACGGTGAGCGAAGGCGCGATCTTCGCGGGCTCTCGAAAGATCAGCGAGCTGCCGCCCCACGAGCGCGGCGTGGGCATGGTCTTCCAGAGCTAC
>JBGTSH010000465.1:0-6593 GCA_041940405.1 Polyangiaceae bacterium
AGGTGGCCGTCATCCCCTGCGGGCGGACGGTCCAGACCTTGCTCGGCCGGCCGGGGGCGTCGACGCCGATCCCGGCCACGCTTGGCTGCGACGCATCATCGCCGAAGAGAGCGCCCTCTCTCTCTCGCCCGCTCAGGCCCTCGGCCGCTCTCGCCCTCACGCCCGCCCTCGCTCTCGCCCCCGCGCCCGCGTACCCTCCGCCGATGGCTGAACCGACGCGTCGTGCAACGTGCAGCTGCGGAAAGCTCGTCGCCGTTTGCGAAGGCGAGCCGGTCCGATCCTCGATGTGCCACTGCTTCGCCTGCCAGAAGCGAACCGGCAGCGCGTTCGGGGTGCAGGCACGGTTCCCGGCAGACAAGGTCAAGATCGAAGGGCCGTTCACCGAGTACGTGCGCGTAGGCGACAGCGGAGGCACGGTTCGGTTCCGGTTCTGTCCTTCCTGCGGGACCACGCTCGCCTGGGAGATCGACAAGCTCGAGGGCTTCGTCGCGGTCGCGGTTGGCGGCTTCGCCGATCCGACGTTCCCCGCGCCCAAGGTGGCGGTTTACGAGGCGCGGCGTCACCCTTGGACCGCGATGCCCGGCCTCGACGTCGAGCACTACGACTGAGGCGCCGAAGAGAGTTAGGATTCAGGCTCGGATGACCATCGAAACGGTGCGTGACGCGCTCGCGGCGCTGACCGAGATCGTCGGAGAGGATGCGGAGCTCGAGCATGCGCTCGCCAACCTCTGGCGTCGCGGTGCGCGCCGTCACGGCGAGGGAGCGGATACGGAGCTCTCCGCCAAGGCCCGTGAGCTCGCGGACACGCTGGCCACGTCGATCCCGCCGCTCCTCGATACGCCGTCCGAGGTCGCGCAGTTCGGCGACATCTTCGACAGCACCAGCGGCTCCCTCCTCTTTCTGTGGGCCGCCGCGAGCACCTGGCGTCGCGACATCCACCTGGCGCCGCTCTTCGACGTCGCGTCGAGGTCCAGCTACGCCGGTCACCTCGCGCCACTCGCTCGTTCGCGCGTGGTCGAGGGCCCCCTCCTCGATGCGTTCGCGTGCGTGCCGCTGCTCGGCAAGGGACAGGATCTGGTCGATCCCGAGAACGGCGAGGCGGTCGCGCGCCTCGAGATCCTCTTGTGGGAAGCAGGCGCGAGCGCGCTCGAGATCCCCGTGCTCGGGCCCTGGATCTGGGGTGACGCGTCGACGTTCGAGGTGATGATCGAGCAGCCGGCGCACGGCACGCTGCTCGGTCGGGTGATCGCCGCGCGCTGTCTCGAGGTGAGCGCGCGCGGGATGCCGCCCACCACCGATCCGCAGCTCCTCGGGCGTACGCTCCAGCTCCTTCAGCCGCTGCTCCTTCACCCCGAGCCGCTCGTCTGGGTTCACGCCGCCCGCGCCCTCGGTCGCCTCACCGGCGCCTTCGAGCAGCTCGAGAACACCGTCCTCGATTGGGTGCACGGCGAATCACCCGTGCTCCGCCAGCGCGCGATGACAGCGTTCGCTTCGTTCCCTGCCGAGCGGCTGCGTTTCATGTCGAGCCAGCTCGTCGCCATCCTCGATTCGCCCGACGAAGAGCCATGGGTCCTCGCCGCGATCGCCGCTGCGACGCCGTACCTCTTCTTCGAGCGCAGGCAGCTCTGGGAGCGCCTCGCAAAGCGCGTCCAAGCCGGCGAAGGCGGGGCGATCGCCGCACGAGCGCTCGCGCGCGGCCTCGCGACGATCTGGCGGCGCGGCGATCGCGATCCGGACGTCGACCGCGCGCTCCGCAGCCTGCGCGATCTCGCCCGCAACTCGCGTGAGACGACGCTCGAAGATCAGCGCCGCTGGATCGAGGTGATCGCCATCACCGACGTCGTCGAAGCCGCCGAGCGCGATCCGCTCGACCTCGAGCTCGGGATCGAAAACCTGGTCCGCCTCGCCGCGCAATACGACGACGCAGAAGCCGATGCGCGCGCCTCGCGCTTCGCCAACGCGCTCCCGGCCACGTTCCAAGAGGCGCGTCGAATCGCGCTCGGCGACGGCCGTCTTCGCGCGCGCGCCGCGGCGATCAACGCCCTCGAAGGCTGCGCGCGCACGTTTGCCCTCCGTCTTTGGGATCCGATGCTCTCGACCTGCGCCCCCGACGAGCAAATCGACTCGCCGGAGCTCGGCCCGACCTGGGAGCTCTTGTCCAAGGCTCCCGGCGAGATGCTCGACCTCGTGAGAACGCGCCGGCAGAGCGGAGAGACCGACGCCGCGATGGATCTGGCGCTCGAGGTCCTGGCGATCAAGCTCGGCGGCTACGCGCTCGACGCGCGCGCAGTCGCCTCGGATCGCGGCGGGACGGCACACGAGGCGTGCTTGTGGCTGCGCAAGGTCGACGGCTTGGCGGACGGCTCGCGCGAGCTGCCAGGGGCTCTCAAGACCGGCCTGAGCGCGCTCTTCTGGCGGCTCGTCGACACCACGCGCGGTACGGCCCTGGGTGAGGTCGACGACGTTCGCTGGCTCGGCCCGTTCGCCGCGTGGTGGGCGGTGGTCATCGATCGCCCGGCGATGCTCTCGCAGCTCGCGACCGCCCTCCCTCTGATGTCGCCGGCTGCGCTGGCGCAATGCATCGAGCAAGCAGAGAAGCTCCGAACCGCGCTCCTCTCCGACGAGAAAGACGGCGGCTGGAAGGACGCTGCGAGCGCCGCCCTGGCCGCATTGCATGCAGACGACACCGAGCTCGCTCGGACCCTCGTCGGTCTCGGGGACGCGCTGGCCGGCTTTTCGACCGCGGCCGGACCGAAGGCCGACCTGGAGGCGATGTGCCTGGAGCTCGTCATGGCGGGCGATCGCCTCTACGCCGCGCTCGCCAACCCGGTCAAAGCGCTCCACCCGACGAGCGCGGAGAACCCGGAAGACACGCTCTCTCGCAACGCGACAGAGAACGCGCCGCGCATCGCGGCGCTCGTGGCGCGTTCCATCCGTGCACGCGATCTGTCGCTCCTCGAGGTCTGGTTCGCTTCGCTCGGTCCGGTGACGTCCTCGCTGCTCGAGGCGGCGGTCACCGCTGCGATCCGCCGAACGCCTCCGCCGCCGCCGATCAAGAAGAAGGAGCCCACGACGATCGAGGGCTACGAGCTCGTCAAGCCGCTCGGCGAAGGCGGCATCGGATCGGTCTGGCTCGTGCGAAAGCCCGGCGCCGATCGCCTCTTCGTGCTCAAGATTCCAAAGGCCGACGCGCTCGCCAGCGCGACCGAGACCGAGCGCGAGGGCATCCTCGCTTCGTTCGTCGAAGAGGCGAAAGCGCTCGCTGGCCTCTACCACCCGAACGTCGCCAACATTATCGATCGCGGCGTCTCCAGCGGCGTCCCATTCCTGGTCCTCGAGTACCTCATCGGCGCCGATCTCAAGCAGTACTCGACGGCCCGCAGGATGTCGCTCTTCGAGCTGAAGCAGGTCGTCGTCGAGTCCTGCGCCGGCCTCGCCGCGCTCCACGGCGCCGGCCTCGTTCACCGCGATCTGAAGCCCGCGAACATCTGGCTGCGCCTCCCGCTCAGCGGCGGCGAGCGGTTCGACCCCGACAAGCACCGCGACCCCGCGCACGTCCCGCCCCTCTCCTCGGTCGTGATCGACTTCGGCATGGTCCGTGCGACGCGCGTTTCCGCCGAGGTGTGCGGCCGCTTCGTCGCAGGCACCGCCGGCTACATCGCCCCCGAGCAGGTGCTCGATCCGGTCGAGCTCGACGTCCGCGCCGACGTCTACGCCCTCGCCGGATCGATCTACAACGTCGTCACCGGCCGCGCGTTCTTCGACGACATCGAAAGCCTGCGCGACCGCATGATCGCCCACATGAAGCGCGACCCCTTCGAGGATCCCGAGCGCCTCAAGGGCTTCCCGTCCGCGATGGCAAAGCTGCTCCGTGCAGCGACCGCGATCAACCCGGCCGATCGTCCCTACCCGCTCGACTTCGGGCGCGAATTCGTCGCCGCGCTCTGACCATGGTCGACGTAGCCGATACCGCGTTCTCGATCGCAGTCGTTCGAGCGGAGGAATCCGACCGCCCCGAAGCCGAGCGGCTCTTCACCGATCCCTACGCGCACCTCTTCGCGGCCGCCGGCGCGCACGCGGCCGAGGCCACCCAGCGCTACCTCGATCTGCCGTTCTTCCGCGACGGCATTCGCTTGCGCACGCGCTACATCGACGACGCCGTCAGAGAGGGGCTCGCCTCGGGGATATCGCAGCTCGTACTGCTCGGCGCCGGCTTCGACGCCCGCGGTCTTCGAATGGCGGAAGTCGAGGCGCGCGGCGTACAGGTCTTCGAGGTCGATGTGCCCAACCAGCTCGAAAGAAAGCGCGCCGTGCTCGACGCCGCGCGCGTCGCGCTGCCGGACCACATCACCTACGTGCCATTCGACTTCGCCAGCGCCGACATCGAAGCACCGCTCACCAATGCGCTCGTCGCAAAGGGCTTTCGTAATTGTGGTGGAGCGATGTTCGTTTGGGAAGGCGTCATTGGGTACGTCACGAGCGAGATGATTGACGCCTCGCTCGCCTTCATGGCCCGCACTGGCGGACCGGGCACCCGGGTCGTGTTCACCTTCTCGGATATCGTGTTCGATCCGCGCCCGGCCCTCGAACGGATTCGGAGCGCGGGCTTCACACGGTTCGAGGAGCACGACTTCGATGCGATTTGGCGGCGGTACCTTCCGGGGGAGCCGCCGGCGCTCGCGGCGTATTCGAAGATGGGCGTTGCGATCGTTTGAGCGCGGACGCGAGGGTGCATTTGCCGCCAAGAAGTGTCCGCGCTTCGCTGCTTCCGTCGCCAAACGGCTTCGTGCACCTCGGCAAGGCTAGCGTGGGCATGCGGAGTGTGTCCTTCCGTGCGTGGGAGCGGAGCGACGCGGCGACGGGAGCGAGACCGTCACGGTGCAACGCATCCCATTGGGCGGAGACGCTACGTTGACTTGAGAAACAGCCACTTCTCTTTGGGAATCTGCTGGATGGTGCGGATCGGCCATTTGGCATCCAGGATGGCAAAGATACCGCGTGTGAAGTCCATCACGGCATGAAGATCGCAACTAACAGGATTGTCAGATCGGATCCGAACCACCACTTGTCCAGGTGCGCTGGCGACAACGTGTACGTCGCGGCTTGCTACCATCGAGTTTGCTATGGCAGCGTCAACAATGCCGTCAACGCCGAGCACCCATGACCGCCAGACCCGCCCCGGGTCTTCTGAGTCGTGCTCCGGCTCCGGCCAAGGATTTGCAGGCGAGAAGTGGCCATCGGTTGCCATGGGTTCTCCTACGGAATCAGGTTTTGCTTGAAGACCTGCCATTGCACGTGCTTGTTCAGCGTCCTCAGAGCTTTTGGATGGAACACCGTTTCAGGAGCAAATCCAGGGTAGCCCGGCACGGGCCCGGTTTGAACCAGCCCCCTTGCCTCGAGTCGAGAAACAACGGAAGCCGGAACCCTGCCCACAGCGATCTGCCCCCCGCTCCCGCCTCTCGCAACCGCCCAGTTTTCGGCCGACGCGAACCCCAAGTCGCTGGGGTCAACGGTGCGCAGCTCGTGGGTAAAGAACGAGCCAGTGGGATGTTTGTGTGTGTGGATAGACACCGGCTTCACTCCGCCGGTGGTAATCGATTGAACTGCGCTGTCGGGCCCACCGTGCGCGAAGTAGCGATAGCCGCTGCCAGCGCGCGTCGACTTGGCCGCGTTCACCGCAGCCTGAGCCTCCGCCGCCTCGACTTGAACCGCTTTCGCTCCGGCTCCAACTTCGCCGAGCCCCACGGCGTATGACGCGAGCTTCAGGAAGTTGAACGCAAACCGACCCGCCGCCTCGTCCGACGCGTCCTCGCTGGCCGTGACGGCAGTCTCGGCCCCGGTCTCTCCGAGCCTCACCGCGGTGTTTGCGATGTCTGCGAGCACTCCCGTCGTGACGTCTCCAGTCGCGCCCCTGAACGGAGCTTCGCGCACTCCTTCCCCCGTCATCTCCCGGAAGAAGCCCCGCAAGAAGCCCGGCGGTGCCTCACCAGGCGGTGGGCGCCTCGTGATGTTCGCGATCTGAAACTCTGCAAGTGCCTGCGGGCTTGCCACCCGCCAGAACTGCTCCGCGTCCTGCTGGGCTTGAACATCCGCCGCATAGGCCTGGTTCACCCCCTCGATCGCCTGCTCCACGGTGGAGTAACCTAACGCGTTGATCTGCGAGGTCGTGTCCCAGCGGCCGGCCCGCTGCGCGACCCTGCCGAGAGCGCTGACCCCTGCGCCAACGGCACCAACCAGCCCGGACACGGAGAAGTCCTCCGAGTCCATCCCATTCGGATCGACCATCACCACCGGTGACGCCCGCCCGTAGAGGTACAAGTTCAACCCCGCCTGCAACCCCAGCGGATCCGCCGTCGTCCACCTGCCGAGCCAAGGCGCGTAATACCTTGCGCCGAAGTAGTCGAGACCGGTCTCTTCGTCCCTCTCCTTCCCAGTGTACCGGTACCTCCTCGCGCTGACCTCCACCGTGCTGTCCGCGCTCCGGTACGCCGACGTCCCGTAGGGATGCATCTCTTCGTAAAGGATTTCTCGCCGCGCCTTTTCGCCGCTGAAAACCATTCGGCTCGCGCGAAATGGAAGCTTTCGCGCGAGCC
>JBGTSH010000466.1:0-6532 GCA_041940405.1 Polyangiaceae bacterium
GGCCGCCAGCCTCACAGTTGGGATAGGGCCTGGGGCCTGGGAGAGGCAGAGGCCATGGGAAAGGGAAAGGGAAAGGGAGAGGCAGAGGGTCAGGGAGAGGGAAAGGGAAAGGGAGAAGGGGGAGGGAAAAAGGCAGAAGGGGGCTGGGCTGTCTGCCGGGGGTGGGCTGACGTTTCTGTTAGGTTGGCAGCGGGGAGGGCCGTTGGGGTTGGTCACGCCTTGGGCGCGCACGATGCCTGCCAGCGCCTGTGAGGTCGCGCCAAGACTGAATGGGTTATGGACAACGGCGCTGTCATGCATCCTGCGCGGTGGGGGTCATGACCAACCCCAACGACACTCGCGCTGCCGCCCTTCCCCACCACAAGCTGGTTGCCTACCAGGTCGCGCTGGAGTTCTTGAGCGCCGTTCGGGCTGCGGCGATTCGGGACGCCGACTTGCGGGACCAAGCGATGCGCGCTGCGAAGAGTGCTTGCTTGAACATCGCTGAAGGGGCTGGGCGGAAGTCGCGGGCCGACAAGGCTCGCGTGTACGCCATTGCCAGGGGAGAAGCGTGTGAAGCGGCAGCGGCAATTGAGATCGCGTGGGCGGCTGGGGACGCTGCGGATGAAGCGGCGCGGAATGCGGTCAGGGTAGCTGGGCGCTTGGTGGCGCTCTTGACGGGCCTTGCGCGGTGACGCCCCCGGCTGCGCCGGCCTCTCTCCGACCGCTGGCGCTTCGCGCGGTTCGCCTGTAGTTTCCCCTGCGGAAGCGCTTGGTAGGCTGGCGCCGCCCCCGGTCTTCAAAACCGGTGTGGGGCACCCTCCGGTGTCCTGGGCAGGTTCGATTCCTGTGCGCTTCCGCCAGATTGCCCTAATGGGTGGTACTGGACACTTCGGGTAGTTACTGGACGCTTTGGCGTACGTTTGGCGTACGGAGGAGGTCGAGATGTGGAGGCCGCTTGAGAGCGTCGCAGACATCCCTCCCGAAGGCACTCGCGAGTCCTTCGCGATCGACTTCAAGGCGAAGCTCGACGCCGACGACTTTGAGATCGCAAAGGATGCGGCAGCGTTCTCCAACGCGCATGGCGGGACGATCCTCATCGGCGCGGCAGGCAGGGACAAGCTGTCAAAGCTTCTGCCGATGACGGAGGGTGATGCGAAGGAGGCAGCGCGGCGGGTGGAGGAGTCGATTCGAGATCGCTGCCGCCCGGCTCCATTCTTCGAGACTCGAGAGATCGCGGTCGAAGGAGGTCTTCTCGTTTCCGTCAACGTCTGGCCTTCGCCTGGGCAGGTGGTGGGCGTGCACGTGAAGAAGACCGAGGTGAGCGCGAGCAGGAAGCCGCACCATCCCGAGGACGTCTACTGTTTCCCGCTGCGTATCGGAAGCAACACGCGGAACCTCACTCCGGAGCAACTGCCGATGTTCATGGATCCAAAAACGAGACGTGTAGCTACGGCACTGGGAGCTTACGTTGGCCAAGACGTCGTGCTGTTGGCGGTGCGACGCAGCAGCGACGAGGGGCTCTATCACCAGAACTTCAAGCTCCGTGGTGTTGACGTTCTGCGCAACCTGGTAGAGCTCGAGCTGCCCATGGATGGCAAGGAGCATCCGGTGTCGGTCCCCCTCGATCTAGTCGTGTCGGTCTGCCCAGCCGAGCACGGCTGCGTCATCTACACCGCGGGCGAGGTCCATAACCCGGTTGAGTGGGTCGATCCGAATCACCAGGAGTCCGAACCGCTGCGCCGCATCTTGCGCGGCTACTTCTTTTCGCCCAGAGACTAGAGACGCGTGCGCCTCGCAGAGCTGGCGGGCTCCCGAGGCGCGGCCGACGAGGTGACGTCGACGTGGGAAGCGTAGTTTCGGCAGCAGAGCAGCGCAAGGCGTGGGCACGTACAGAGCGCGTGCTTCGCGCTGCGGCTACACGGCGCATGCCTGAGGGTGAGGTGGACGACGTCGTCGCCGACGCGCTCTTGCTGCTCGTCGCATGGTCAAAGGAGAACGGGCACCCGAGCGATGAAAAGGCCCGCAGCTGCCTCGGTGCGGCGTGGACCGGCGAGAAGCGGGCGCACGAACGACGGCCAACCATTCGCGCCGAGTTCGACGAGCTGGCCAACCGTACGAGTGACGAAGCCCCGGCTTTCGCCCGACCCAAGAAGACGAGCAAGCGCACCGAGCCGACGCGCGGTGCGCGGACCAAGCGGCGCAAGCGACTCCTCGAACTCACCGAGGCCGCCGCGCTCGAGATCCTTGCGAAGCGTCAGCGCGAGCTATCGGAGGGAGGCTTTAGATTCTCAGGAGTGAAGCGGATCAAGAACAAGAAGCCCGAGCCGCGAACCCGCCGCTTCGTTGACGGGGATACGGGCAACGTGGTCGAGCACCACACGACCGGTAAGCAGGGCCTCGAGCGCCTTGCGGAAGAGATCGCGGACGGAGTCGCGGCCCTTCGGAAGCGCGGCGAACGCTACACGAGACCATCGCCGCGCGACCCTCGGCCCGCCTTGGAGCGACTTGTGACGGCACCCGAGCTCGCATGGATGACCGCGACGGAGATCGCCGCCCTCGCCGTCCTCGTTGGTGCTGTCGAAGTGCCCGAGGCGACCACGGGGCGAGGGGCGATCAGAAAAGTTATGGATCGAATTCGCCAGCGGATCCCCTCGTGACTTCCAAGGCTTAGCGGCGCCGATCCACAGTTACGGCCCTTAGCCGCGGCTACTTCCTGAGTGCGCACCGAGAGTGCGCGCCAGCGAGGTAGCCATGATTCGACAGCGACCCCAACGATCGATCCCCACGACGGTGCTTCTGCCGCCGGAGCTTCGGCGTGCCGTCGAGCACCGCCGCGACCAGCTGCGTACAGAACACCCGGAAGCATCTTTCGGAGATGCAGTCCGTGACCTGGTGAAAGCGGGCGTCGAAGCTCGCGACGACCAGAGGAGCGCGGGCTAGTGCCGACCCGAGCGGTGGCGGCCGCTCCCGTTTCTCAGCGTGCGCGCCGAGCAGCCAAGCTCGCGGCATCGGCCGAGCCCATCGAGTGGCTGACGCTCGAGGAGGCTGCCACGGCCATCAAGACGCCGGTGCCGACCCTGCGCGAGTGGATCCGAAAGGGACGCCTCAAGGCGTACCGCCCGGGTCGCAACGTTCTCGTCAGCCGCTCTGACGCGGACGCCGCTGTCATCGGCGCACCGATCGGAGGCGGCCATGGCTGAGCTTCAGCGAGGCGCCGATCGCGTGCTGCGCATCGAGCGCGAGCCCTACAAGGGCAAGCACTACACGCACATCCGCGAATGGTTCCGCTCGGGCGAGGAATGGCGCCCCGGCAAGGGCGCGACGTTGAAGGACGACGAGCTCCCGCACGTCCTCGCCGCACTGACCGCGATTGCCGCGGAGGTGTCGCGATGAAGCCTCAGCGGATCGAAGAACGCCGCGAGCGTGTCGAGGTGACGGTCATCAAGAGGATCGACCAGCGCCCGCCGCTCAGGTTCAGCCGCAAGGTTGGACGCACCGAAGTCAGCCTCGAGCTGTACCGCGGTCGGCCGCAAGTCCGGCTTCGGGACGAGCGCGGCGGGTGGTTCGTCTTCGGCCTCGAGGACGCCGTCGACATCTCGAAGGCGATCGATGGCGCAGTCAGCGCCTACGTCGCGCACGAGACGGCTGCCGACGGCGGGGAAGGAGCGGACGCAGCATGAGCGCGCCCAACTACCTCAAGTGCGCGACATGCGACGGCGACATGCCGGTCACCGTGATGCGCATCACCGTCGACGGCGTTTCGTTGCCCGTTCCGCAGTGCTGGGAGTGCATGGATTGCCGGCTCTCCTCGCCCAACCCGGACGAGCGGGCCACGGCGCGCGAGCGAATCGCATGTGCCCGCGCTGAGCTGCGCCGTCGCCGCGGGAGGGCTGCGTGATGGCACACAAGACTTTGCCCCGGCCGCTTCTGTCCAGGAGCGCGGCGCGGGGCACTGAGAAAGACAGGAACATCATGACCACGAACGAAGAGAAGAGCAACGAGGACGAGCAGAAGCCGTGCGAACAATGCGCAGGCGACTACGTGGCGCACATGCTTCGCGCCGAGCCGGAGCAAACCCTCAACCGCTACACCAGCGCGGATTGGCCGGCGCGCGTGCGCTCGGAACGACTGGCCGAGCTCGAGCGGAAGCCGCTTCGAGCCTTCGAGCAGTGGGACGTGAGTACTGCCGGTGATCTGCCGGCCGACATCGAACACCCCGACGCTGACGGCGACGTCATGTGTTCGACCTTCACTACGGAGTTCATGAGCGGCTTCGATATCGTCCGCGTCCTCATTCCGAGGGGCGCTGACCGACACCGCGTCATGGGCGCGCTGCAGAAAATCATGCAGCAGATCAGCCTCGACGAGATGAACAGCCACGCGACAGCGCCCGGGCCTGACACATGGTCGGCGCAGGCCGCCCTCTGTATCCAGGCGCGGGTGGCATCAATCCCCGACCTGCCGGCGCCGGAGCCGCGCCACTTCGCACCGAAGGCCGAGAGGGAGCCGTGCTTCTGATGCCTCCCCCCATGGAGCCGATGAGGGTCTGCACCATCAAGACCGTGGCGGCGCCCGGCCCTACGTGCACGACGACTACCTACCAGACGGGCGAGGTCATCGGGCTCGATGCCTGGGCAACGCTCGATCATCAAACCTTCGCCGCCGATGGCGAGATCCAGACGCCGCGCGAGCTTCACCGTTTCGCTAGCGAGGTTATCAAGACGATGGAGTTCGCCGATCCGGAGGACGCGCGAGCAAACCTCGTTTCGAACCTCGCCAGGGTGATCCAGCGCGCTTGCACGGACATCGCCAGCAAGGAGAAGGCCCGATGCACCCGCGTCTAGCCGCCGCGCTCGACCGTGCGCCCACGCCGGAGATCCGTCGCGCTTGGGAGTGGGAGCACCCGGCGCACCGGTATTTCTTCGCTGAGCTCGCCGGCGGCCGAGTGAGCGACATCGAAGTGCTCTACATCGAGGCCGAGAGACTCGACCTTGCGGCGCGGGGCTTTGCTGCAAAGTGCGCCTCATGCGGTGAAGCTCACGATCTGGCCGTTCGCGATGTTCAACGGCTCGACCCCGTATGGGATCTGGCGAAGTGGATGGGCCTGGCGCCCAGCGACGGCGCTCGCGAAATCACCGACTTCGTCTCGCGTCACCACGGCAACGACGTCCGGCGGCTCGCCGTTGATGTCGGTCTGCCGCGCAACGCGAGCAGGCTTCGGATCTGCTGCGCTCTCTACGCCGAGAGCAAGCGCGGGCGCTGGAACCTCGAAAACCAAGCCATCGCAAGGTCTGGGGTCCTCTGATGATCGACCGCGACGCGATCCACCGTGCGGCGCCCGCGCCCCTCGAGCTTGCCAACCGGCTGGGCTTGAAGGTGGCACGGGGGTCGCGTCGCGAGCGTGTTCGGGTGTGCTGCCCCTGGCACAACGAACGCAACCCGTCCTGCTCGATCATCGAGAAGGACGGTCGCATCCTCGCGCACTGCTTCTCGTGCGGCGAAGGCGGCGACATCTTCGCGCTTGTCGGCGTCGTTGAGGGCCTCAGCGTCCAGCGCGACTTCCGACGCGTCGCCGAACGGACTGCCGAGCTTGTCGGTGTTCGGCTCGATGACCGCCGACCATCGGCCGCGCGGTCGCCTCGACGCGATCCCGCCGTGCTGCTCGCAATGGCGATCGAGAGCGCTGCCAATGATTGGTTCCACGGCCGCAACATCCGGCGCGCCGACGCCGAATGCATCCAATCGGCGACACCAGGGCAGCTCGCCGACGCCCTCGCAGACCTGGCGGAGCTCGAGCCGTCACCCTGCCCGGTCGAGAGCGAAGACGACTACCTCGATCGCAAGCTCGAGGAGTACGCCGACAAGCACGAGCGGTGGGAGCGCCGTCCCCGATGGGATGGCCCGTTCTTCACGTTCTCCGAACCCGTGACACCCGAGTGGCGCGAGCGGTGGGACCAATACCGACGCGACCTCGACGCATGGAGGGCCTCGTGACCGCGTCTTACGACGAGTTCGCTGCGGCTCGCGCGAAGCGCATGGCCAGGGAGGACTCACGGCCATTCGATCGCGGCGACCATGTCGAGCTCGCGATCCGGATGCTGGAGAAGCTCCGCGGCGACTCGCAGCTCATCTCGGACGAGGGCGCTCTCTACCGATACACGCAGCGGTCTGGTCTCTGGACGGTGCTGAGAGAGCACGAGCAGAGCTCGACGGTGCAGGGCTTTGCTGGCACCCGTGTAGGCACGAAGAAGGATCCGCTTTCGATCCGCGCCACCGACGTGGCGGGAGCAGTCCGACTCGCTCGCCATCGGGTGGAGCAGCCGGGCTTCTTCAACGACGCTCCGACCGGCATCGCATTCGCCAACGGCTTCGCCACGGTCGATCGCGAGGGCGTGCTCCTCCTCTCTCACTCGGCAGAGCGGCGGGCCCGCGCGGGCTATCCATTCGCCTACGACGAGACCCGGCCTCCGGCGCGCACGCTGGAGTGCTTCGCCGAGATCTTCCGGAGCGACGAGGACGTCGACCAGCGGATCGCCATCCTCCAGGAGTT
>JBGTSH010000467.1:0-6496 GCA_041940405.1 Polyangiaceae bacterium
TCCGCCCTCGAGGGCTTCGCCGAACGTGCGTTGGAGCAGTCGGCAAGGTCACTCGCGCCTTCGGCGCTCGCTCCCGCCGCTGCTCAACGCGGCGTTCGGCGTCTAGATTTGAAGCGCGGTTGCGACGCGGGACGCTTGGGGCGCTGGCGGAGCTCGTGAGGTTGGTGCCCGCCGCGAAGTAGGGGACAGCGATGCGGTGGTGATCAGCGTGCGCACCGCTGACGGGAGCGAAGCCGTCGGGTGCAACTCGCGCTTGGGCCGCGTGAGCCACGACTATCGCCAATCCCGGCCGGCGACGAACGAGATAGTTTCGGCAACTATGATGCCCTGCTTCGAGTAGTCCGAAGGAGAAGGCAGCGTCTCCTCGACCTCCGTAATGACCAACGCGCTTTCGATAAATTCTTCGGCGAGCCACCTCCAGCGTTCGAATCGCCCCAAAAGGTTCCTAAGCGAGCGCTCGAAGACCAGGTCTGCCACCACAACTCCAGAAGTGATCTGCACGTATCGCACACCGAACGCCTGGATCGAAAAGAAGTCACCGTAGCCTTCGTACTGGCCATGCAGCCGCAGAGTGGAGGGTGGCTGTGGCGTGGCGAACACAAGTTCGACCTCGCGCGATCTACAGAAGCCGAGGATGTCGTTCGCTGACAGATCCATATTCACACCTGTTAGAGACGAACTCTAGCGTGGAAAAAGCGGCCAGTGTGCCATGTTCATCTCATCCGGGGTCGCGGTCTCGACGCTGATCCAGCGACCATCCGGGAGCATGAGCCTGCTCCCCTTCGCTTG
Organism: Polyangiaceae bacterium; assembly: GCA_041940405.1. Classification (GTDB taxonomy): domain Bacteria; phylum Myxococcota_A; class Polyangia; order Polyangiales; family Polyangiaceae; genus Xiheicaenibacterium. Next base: position 790 of record JBGTSH010000467.1, read on the forward strand.
CATGATCGACGCAGTCGGCCCAGATGCCGAGTTGCCGCCGGGGGTGGCTGTGGGGTCGGCAGTATGAATCCTGATTCGACTGGCCACGTCACCTGTCGCTCCAGGAACCGAAGTCGGCGCCTTGAACTTGAACTCATTTGTCATCATCGTTTCGGTGACGTTGAATCGCGAGTTGTACGGAGCTGGAAGCCGGAACATAGGCCCGCTTGCTCCCCCTACTTCTACCGCTGCAGCGATCTCGGCCTCCGATATCGCGGGGCCGCCAGCTTGAATTTTGCCGAAGCCCGAGTATCGAGCGCCTGGAACGGCCGAGGCCGATCTCAACGACCCCGCCCACAGCCCCTGCTGCAGCGCCGTCGGCGAAATCGCGAACGCGAACTCCATGTCGGGGTTCCCGCGAGGGTCCGACCCCCACTCGGCTGACCACTTCGGAGCCTGATCTCCAACCGCTGGCTCGTCAAATCTCTCGTGAGCCCATTCCTCGATCAAGACGTCGCTAAAGTCGCGAGGTCCAATCCTTTCCATTGCTATGTTTGCCCGTCCTGCTGCTGCCCTCACGCTCGGGTCGTCCCTCCGTGCCCAATAGATCTCCGCCAACGCCTCCTCTTCGGGCCCCCAGTAGGGCTCAAGATCGGTGATATTGCCCAAACTTCCGGGCTCGTAGACCTCAGAGGGCGGATCAGGCACAACGGCGTCAACCGGCTCGATGAGGAAGGGGCGGAGGGCGGCGGAGCTTTGGGCCTCGCCCACGAACGCCTTGCCCGCGGCGATGTAAGGCGCCGCAGCACTCTGCGCCGCGCCGATCACGTCGTACATCCCGTTCGGGTCCATGAAGACCACCGGACTCGCCCGCCCGTACAGGTACAAATTCAACCCCGCCTGCAGCCCCAGCGGATCCGCCGTCGTCCACCTCCCCAGCCAAGGCGCGTAATACCTTGCGCCGAAGTAGTCGAGCCCAGTCTCTTCGTCCCTCTCCTTCCCAGTGTACCGGTACCTCCTCGCGCTCACCTCCACCGTGCTGTCCGCGCTCCTGTACGCCGACGTGCCGTAGGGGTGCATCTCTTCGTAGCTGATGACAGCGCCGTCCTCATCACACTCGACGTGCGCCGTCCCGAGATGGTTGGTGTACTGCACCCTGACGAGGTCTTCGGGGGTGCCGACCGGGTCGCCGTCCTCGACGACGAGCGTCTCGACCATGGCGATGCGCTGCGCGTCGTCCATGATGTGGAGGGTGTCTCGCTGGAGGTCGATGTCGCCGGAGACTCGTTCGCGATAGATCTCGTAGGCGCCGAGATAGATGCGCTCTTTGATGAGGTTCGTGTTCGTGTCGTAGACCTTGCGGACGCGCTGCCCGTCGGCGCCGTAGGTGAAGTAGGTGTCTTGCGTGCCGTTCGACGCGTGAGACATCTGGTCGAACGGCGAGTAGTCGATGCCGCCGGAGAGATGCGACATCGAGGTGATGTTGCCGTGGGCGTCGTGAGGGAACGAGCCCGCGCCGGTGGCTGACGCTAGGCGGTTGGTGCCGCCGGTGTAGGTGTATTCGCGCGTCCACGTAGCGGCCGGGGTGCCGACGGCGGAGTGGAAGAGCTCGAGGATGTTGCCGACTTGGTCGTACTCGTACGTCTCGGTGTAGTTGCGTACGGCGTTGGCCTGGTTGGCGTGGGGCAGGTCTTCGAGAATGACATCGCCGTGATCGACGATGGCGCCGCCGATGGACATGTGCTCTCGGCCGGAAGCGGAGATGAGCCTGTAGAGCGCGTCATACGACAACGTCTGGCCGGGGCTGACGAAGCTGTTGTTGAAGTAGACGTCTTGATGGGCAGCATCGGCGATCGCCGTGATGTTGCCGACCGGGTCGTACGAATACGAGAGGTCCTGGAGCTTCTTGCTGTCCGAGGCTCGCGTGGTGACGAGGGTGGTGAGCCGGAAGGTGAGCGGGTCGTAGCCGTACTGGGTAGTGACCTTCGTGGTCGTCGCGTTCCCATACTCGATCTTGGTGCGCTGGCCCTTGGCGTCATATTCCACGTTGCGCACGAAGGTCGTGGCGCTGTCGCCGCGGATCTGGACCTCGACCTTGTCGAGCAGGCCGCCCTCTCCGAACGTCGGGAGATAGACGCTGCCATCGGGCGTCATGAGGCTGATGATGCGATTGAGCGCGTCGTAGGCGCGCTCTTCGATCCACTCCTCGGTCTCGAGGACACCTGTCGCGGCGGTTTCCGCGGCGTCAGGATCGTCCTCATCGGCGAGCTCGACGCCGTTTGCATCCCAATCGATGACAGAGGTGTAACTCTGAGTGAGCGTGCGCTCGCTCTCGAGGAGGTTGCCTTTAAAGTCAAAGGGGCCGAGCTTGACCTGTCCTGCTTGGTCGAAGAGGAGGATGAGCTGGCCGCGGAGGTTTGCGGACGCTGGTGTGGCTGCAGCTTCTCCGTAGTAGCGGCGCTCGAGGAGCTTGGTGGTGGCGCTCGCGGTGAGCCAGAGGTGGGTGGGACGCCGGAGCTCGTCGTACTCGAACGCGAACTCTTGGCCGCGCGCGTCCCATCGGCGCATCGGTGCACCGCTGACGTCTTGAAACATGGTGCGGGCGCCCTTGTCGATGTTGGTCTCGACGAGGAGGCGGCCTGACATGGAGAAGACGTGGGTCTGGCAGGTGCGGTCGAGAGGATCGATGACGGCGAGCGGTTGGTTCTCGATGTCGAGGGTGGTGCGGGTATTGAAGTAGTCGGGGCTGCCGTCTTCGCCGTTGTCGGCTTGGACGAGGAAAGGCCGGCCGAGGGGATCGAAGTGGGTGCGCGCGGGCGTGTTCTCGTGGTCGCCGTCTTCTTCGTTGTCGTTCTCGTCGTAGGCTTTCTCGAGCCACGGCGAGTACTCGGCTTTGCGAAGAGTCTCGTCGGGGTTCTGGAATTCGATGACGCGACCGATGGCGTCATAGGTGATGAGCGGGGTGACGCCCCATTCGCGCAGGTCGTCGTCGTCTTCGTACTCGTGCGTTGGGGCGAAGTAGGGCTCGTATTGTTTGACAGGATTGCCCTTGTTGTTGACGACGGTTTTGCCGCTTCCGACCCACCTGGGGTCGGCGTGCGCCTCTACAGGGCTGACCTCACCGCCATCGATGGTGTAGGCGAGGCCGGGCTCGGCCTGTGACTTGGTGAGGGCGACGCGCCCGCTGCCGTCGGTGTAGACGTAGCTGACTTGGAGCTTGGGCGTGGGGCTGGTGCCGTGGGTCTCGCGCGCGGTGCGCTTGGCGTAGTTGGGTTTCTGGAGCGTGGTCCAGCGATTCGTGACGTATTCGAAGGCTTCGGTGGGTGCGCCGAGCGTGTCGCCGAGGGACTCCGTGGTCTTGCCCATGACGGCGACGGCGACGACGCGGCCGAGCTCGTCGAACCCCGCCTGGACGCGATTGCCGTTGGGATCGGTGATCTGCTTGGGTGCGAAGACGCGGTAGTCATGCTCCGCAGCTACGGTGTTGCCGAGATCGTCGACGGTCTGGGTGACGAAGAAGTCGTGCGCGTCGTAGGTAACCTGGATCTCGTTCTCGAACGGATCGGTGAAAGTCGTCGGGAGATAGAAGTGGGCCTCATCGAGGGTGGAGAAGCCCGAGGGAATCCACCAGGTATCGGCCTCCACCTCCTCGTACTCGCCTTCGGCCAGCAGGGCAGTCGTGATCTTGTCGTCGATGGTCAGGGCGACGAGGTGGGCCTCGGTGACGTCGAGCTGGTACGTCTGGTAGACGAGGGCCATTGCGTCGACGGAGCCGAAGGCGAGCTGATTGGGGAGATCGTCGGAGTCGTAGTACTTGACCTTGACGTGCTCGACGATACGGCGGCGAAAGCCGCTGGGTGGCGTTTCGTGGTACGCGACGAGGGGGTTGGAGACGGCGGCGGCGTAGTTGCCGATGAGCGTGTCGCGGGCGACTGCCGTGGAAGCATTGCCTAGGCCGGTGAGCTCGTAGGTGCGGGTCTGGGTGGGGATGGAGAGGCGGTAGCCGTCGCTTGTCTCGTGCGCGATCTCGGTCTCGGTGACCACGGCGTAGACGCGGTCTTGCTCGGTGAGGCCGCTGTCGGCCTCCGTCTCCGCAGCGTCGAGCGGCGTGGAGCGGCGCGCGTAGGCAGCGACGAGTGCTGTGATGACGTCTCCGTAAACTTGGTCGTGGGCGACGGCGATCCACTGATGGACGCGAGGATCCGCCTCGACGCGATCGTAGGTATGCGTGCGCGTCTCGAGGGGGAGGGACTGGAAGACGGCGGGGTGCTTGGGGCGGTCAGCGCCCAGCGCGGGGGAGGAGGGCTGGCGGCGGACGGCGCGGTACGTGCTCTCGGTGACGACGAAGGGAACGGCTTCGAGGACCCATTTCTGGCCGGCTGGTTGCCCTTCGTCGCGCGTGTGGCCGTAAACCTCCTGTCGGATCATGGCGCCTTTGAGGGCGCGGTGGGCGTCGGCGATCTCGTCGGCCAGCAGCGGCGGAGGATTGGGCTCGGGTCCACTTCGAACGTCGCAATGGAGGGTGGCGTGAGCCCCGCCGTCGCCGGACCAATACTCGGAGCCGTATGCAGTCTCGAGCGGGTCACCAGATCGCGTGTCGTGCCGGCGCCATGTGCCGAGGTGAAACCACGTGCGGGTCAGGACCGGGGGCTGAGCGAGCTCGCCGTTGTCGATCGGTCGGTCTTCGAAGTCCGCCTTGCCGACGTCGTCGTCGAAGGTTTCGGCGTCGATCTGGTCGACGCGACCGAAGCCTCGGAACTCACGCTCGACGGTGTCGTAGTGGCCGTGGTGATAGAAGTAGGAGCTCGCAAAGCGAGTCTTGGCGACATGGTCGTAGCTCTCGACCCGCGTAACGACCTGTACCGGAAACGGGAGCTTGGTGGCCCAAGGCTTCCCAGCCGTCTTGTCAGCGAGATAAAACTTCGTGGACGGCGCGTACTCGAAGCTCACCTCGAGGCCCATGCCGTTGGTCATCGTCTCGAGGAGGAACGGCTTCTTCGTGCCGAACGGGCTCGTGTACCGGAGCGGCACCGCCTGCTGACGGCTCGGCGACCAGACGAGCGTTGACATGCCCGTGCCGTGCAGGTCCACGATCGAGAGGGTGCGGAGCGCGTCGGGCACGGGGACGGACTCGTTCTTCTCCTCGTCTCCGAAGCTGTTGCCCGAATGGTTCGGCCAGATGTGCACGCCGTCGGCGTCGAGGTAGACGAGGTCTGCGGTGCCCGTGCCGTCGAGGTCGGCGAGGCGCACGCGCGAGGGATGGAAGTGATCGGCTCGCTCGATCTTCGGGCACCCGTCCATCACCACGCGCGCCCCGAAGCGGCCGTGACCGAGGCTCGGCCAGTAGCAGACCCGGCCGTGGGTGACCTGAACGATGTCGGCCTGACCATCGCCGGACATGTCAGCCAAGAAGATCGAGCTGTGCCGCCCGGCAAAGACGACGCGAGGTCCCTCGCCGGTGTCGGAGGGGAGCGGCACGGGGCGCGCTGGGCCGAACCCGCGCCGCCGCTTGCCAGGGCGCCCGATTCCGCGCCGGAACCGGCGGAAGCGGCGCCGTCAACCCGGACAGGACCCGGACAGGAAGAGGAGCCGGCACCGGCGGACGCTGCGCCGCCGACCCGGACAGGACCCGGACAGGAGGACGCGCCGGCTCCGGCGGAAGCGACGCCGTCGACCCGGACAGGACCCGGACAGGAAGAGGACGAGACGGAGGCGACGCCGCCCGAGG
>JBGTSH010000468.1:0-6496 GCA_041940405.1 Polyangiaceae bacterium
ATGGGCGTCGTCTACGCGGCGCATGACGAGGTGCTCGGCCGCGAGGTCGCGCTGAAGCTCGTTGCGCCGGTGGGTGTCGTCGAACATACGAGAGAGCGATTGCTTCGCGAGGCGCGCTCCACCGCGAAGGTGATCCATCCGGGCGTCGCCACGGTGCACGATGCGCTCGAGGTCGGCGGACGCCTCGCGCTGGTCCTCGAGCTCGTACGCGGACGCACGCTGCGGCGCGCCCTCTCCGAGGCGGGCGGCAAGCTCCCCGCTCGAGCGGCGCTCGAGCTGATGGCGGCGGTTTCGAGGGCGGTGCACGCCGCGCACCTCGCCGGTGTGGTCCACCGCGATCTCAAGCCGGACAACGTGATGCTCACCGACGCCGGTGGCGTGAAGGTCCTCGACTTCGGCCTCGCCGCGGCGATGGGGGAGGTGGGGCTCGAAGGCGCCTCGAGCGCGTCCTTCGCCGGCACTCCCGGATACGTGGCGCCGGAGGCGCGCCGGGGGCGCTCGTCGGCACCGAGCGATCAGTTCTCGCTCGGCGTGATGCTCCTCGAGTGCTTGACGGGCGCTCGGAGCCGCGATGCCTCGGCGATGGCGCCCCTCCCGCGCGCGGTCCGGTGGGTCATCGAGCGCGCCACCGCCGCATCGCCCGAGGCCCGCTACCCGAGCTGCGATGCGCTCGCGCGCGCGATGGACGCAGCCCGCCCCGGACGTGTCGGGCGGCTCGCAGTGGCGGCCACCGCGGCCGTGGTCGTCGGCGCGACGGCACTCGGGCTGGGAAGACCCTGGGCCGTCGATAAAAATGACGTTATGGTCATGCATTCGCCGCCGCCGCTTCGGCTCTCGGTCGCGGCGGCGTGTCCGCCGCTCTCGACCGCCGAGCAAGAGGACGGTTGGCTCGGGGCGGCAGCTGCGAGCCTTGCATGCCGCCAGATCGGCGCGTCGTTGGGAGGGGCTTCGGATCGCGCGATCGGCCCGGCCGCTCTCCTTGGTCTTCCGGCGTCCCCTGCCGAAGACTTTCCGCCCGACCCGTTCGGCGAGCCCCGTGCGAGGGAGCGCGCGACCGAGGTCGCCGAGGCTTCGGGCCGCATCGTCGTCACCGGCTCGATCGTCGAGGCGCCCGACGGTTTTTCGGTCGAGCTCGTGGCGTCGCGCTCGGGAGAGGTCCTGGCGAGGGGTCAGGGGAGCGGCGGCGTCCTCGTTGCTGTCGACCGCGCGACGGCTGCTCTGTTTGCGCCGGGCGCGCTCGATGCGGCACCCTCGGTCGATCCGGAGATCGTGAGGTGGACAGGGATCGAGAGGGTGGATGTCCTTCGCGATTTGACCTTCATCGAGGGTGCGATCCGGACGGCAGGCGGAGCGCTCGAAGCCATCGAGCGCATCGACCGCCGGCCGGAGGCGTTCGGTCTCTACGCCGCGACGCTGCGCTCGCGATTGCGAGCGGGGCTGGGCGAAAAGGACGCCCCTCCGCCTCCGGCGCTCGAGGTCGGATCGAACGAGGGCTTCGTGAAGACGGCCGCTCCGCATCTCGTGCTGGGCGGTGCGACGCCTCCCGCTTCTCTCGCGAGCCAGGCCTCGGAGCGTCGGAAGCAGGAGAAGGCCGAGGAAGGACGTGCTGCGCTGCTCGGCATCGAGGCGCTCGCGCGGCTCTCGGCAGGAGAGCGCGACGAAGCACGGACCCTCGCGCTCGCCGGCTGCCTGGAGGCGCCGGCAGACTGTCCGTGGTCGATCTTGGCGCACGCGAGCTTCGGCCGTCCCGAGTTCGCGACGCTCTCGCGTGCCTATCGCGCGTGGGTTCCGGAGATGGCCGACGCGTGGAACATCGCCGCCCACGTCGACGTGCCCGAGAGCCGCCGCGCCGAGCTCCTCGAGCGGGCCTACGTGCTCGGCGATGGCTTTCCGCTCTACGCGGGAAACTACGGGAGCTGGCTGCTCATCGGGGGACGGGCCGACGAGGCGCGCACCGTCGCGGCGCGTCTCGAGATGGGCAGCGCGGGGCAGAGGATCGCGGCAGCGAAGCTCTCGGTCGAGATCGCGCTCTCGGAAGGTCGCCTCCTTGCCGCCTACGATGCTGCGGCGAAGGCGCTGCGCGACATGCCGCGCGTCGGCAGCATCCTCACCGGCGACGTCGCGCTCCTCGCGCTCTACGTCGAGCTCGGCGTCATGCTCGGTCGCGGCCCCGAGACGGCACGCGACGTCTACGAGAGGTTCGTTCGGCAAGAGCCGCCGCGGCTCGACCAAGGACCCTTCGCCAAAGGGGCTGTCGCCCACGCGTGCGCCTACGCGGATCGCGACGTCGCCGCGCGGTGCTTCGAGCGCCTCGCCGAGCTCGAGCGCAGCGGGTACTTCCCCCTCGGGGGTACCGGTGACGCCGACGGCTACATCGAGGGCGCGAGGGCGTTCGCCGCCGGCGACACGGCGCGGGCCGTGCGTGCCTTCCGCCGGGTGAAGAGCGACCTCGGCACGCGCGCGAGCGTTCCGGCGCTCGCCTTCGAGCGGGCAGGCGAGCTCGACCTCGCGGACGCCGTCGATCCTGGTCGCACAGGCGTCTTCGCCGGGCTCTCGCAATCCAAGGCGCGCTCGGCACGCCGGGCGCACCGTCGCGGCGACTGCGGGCTCGCCGGACCGATCGCGGCCAGCTTCGTCGAGAAGTGGAGCAAGGCGGACGTCGAGCTCGGGATCGTGGCCGAGATGGAAAGGATCAAGGCCGACTGCTGTCGCCGTGACGGCTCCTGCGGCGGCTGACGTTCAGCGCGAGCGAGGCACGACGGTCACGCGCTCGAGCGCCATCAACCGATCGGGGACGGCGCGAGACTTTCGGGGCGGCGACATCATGTTGAGCCGATCGAGCCAGAAGAGCTCCCCCTCTCGTGTCACCAGGTTGCGCAGCTGGTAGCCCTTGTCGGCTTGGAAGAGGGACACCGTCGGGTCGTCGACCGCGGGCCCGAAGGCGAACAGCTGGTCCTGCCCGAACGAGCCGCTCGAGTGGATTGCGAAGAAGCGATCGTCCACCGCGCAGATCGTCTCGATGGAGCCTTCCGGCAGGCGCGCGAGGGGCTCGATCGCGGAGCCGTAGCAGGCGTAGATGCAGGCCGACTTGTCGCCGGGGTCTTTCGACGCCGCGCCCAGGTACGTCACGCCGTCGCACACCCGAAGCGCGCGCACGTCCTTGAGGAGGAGCGGCGAGCGCTCGATCTCGTCCGACGCGGCGTGCCACCGCACGAGCTCGTACGACGTCGCCGTCGGGCGGTCCGCGTCCTCGTGGTGCTCGAGCCACGTCGCGGTCCGCGCGCTGCCGGAGCACCATCGCTCGAGCATCTCCTTGCGCTGCGCGGTCGTCTTCGAAAGCCGGCGGACCTCACCCGATGCAGGATCGAGCCAGGTCCACTCGATGTTCTCGTCGTCGAAGGACCAGGCGATGACGACGCCGCCGCCCGCGGCGGTCGCGGCCTCGATGCGGCCGACGACGCTCTTGCGCCGCGGGCGTTTGTCGCGGGGCACGAGGATGCCGCGCTCGCCCCCGCCGAGGGGGACAGCGACGATCTCTTGCGCGATCTCGCAAATCAGGTCCTCGCCCACGATGGCGAGGGGCCGATCGGTCACCGTCTCGCCGAAGCCGCCACGCCGCACCAGCGCGGTCCCCTCCCGATCGACCGTGTGCACCTGCTTGGCCTTGGCACCGCTTACAACGACGAGGTGCTGCTCGGCGGCCAACAGCCAGTACGTCGAGTCGGGCAGCGGCAGGCTTCTCATCGGATGCGGTGGCGCTACGTGAGCGCCTCGCGGAGCGCCTTCGCGAAGTCCGGTGCGGAGGCCTGGTCGAGCTTGCCCGCCGGCCAACCGACGCCGAGGCCCTCGGCATCGTTCGGCTTGGGGATGATGTGGAAGTGGACGTGGAAGACGGCCTGATGTGCCTCCGCGCCGTTGTTCTGCAAGATGTTGTAGGCCTTCGTCCCGGTGACCTTCATCACCGCGCGGCAGATGCGCGGAAGGACCCGGCCGATCGCCGCAGCGCTCTCGTCGGAGAGCGCATCCACGGTGGCCGCCGGCTCCTTGGGGATCACCAGCGTGTGCCCCTTGGAGAGGGGCATGACGTCGAGGAACGAGAGGACGAGGTCGTCCTCATAGACCTTGTGGCAGGGGATCTCGCCGCGAAGGATTTTCCCGAAGATGGTGTCCGCCATCTTCGGGAAGCTAGCATGGAGATCAGGCAACGGCGGCGGAGTCGTCCGTGACGGCTGCCTCCGCTGCCGGCGGGACGCTGGCGCTGCGGGCGATCGCAGCCTCGTTCACGCGCACCCCGACGAGCTTGGACACTCCAGGCTCCTGCATGGTGACGCCGTAGAGCACGTCGACCAGCTGCATCGTCTTCTTGATGTGCGTGATGAGGATGAACTGCGAGCGATCGGTCATCGACCGGATGCCCTCGTTGTAGCGTGCGACGTTCGCCTCATCGAGCGGGGCGTCGACCTCGTCCAGGATGCAGAACGGGCTCGGCTTGAACTGGAAGATCGAGAAGATGAGGGAGACTGCGGTGAGGGCTTTCTCGCCGCCGCTCATCAGCTCGATGCTCGAGAGCTTCTTGCCGGGGGGCTGCGCGAGGATCTCGATGCCCGTCTCGAGCATGTCCTCGGGGTTGGTGAGCCGGAGCTCTGCCTGGCCGCCGCGGAACATCCTCGGGAAGACCGTCTTGAAGCGGGCGTTGATCCCTTCGAACGCTTCCTTGAAGAGCCGCTTCGACTCGCGGTTCATCTGGGCGATGGCGCGCTCGAGATCCTCGAGCGCCTTGTCGAGGTCGCCCTTCTGGGTGGTGTAGTAGGTGTACCGCTCCTCGGCCTCGGCGTGCTCGCGCACGGCGTCGAGGTTGACCGGGCCCATGCGGTCGAGCAGCTCGGTGAGCTCTTGGATGCGGGCGCGCTGCGCGGCGTCTGCCGGCGGACGCTTGTGGTAGTCGCCGATCACGGTCTCGAGCTCGAGGCCGCGGAAGCGCTCGCGCACGCCGTCGAGCAGGTGCTGGCGCGACATCGCGAGACGATCGAGCGCCGACTCGTGACCGTGCAGCGCCTCGGCCGACTCGGTCGCCTCGTCGCGGAGACGCTTGAGGTCGACCTCGGCCATGCCGAGGCCGTGCCGGATCTCGTCGAGGCGGGTCTTCGCCGCGATGACCGCGTCTTCGGCCGCCTTGGCGAGCTCGAGGGCATCGAGCAGCTGCTCGCGCTCGATGACGATGCGGGCCGCCGCCTGACCGGCGGAGACCGCGCACTCGACCTGCTCGGACGCGAGGCGGGTGATTCGCGTCGCCATCTCGTCGCAGCTCTTGCCGATGCGTTCGGCTGTCTGTCGAACGGCCGTCGCACGTTCGCGCGCCTGCGCGAGGAGGACGCGCCGCTCGGTCACGACCGACTGCTGCGCGCTCACCTGCGAGCGCCACGCCTCGGCTCGCTCGCTGGCGGAGGCGACGGCGACGTCCACCTCTGCCTTCTCGGTGCGGTGACCGTCGAGGGTCATGACCGCGCGCTCGTGCTCTTCGGCCGCGGCGAGGATCTTCGCCGAGAGGTCCTCGTGATCTCGCCCGAGCACCTCGAGCCGGCGAACGAGGCCCGCGAGCATCTCGCTCGTGCGCCTTTCGTCCTTTTCGGCGGTGACGAGCGCGATCTCGGCGGCGTGCGCGTCCGCACGGGAGGCGTCGAGGGCCGCGCCGATCTCACCCAGGCGGGTGCGGAGGCCGGCGTGGTGATCGAGCATCGCCGTCACCTCTGCGTCGGCCGCCGCGACCAGCCCCTCGAGCTCGCGCATCTCGCGCTTGTGCTCGATGAGTCCGGCGGCGACTTCATCACGCGAGCCGCCGATGACGGTTCCGTCAGCTGAATAAAGCGTGCCCTGGACGGTGACCGCGCGGCCCGTGAAGCCGAGGTCGAACGCGGCGACCGCCGCTCTGTCGTCGTCGCAGAGGAGCACGTCGCCGAGCAGCGCCCGGGCCATCGCCTCGTCGGTCGGATCGAACCGGACCGCGTCGAGGAGGAGGCCGCGCACGCCCTCGACCTCGAGCACCGCCTGATCGACGTGCCCCGCACCGGCGACGAACCGCGGGCGCGCCGGCACGATGCCCGCGCGGCCCGAGCCGCTCTCGGCGAGCTCCTTGGCGAGGGCTCGACCCTTGTCGGCGCTGTCGACGACGACCCATTCGACCTGCTCGCCCAGCGCGCCGGCGAACGCCGCGGTGAGGTCCGCAGCGACCTCGAACCGCTCGCCCAGGAGGCCGAGCACCGAGGGATCGCTCTTGTGGACGAGCGCCTTGGCACCTTGGCCGACGCCCTCGAGCCGATCGTGGATCTCTTCGAGCGCGCGGAGGCGGTTGCGGAGGCGCGAGAGGTCGCCCTTCTTTTCGTCGAGGGCGCGCTCGTGGCCCACCGCCTCTTCGCGGAGGAGCCGCAGCTCGTCGTTCAGCGCATCGCGCCGCGCGGCGCTCGCCTCTTTCTCGGCGCGCTGCTCGTCGAGCGCCCTG
>JBGTSH010000469.1:0-6487 GCA_041940405.1 Polyangiaceae bacterium
CATGATGCCCTTGTTGTGCGTCGTGGCGCGGTACGGATCGCGCTCGGCGAAGATCGAAGCTTCGACGATGCGATCGCGCACCTCGGGGCCGGAGAGATCGGGCGTGGCGAGCATCTCGGCGGGCGCGACGCCGCGAACGCGCACGCAGCGGCGCTCGGCGAGGTTCGTGAGGATGCGGAGCCCGGCGCGACCGCCGGCGATCTCTGCGACGCGCGCCGAGATCGACTCGGCCATCGTGTTGACCATGTTGGCGCCCATGGCGTCGCGCACGTCGACGTGAAGGTGCACGACGAACAGGCCCTCGCCGCGATCGAACGCCTCGATCTCGCGCGCGCCGCCGCCAAACTTCACGATCTCGGGGAACGCCGCGTTGGCTGCTGCGATGAGCTCGTCGGAAGCGGCGAGCACCTTTGCCTTCGCCGCTTCACCGTCGGCGACGTCCCAGAGCTGGATCTGCGCGGTCGTGATCGGCGGGTCCGCCTCGCCGATGAAGCCGCCGCCTTCGCGGATCATGCGCGCGGCGTTGCTCATGGCGGCGACGACGCTCGGCTCCTCGACGACCATCGGGACAATGACGTCCTTGTCATTGAGGCGCACGTTGAGGCCGACGGCCAGCGGGAGCGCGTACAGGCCGACCACGTTCTCGATCATCTTGTCGGCGATCTCGTGGCTCAGGTTGCCGACGAGGCCGGCGAGATCCGACTCGTCGAGGTTCGCGCGCCGCGCGAGCTCGCCTCGCCGCTCTTCCATCGACCGCTGATAAAAGCCCGAGATGCGTGAGCCCTGTTCCATGGCGCGCGCAAACTGCCCGCGCCATGGCTGAAAGTCCAGCCCCCTCCCAGCCACTCCCCCTCCACGCAGTGGAGGGGGCCGGGGGGAGGAATCAACAGGAAGATGGATTCCAGAAAGACGACCTCACCAGCCTCGGCTCGAGGTCAGAGCTCGATCTGGTAGTCCTTGATCTTGTAGAGCAGCGCGCGGTGGCTGATCTCGAGGACCTCGGCGGCCTTCGTTCGGTTTCCCTTGGTCTTGGTCAGCGCCCGGCGGATGAGGATTTCCTCGATGAGCCGTGAGGTCTTCTTGATGCTCAGCTCGCCGCTCGAGAGGTGCATCTGGATTGGATCGTTCGCTTCGCGGATGCGCTCGGGGAGATCATCCGGGGTCAAATGGTCCCCTTCGGCGAGGACCATCGCGCGCTCGACCGTGTTCTCGAGCTCTCGGACGTTGCCCGGCCAGTGGTACTGGACGAGGAGCTTGCGCGCCTCGGGCGAAAGGCCACGGATCGCCGTCGAGAAGCGCGCGTTGTTCCGCGCGAGGAAGTGGTCCAAAAGGACCGGGATGTCCTCACGGCGCTCGCGGAGCGGCGGGATGCGCAGCGTCAAGACGTTGATCCGGTAGAAGAGGTCCTCGCGGAAGCGACCCGCGGCCGTCTCTGCGGAGAGGTCGCGGTGGGTCGCGGCCAGGATGCGGACGTCGACCTTGATGTCCTTGCTGTCGCCGAGCCGGCGCACCGTCTCTTCTTGGAGCACGCGCAGGAGCTTCACCTGCAGCGGTAGCGGCAGCTCGCCCACCTCGTCGAGGAGGAGGGTGCCGCCGCTCGCCTGCTCGAAGAGGCCCGCCCGATCCGAGTGGGCGTCGGTGAAGGCGCCGCGGCGATGACCGAACAGCTCGCTCTCGAGCAGGTTCTCGGGGATCGCGCCGCAGTTGATCGCCACGAACGGGCCTGACTTGCGGCTCGAGCGCGCGTGGATCGCGCGCGCGATCAGCTCTTTGCCGACGCCGCTCTCGCCCGTGATGAGCGCGGTCGTCTTGAAGTCGGCGATCTTGGCGACCGTCTTGAAGACCGCCTGCATCTCGGCGCTCTTGGCGAGCAGGCCCTCGAACTTCGACTTGTCGAGGATCTCTTGCTTCAGCGCGCGGTTCTCGCGCCGCAGGCTCTCGCGCTCTTCGGCCTTGCGCAGGGTGAGAAGCAGCTCCTCGGGCTTGAAGGGCTTCTGGATGTAGTCGTACGCGCCCGCCTTCATCGCCTCGATGGCGAGGTCGACGCTCCCGTACGCGCTCATCACGATGACCGTCACGTCGCTGCCCTTGGCCTTGAGCGTCGCGAGCAGGTCGAGCCCGCCCATCCTGGGCATGCGAACGTCGGTTAGCACCGCGTCCGGACCGAAGGTCTCGAGGAGGCGGAGCGCCTGCTCGCCGCTCTCGGCGACCTCGACCTCGAAGCCGTCACGCTTGAGAAAAGAGGCGGCGACGAACCGAATGTTCTCCTCGTCGTCGACCACCAAAACGCGCCGCATGTATGAAAACTTTTTCTAGCCTGCCCTCATCCCACCTGCAATTCGTTCTTACTCAGAAGGCCAGTGCGCGGGCCGCCGCGTAGCGAATTACGCGAGAAAAACCATGCTCCGGAGGAGCCTGGAAACGATTTCGAGCTAGGAACCCGCACGGGGTCGGCCTAAGACCCCCGGGCTGGACGGACGCACCCCGTCCCCGAAGCGCAAGGGAACCGCGATGAGCCTCTTCGAACGGTTGGGATCGTCCTCCATGGTGATGCGTCTACTTTCCGACGATCGCGTGATGCGCGTGACGAACGGGGTGATGGACGCGAAGAACCGCGTCAGCGCCGCGCGCGACCTCGCGACGCAGGCGCTCCTCATCCTGCGCGACGGCCACGCCCTGCCGACGATCGATCCCGCGCTCGAGGGCAGCGGTGATGACGTCGTCGTCAGCAAGAAGAACGGCGGCACCAACGGTCACGCGAACGGCACCAACGGTCACGCGACGTCGTACTCGGGCGGCACGCCCGTCTCCTCACAAGGGGGCGCCTCGCACGCACCGGCAGCGCCGCGCGCCGACGCGCCCAAGCCGGTCGGTCCGCGCGACGAGGACGAGGCCGCGCTCGCCGCGTCGATGGCCGAGCGCGCCAGCCTCTCCAAGGTCGGCGGCAAGGACGTCTTCGACAAGGCGTTCAAGTTCATGACCGCGGACAACGCCCGCAAGATGGGCGTCTATCCGTTCTTCCGTCCGCTCGACTTCAACAACGGCCCCATCGCGCAGCTCGAGGGTCGTGAAGTCATCATGCTCGGGTCGAACAACTACCTGGGGCTCACCACGCACCCCAAGGTCCGCGAAGCCGCGAAGCAGGCAATCGACAAGTACGGCACGAGCATGACCGGCTCGCGCCTCGTCAATGGCTCGATGCGCCTCCACGAAGAGCTCGAGAACAAGCTCGCCGCCTATCACGGCAAAGAGGCAGGCCTCGTCTTCACCACCGGCTACCAGGTCAACATCGCCACCATCAGCGCCCTCCTCTCCAATCGCACCAGCGTCGGCGTCGTCGACAAGGACGTGCACGCGTCGATCTATGACGGCATGCGCCTCTCGCAGGCAGCCAAGGCGCGCATGGTTCGTTACAAGCACAACGATCCCGCGTCGCTCGATCAGGCCCTCAGCGAGCTCGAGAGCACCGAAGGCGCCATGGTCATCACCGACGGCGTCTTCAGCGCCCAGGGTGAGATCGCCAACCTCCCCGGCCTGGTAGAGGTCACCAAGAAGCACGGCGCCCGCATCTTCGTCGACGACGCGCACGCCCTCGGCGTCATCGGCCCCGGCGGCCGCGGCACTGCCGCCCATTTCGGCGTCCAAGATCAGGTCGATCTCATCGGCGGCACCTTCTCCAAGTCGCTCGCCTCGATCGGCGGCTGGCTCGTCGGCGACCGCAAGGTGCTCGACTACGTCCGCCACTTCGCCTTCTCGTACCTCTTCGCCGCCAGCGCCGCCCCGCCCTGCGTCGCCGCAGCGCTCGCCGCGCTCGAGGTCATGCAAGAAGAGCCCTGGCGCCAGGAGAAGCTCCGCGAGAACTTCACCTACATGCGCGAAGAGCTCAAGCGCCTCGGGTTCGAGCTCGGCACCACCCAAACCGCCGTCATCCCCATCTACATCCGCCAAGATCTCCGCACCGTCATGATGTGGAAGAGCCTGCTCGACGACTACTCGATCTACGTCAACCCCTTCATCCAGCCCGGCGTCCCGCCCAAGCAGCAGGTGCTCCGCACCAGCTACATGGCCACGCACGAGAAGGCTCACCTCGATCGCGCGCTCGAGGCGTTCGCGAAGGTCGGCAAGAAGTTCGGCGTCATCTGAGGCCCCCTATGGCGGGCGCTCGCGGCTGACGCCGCTCGACGCCCGCCCGTTTCCCCCAAACGCGTTGGCGTTGCGGGGCGGCTGACGGAGAGGGCGTGGGCGTGAGAGCGGTCGTGGGCGTGGGGGGCGTGGGCGTGGGCGTGGGCGGGCGTGGGCGTGGGCGTGAGAGCGGGCGTGGGCGTGGGGGGGTCAAAGACAAGACATGGGTGACACTTTGGGGGTGACCTCGGGTGACAGGTTAGGTCTCTCGTCCTTCTCCGTTTCGCTCGTTCTAAGCTGCTTGCGTCCTCCGTGCGCGAGCTGGCAGTGCCTTCGGCACGTCCGCGTTGGGTGATACTAGCGGGGACCTCAAGGTCACCGCGGTTGACGATTGCGAGGTCGCCAACCTAGGTCGCTGCGGATGAGGAGCAAGAGGTCGTCGCGCTCGGGATCTCGCGTTCTTCCCGTTGGGTAGCTTGGGCGCAATTGCTTTTGCTTCAGCGCCATCTGCGGCCTTCGTCTTCCTCTTGCTCTTCATGTTGGGCGTCGCCTTCGATTGTTTGAGCACCAGCTCGCTCGCGAGGCGCTTCGTGCGCTCGGTGCTCGCGTCTCTCGTCTGCGAGAGGTCGATGCACCCCAGGTCGACGTTGTAGAACCACAGCTTGATCACGGCCTCTTCGAGATGCTCGATTCCGATCACGTGTCCTGCGAAGCCTGCGCCGACGTAGAACTCCTTGCGCATGTACTTCAACGCTCCGTTCCGGGGGACGGTGCGTGCGACGAAGGAAAGAGGGTATCGCGGAGCTCGCGATTCAGTGTAGCGCCGCGAGGAGCGTCGATAGAGCGTTGCCGGTGTCTTCATGCCGAGCGCCTCGTGAGGACGCACGTGGTTGAATTCGTCAACCCACGCGTCGCATGCGCGCTGCTGAGCCGCCAGGCTCGCCTCTGCTTTTCTTTCGAGCTCGAAGCTCATGTCGTAGTGCATTCGCTCATGAGCGCTGTTGTCCTGCGGATGGGCCGGTCGACTGAAAACGACCTGGATCCCGAGAGACACCCACCACGCAGACAGCTTTGACAGCCCTCCTCGAGCGCTCGTCGATCCGAAGGGGCTTCCGTTGTCGACATGGATCGATCGAGGAACGCCGTGCTGTTGGAGAAGGCGCTCGAAGACGAGACGGACATCGTCGAGCGCGACGCTGTTGAGCACCTTCACGCACAACACGAAGCGACTGAACGCATCGCGGACAGTCAGCGGCTCACAGCGCTTGCCGTCCTTGGTTCGCCACCATCCCTTGAAGTCCACCGTCCAGAGGTCGTTGGGGCCTCGTACGTCGTGCTGAGGAACGCCGCGGTCAGCAACGGCTCTTCGGCGTCGGCGCCTCAGCATCGGCTCTCCAAGACGCATCAGCACGCGACCAATCGTCTTCACCGATGGGACGTCCGCTCGCTCACGCAAAAGCAGGACGCGCAGCTTCTTCGGGCCCCATCGCGGATGGGCCGCTCGCAGCTCCGCGATGCGCAGCACGACCTCACCATCGGTCGCTACGACTCGCTGCGGCCGTCGAGACATGTCCTGCAACGCCACAACGCCACCCCGCTCGAAGCGCTGCAGCCACTTGTACGCGGTCTTCCTGCTGACCTCGTACTCCCTGCAAAGCTCTGCGATGTTGGCGTTAGGCCCCTTCGCGCGAAGCACGAACTCTTCTCTGCGTTCCACGATCCGGTGCTCCTTCCAGGGCATTCCTGGAGTTGCACCTGTTACCCATGTCCTGTCCCTAATCTGTTACCCATGTCCTGTCCTCAGACCGGGGGCGTGGGTGGCGTGGGCGTGGGCGGCGTGTGGGGCATCGGCGCTGAATGCTCAAGAGCGGGGCACTCAGAGCTGCTGGCCGACCGGTCGCCTTTCAATGCTCCGTTTTCGTGCATTCGCGAGAGATGCAGCCTCGTGGTGTTGACGGTTGCGAATGCGCGGGGCGTCTCATTGGGCGGCAATGGCGGGCCATCGTCGGCGAATGTCTCTCTGCGTCTCGTTGGGGGCAGATGGCGGGGCCATCAGCGTCGAGCATCCCTTTCCATCTCGTCGAGCGGGGATGGTTGTCCCATCGACGCTGAACGTCCACGCGCTCTGCGGGGACCCTCAAGGCGCCGTGCTCCCGGCTACGCATGGGGTCGCGAGCGGCGCACGGGCCGTATCTCGTGTGAATGGCCAAAGGCCGGCCTGTCAGGCGAGATGGGGCGGTCATCGCGGGCGAAGCGCCGCTTGTTGGACAGTCGGGCGGGATGCGCGCACGTGGATGCAGCATGCCGCGCGCCGGTTCGCGGGGGACCGTCGGTGGCGCAGTTCTGAGAATACTTTCAATCCCGC
>JBGTSH010000470.1:0-6392 GCA_041940405.1 Polyangiaceae bacterium
TGGAGCGCCTCGGGCCGCGGCTTCCGAAGATTCGGCTGGTGATCTCCCCCGCCGGCCCGGCTCCGGATCTCACGGTCGACGGTCGAAAGTTCGTTATTCCGCTGACCGGAGACTTCCCGGTCGACCCCGGCGAGCACGTCATCGAAGCCAGGCGTGCCGACGGATCCCTTGCGCGCCGCTCGGTGACCGCGGTCGCCGAGAAGACGTCGACGGTAGAGCTCGTTCTCGGAGAGGAGCCCACCAGAGCCCCGGTCGAGGAGCCGGGCATGCACCCGATCGCGCTCGCGGGATGGATCGGCATCGGCGTCGGCGGCGCTTGCCTCTTGATCGCGACCGCGACGGGCATCCCGGCGATCGTCATGAAGGACGACCTGTCCGAGAAGTGTCCAAACGACAGGTGCGCACCGCCCGAGCATGACAGCGTCGGCACCTACGACGCGCTCCGCTGGACGGCGGGCGTGACCCTCGTCGCCGGCGCGCTCATCGCGGGCGCGGGCGTCGCGGGCGTCCTCTTGGCGCCCAAGAACGAGCGCGCGACCGGCGCAGAGTCGGCGCGCTTGCTCCTCGGTCCGACGGGCGCCGCCGTCGAGTGGAGGCTCTGGTGAAGCTCCGCATCTCGACGTTCGCCCTCGCGCTCGCGAGCACGGGCCTCGTTGGAGCCTGCTTCCTTCCCGGCTTCGAGAAGGTCGACGGATCGGGCGCGGGCGGGAGCGGTGGGGCCGGGGTCGGCGGCAGCGGCGGTGGAGAAGACATGTGCAGCGCGCGGTGGCCGGCGCCGGTCAGCGGGACGAGCACGCCGACGGACAACGTCGCCATCTCGCTCGCCATGCGAACGATCGACATCGGCGACGGCGCCGTCGCCACAGCGCCCGGGTTCGATTTGGATCGCGCGTGCACCTGCTGCGCGGGATGTGAAGAGGCGCAGACCTGCACTCCGCCGGCGATGCCGATCTGCGACTCCGAGCGCGGGCGCGACAACGCCATGGCGCATTTCCTGTCGCAGCTCCAGGCGCAGCTCCCCTCGCCGGTGACCTCGGCGAGCCTGCAAATGGACATCAACGCCGGGAACTGGACGGTGCTCTCTCGCGTGTGGGGCTACAACGGCCAGCTCAATGACAGTGATGTCACGGTCGCGCTCTACGGAACGACCGCGCTCGGTGGGCCGCCCGCGTGGAACGGCGGCGACACATGGATGGTACGGGGCGATTACCTGCTCGCGCCGTCGACGAACCTCGACGACGCGGTCGTGAAGAGCGACCTCGCCTACGTCTCCGGAGGCGTCCTCGTCGCCACCTTCGGAACCGCCGGACCGATCAAGCTGAGCCTCACCGGTGGCTTCGAGCTCTACCTCAGCTCGGCGGTCCTATCGGGAACCCTCGAGCTCGCCGAAGGCCGCTATCGCCTCCACACCGCGACGTTGGGTGGCCTCTGGAGCATGCCCGACGTCTTCCGAAGCTTGAACGAGCTCCGCCCGGGCGGCATGCCCGCCGTCTGCAAAGGCCAGGAGCCGTACGAGATGATCATCAAGCCGCTCCTCTGCGGGCTCCGAGACTCCAAGCCCGGCTTCGACGCGCCCGCACCGTGCGATGCGTTGTCGTTCGGGACGGCGTTCACTTCGGAGCAGGTCGTGATTTCGCAGATCGCGCCGCCGCCGGATCCGGGAATGCCGTGTCCGGTGGGGACGGAGCCGCTCGGGGATGTTTGTCCTCCGTGAGTGCGTGGGCGCGAGGGCGGGCGTGGGCGCGGGCGTGGGCGCGGGCGTGGGAGCGGGCGTGAGTGCGGGCGTGAGTGCGGGCGCGGGCGAGAGAGCGGGCGACCTCAGTCCGTTTGCACGTCGATGATCACGTCGATCCGGCGCGGCAGCGACGGGTCGACGAGCCACTCGATTGACCAGACGTGGCAGCCCCAGACCTCGTAGCCCCACCGCCACCATTCGTTCCACGCGCCGCTCCACCGGAAGACGACGCCCGGCTTGCGGGGCCCCGGATACCAGTCGTCGCTCCAGCGCTTGCGCTTCCGATGGTAGGGCCCGCCGCTGTAGACGGGGTTTGCCGCCGCGTGATCGTACGCGGCGCGGAAGTGGCGCCAAGGGACGCGGATGCCCTCGAGCCGCGCGGGATCCATCGCGTTATCGAAGCCGACCTGCTCGCGTTCGTCTCGAGCTGCCGCCAGCACCGCTGCCCGGTGAGCGAGCTCCAGCGACGCGCCGGGCGCGACCTCGACCCGGCGCGGCTCGTAGAATTCGCGGTGCTTGCCCGCGGGCGGCAGGACGCGAGCCACGGGGAGCGCGACGTCGGGAGCCGGGGCGTCGACGCAGAGCCACGCCACCTGGAGGCGCGGGATGTGGCGTGCCGACGGGTCCCACATCGACCAGTCCGGCCTCTGCCAGTGCTGCGCGTCGACCCATTGACGGACCCCGGCGCGAGCGTAGCGCAGGCTCCAGCCGATGGGGCTCCGTCCTGGCAGGTCGCTCGCCGCGCGCGTGCACACCGCGACCAGCCGGATCGCGTCGCCCTGACGGACCGCGAACACCGAGCGCACGTGGCGCGACGGCCACCCGTGCTCGACGCGGCGCTCGAAGACCGGGTCGTGCTCGTCGATGCCGAGCGCGCGCAGGATGCGAGAGCGCCGACGGGGCGGCACGGCCGCCGCCGCGAGCCCGCGCACCAACCCCTGTGTCCCCACGTTCGTCGGCGTGAACGTCTCGTCGGCGATCGCCTCCCACGCGGGCTCCTCGGCGACGAGGCGGGGCATCAGCGAGCGGAAGGCGAGCACCGGATCCGAGGTCGCGACCGTTCCGGTCCACCAGTGCACCACGTGCCCTCGGCGCGTGACGCTCCGCCCGTGTGCCTCGAGCTCGACAGGCAGCAGCGCGGGCTGTTCATCGACGATCGCCCAGATGTTCCACGCCGTCTTCGGCGTCGGCCGTTGGTCGAGCCACAGCTGCCGGTTCGACCCCAACGTCGCGCAGGTGTAGCGGTAGAACGCCTTCACCCCGACCGTGGCCCAGGACGGCACGGGAGGCGCGGCCCTCGTCTTCATCAGCGTGGGTGCCGCCGAGGCGAGATCGCCGAACACCGTCGGCCAGTCCGCCGCCAGCTGGCGAAGCGCCTGCTCGACCGCGCGAACACGCGTCGGTGCGCGCTCCGAAACATGGAACAGCCGACGCCAACCACCGGTTGGCAGACGTTCCAGCGGGTATTCGTGCGAGCGGACGATCCACATGGGCACTCCACTGATGGTGGACACTCCGGCAGTTCCCTTGATGTGGCAGTTGGTGGCCGATCGCTGTGCATCCTCGATGTCGTTGGCGATGTGTATTGCATGGGCTCGCTGTCAACCGACCTCGGCCGGTGTAGCAACGAGAATCTCGACTGCGGCGGGTACGCAGGTCAGAAATCAGCACCCAGTGCTGGCGATTAGGGCCGTCAGAGCGTCACTTCGATCTCGACACGTCTTTGCCAAGGCTGCTCGGCCATCCGGCGAGGTTGCGGCCTGCCGCCAGCTCTCTGTTTCCTCGGCTTGAGCTTCGAGGAATGGCGCCTTCACCTCGGGCCGCGGCCGCTGATGCGCAGATGCCGACACGTGAGCAGAGGCCGCTCGCTGAGCTGGGCACGCGCAGCAACATAGCTGCAGCGTCGCTCGAGGCCGTCTCCGCGCGGAAATGGAACCCGACACAGGGGACCATTGCGTCGCACAAACCCTTGTTCTGATGGAGGAATCATCACCCGGGAATCCGCATGGTCCAATGCAGGGCCAGCGACTACTTTGACGCTCATTCACCCACACAGCGGAGGTAGTCGTCATGCCCAAGCTTCGTCCCCAAGTTCTTGCTCTCGGCGTGTTGCTCGGCGGCTCGGCCGCTTGCTCGTCCAACGTCGGCGAAGCCATCCGACCCAAGGAGGCAACGGCTACCGAGGCGCTCGGCGCCGCCAGTAGCCTCGAAGCCTGCGAGGCGGACTATGCGAAGCCCCTCGTGATCGATATCAGCCCGGAGGATCGCGGCGATCTCGAGGCGAAGCTGAAGCAGGGCGGCCCCGTGGTGAGCTTCGACTGCAAGTCGATGAAGATCCTGCCGACGTGCAGGATGAAGAGCACGGAATACAAGTGGGTCGGCTACACGCCGAAGGCGCAGCTCGTCGAGATGGAGTCGGGTGATGACCTCGGCGCGGCGCTGCCGCTCAACGGCATGAGCTTCAAAGCGGCGCTCGAGCGCTCAGGGCGTCTGAACCTGGCCACGATGACGGTCGGCCAGCGGAGCGCGGGGATGCTCGCAGTCGATCGCAATAACCTCGAAGGTGATTGCGCCAACGGGACCCACGTCGTCAATTCGGTATGGGTCGGTGCCTTCAAGCTCGAAACCGGCTCCAAGGGTGAGGTCATGGCTGCCGCCGACGTGTTCGGCGCCGAGGCGCACGCCGCAAGCAAGAGCGCGCGCAAATCGATGACCTCCGACGGCGACGTTTCGGCGTGTGAAGCTGCGCGCGAGGACGGCACAGCGCCGCCCCCCGGCTGCACCGCGTTCGTGCGGATCGAGCTCTTGAAAATCCCCGCGGAGGGGGTGGCGGTGGCGAGCGCACCGCCTGGCGGCGGGCCGGGGAAAGAGAAGCCCGTTTCCTGTTCGCCAGGGCGAGAATGGAACGGCGCGACGTGCGTGTCGCCGGAGGCGACAGGCATTTGCAGCCGCAACAACCTCGAAGCGTGCAGGCCGCGGTGCGAGAAGAAGGAAGCGACCGCGTGCATGACGCTCGCCGAGCACGCGATGCGAGAGAAGAACCGCGCCGACGCGAAGCTCTACACCGAGAAAGCGTGCAACTACGGCCTCGGCACGGGTTGTCAGTTCCGCGTCGTCGTCGAGGAAGACGAGCAGAATGCGCTCCCGTGGATGGAGAAAGGCTGCGCCATCGGAGAGCCCTGGTCGTGCGCGGTGAGCGGGGGCATGCACCTCAAGCGCGGTGACGCGGCCAAGGGGTTCGTTTACGCAACCAGAAGCTGCGACCTCGGCGATGCGGACGGGTGCAACCTCCTCGCGAAGATGTACCTGAAGGGCGAGGGAACGACGAAGAACGGCCTCAAGGCGATCGCGATTCATGAAAAGCAGTGCAAGGCCGGCTGGGTCAACGCGTGCGAAGCCGGCGCGAAAGAGCTCGAGGAGGGAAAGAACGTCAAGAAGGACCTCGGCGCCGCCGAGAAGATCCTCGTCATGGCGTGCGACGCCTCCAACGCAAACGCGCAGCACGCAAACGTGAGGGGCGTTGGTTGCCTGTGGCTCGCTTCGTTCTACGAGCGAAGGAGCGACGCCGCGAAAGCGACGAAGGCCTACGAGCAGGCATGCTCGATCGCAAAGCTACCCGCGGCCTGCAACAAGGTCGCCAAGAACTAGGGAGCGCGTCGCAGATCGCGCCGGCGCCGGAGAGCGGGCGTGGGCGCGGCGGTGCTTCGCTTCGCTCGCACGGCGGGGGCGCGGGAGCGGGCGGCGTGTTGTTTCGGCGGAGGCGTCGTGGTCTGCTGAGGTGCTTACGCTCGAGGTGCCATGCGCTCCAAAGCTTCTTTTGAGGTCTGTCCGCATTGTGGGTGCCACGTCTCGCGTGGCAGCACCGCTTGTCCCCACTGCAGTCGCGCGCTGCAGCGTACGCAGGGCCGAATCTCGCCGGCGCTCGTCGCCATCATGATGGGTCTCGGGGCGGGTGCCGCATCGAACGGCGCGTGCAGCAGCGTCCCAGGTGGGGAGGGCGGCGGCGGCGAGGGTGCCGGCGGCGACGGTGCCGGCGGCGAAGACGCCGTTGGCCCAAGCACGACCTACAGCTCGGCAATGAGCACTTACGGGGTCGCTCCGAGCACCACGCCCACGAGCACGACTGGGTTGAGCGCGTGCGACATGGAAGCCGACTGCCAGGACTGCCAGACGTGCGCGTTCGACTCGCTCTGCATGACCCAATACGCGGACTGCCAAGCCGAGCCGCAGTGCATCGCGCTCGACGAATGCGTCAGCGCCTGTCGGGAGGGCGATGATGCGTGCGTCCAGGCGTGCGTCGACGCCAACCCGAACGGCGCCGATCCGCTCCTCGCGCTCCTCGAATGCATCTTTTGCGACGCGTGCTACGTGACGTGCGACGGCGCCAGCAATTGCTGATCGAGCGGCTCTCTCCTCACTGCGGTGCGATGAAACCGAAGGGCCGAAGGTGCGTCATCCTACGACGCCTTGATTGGCCTGCCGCGCGACCGACCGGCCGCCGGCTTGGCAGGCGCGTCTTTCTTGGTGGCGATGTAGCGCTTGCTCGCCTTGTGGTCGCTGACCAAGAGGACCGGGATGCGGTGCTCGCCCACGATCGCGTAGACCTCCACCCAACAAGCGTGCGGTCGTCCTCGCGCTCTACGACGAGCTGTCGATC
>JBGTSH010000471.1:0-6369 GCA_041940405.1 Polyangiaceae bacterium
CGGTCTCGAGCCCGCGACCCCTTTCCCGTCCCGCGTCACCCGAGTCGTGCCCGTGCCCGTGCCCGTGCCCGTGCCCGTGCCCGTGCCCGGTATCGTTTTGGACCTGACTGGTTTGAAGACGCGCCATAACTAATCGTCCAGGACCTCGGTGTCCGTCGACATCCGAACGCCGCGCTTGTCGAGCTCGGCGAGGAGCATTCCGAAGAACCCCGGCTTGGGCGCGAGGAGCTCCGGTGGAACGACGCCGGGGTGCGAGAGCTCACCGCGCGCGAGCATCCCTGTCACGATGCTCGCCGGGAACGCCGTCGTTCGGGACATGCTGCGAAGGCGCGTGACCGGATCGTAGCGGTCGAGGAGGTTCCAAGTTCGACGGACGCGGCGACCGTTCTTGGTCCCCTCACCCACGATCCGCATGACGGTAATGTCAGCTTCTCGCTCGGTGTATGCCCACTTCGGCAAGAGCAGCGCCTCGGCGACCTCGAGCGGGCTGACCTTCGTGCCATTTACCGAGATCGGTTCCTTCGCGAAGAAGCCGGCGTGCTTGAGCACGCGCATGAGCTCGATGTGACCCGGGTAGCGCAGCGTCTTTTCGCGCATGAAGGGCACGTCGAGCGTCGTAACGAGGCTGCGAAGGCCGTCGGTGTTGAACGCTTCGAGCGTCCCGACGCCCGCGAAATCGATGAGCTCCGGCTCGCTGAGAGCCTCTTTCACGACGACCTTGCCGTGCTCGACCACGCGAGCCGGCCGCGTGTAGATCTCGAACACGTCGGTCGGCGCATAGGGCGCCTTGTAATAGAACGGCCACGTTCGGATCTCGGGCAGACCGCCGACGAAGATGTCGATGCGCTCGCATGGCGAGAGCTCGTGCGCGATGGCGCCGGCGCACACGTTGCCCAGCCCGGGCGCGACGCCGCAATCGACGACGGCGGTGACGCCGTTCGCCTTGGCGAGGGCATCGAGGGAGAGCGCGTCCTCTTCCATGAAGCTGATGTCGCAGTAGCTCTTCTTTGCCTCGATCACCGTGCGCAGCGTCGAGAAGCCGATGGTGCTCGCGAGCGCCCCGCACACGACGTCGAAAGGCTCGATCAGCTTGGAGAGGGCAGACGGGTCGGCCAGATCCGCTCGGACCGTCTTGAGCCCCTCGACGCTCTTCACGCGGTCGAGCGCGTCCTGCCGGACGTCCGCGACGGTCACCGAGAGCCCCTGCCCCACGAGATCGGTCGCGATCGCGGCTCCGACCATGCCACAGCCGAGCACCACCACCTTCGTCACCACATCCTCCTATGCCTGAGCGGCCTCCCGAGCGCGTAGCAGAGCCCTGGTGTCGTCTCAACGACCCGCTTCTCGCGAACCGGATAGCATCACGATTGTGACGCGACCTGCGGTCGTTACCTCGGTCCTGGCGCTGTCGGCTGCGGCTTGCTTCGTCGACGCGATCGGACGCGACGACGGCACCGGTGCGGGCGCCGGGTTACCGACAGCGACGTCGACCGGCCCCGGGCCGACGTCGACCACGAGCGGCCTTGGAGGGGGCGGCCGCGGCCCGGGTGTCGGAGGAGCCGGCGGCGGTGGGGTCACGACCACCACCGGTGGAGGCGGCGGAGCAGGGCCGACCGGGTGCACGATCGACGGCGCGATCGACGCGAACGAAGACTGCGAAGACGGAAACCTCACTGCCGGTGACGGCTGCGATCCGACGTGCCAGCTCGAAGCGACGTGCGCCAACGGCACGGCGGAGGGCGGCGAGCCTTGTGACAACGGAACTGTCTGCGACGACAGCTGCCTCGGCAGCTGCCAGGCGGGCGCGCCCCTCACCGCGGGCGCGACGGTGGACGGAAGCACCAACGGCGGGATCGGCGCCTTCCAGAGCTGCTCGATCGATCCGACCGGCGCGATGCGGGTCTATCGAGTCGAGACGTCGCCACATCCCGAAGGCGTCTTGATCCAGGCGTTGAACGACAACAACGGCTTCGATCCCATGATCTGGGTCGCACGAGACTGCATGAGCGTGCTCGGCTGCGTGTCCACGCTCTCCTCTTCGGGTCAGGTCGCGTCGATCCGGACGCCGATCTTGCCGCCGTCGACCCACCTCGTCATCGGCGTGGCGGACCGGCTCGGCGACGAGGCGTCGTTCCAAGCCTACTTCCGCCCGTATCGCTACTTCGACGAGTTCGGGAGCGATCCTGCGGGGTGGACGCTCGGCGAGTGGGACTCGAACGGCTCCGCTCTCAACACTTGGTACGATCCGCCGGGCACCGCCGAGTCGCCGGAGATCTACGTCGGCGGCATCCAGACCATCCGCGTATCGTTCCCCTACGAGATCTCCGACGCGGCGGGCGCCGAAGTGCGCGCCTCGTTCGACGGAGGGGCCTTCAGCGTGGTCAAGACCATCCCGCCGGCGTCGAACGGCAACTTCGACACGATGGACGGAAGCTTCACGATCCAGCGGCCCGCAGGGACTTCGCGCCTCCGCCTCCAGCTCGAGTACCTCGGGACCGAGGAGGGCATCATCATCGATCGCCTCGAGATCGGCCCCGACGTGCCCGGCCCAACGTTCTGAGCCGGCGAACAATCGCGTTCCAATTCTACCGATGGTCGATACGCCGCGAGGGCCGTAGCCTCGTGGACATGAAAGAAGGGGCTTTTCTTTTCGCGCTGCGTGCGGCCGCCAAGGTCGCGTTCGCCACGACCGCCGCGGGCTGCGCGGGGTCCGTCCTCGTCGATCGCGACGAAGACGTCGAGACCGACGAGAGCGAGGCCGAAGATGGGTCGGCGAGCACGACGTCGGCGACCGGCGGCACCTCGGCAGGCTCGACGGTGAGCTCTGGAGCGAGCTCTTCGACCGGGACCGTCGATGTCCCGACGAAGTGCGACGCGCCGCCTGCCGGATGGGAGGCGTACGACGAAGCGACGTTCGCGTGCTGTGTCGGCTCGATCGCGAGCGAGATGGTAGACGGCGCGCTGCCCGTCGACGCCGACGACCACATCCAGGGCTGCTGCGCGCAGCTCGTCGTCGAAAACTACGAGGCGCTCTGGTCCGGGACGCAGCTCGTTCACGACGCTCCGGCCGACGTCCTGAGCGCCTGCTGCGTGCTGCGCCACGGGAACCCGGCGTGCACGCCGTGGGGACCGCCCACGCCGCCGCACGAAGACTTCGACGATGCCGTGTCCGGCGAATCCCGCTGGCTCGACCTTCGGGCCGAGGCCGCTCGCCTCGCCCCCGAAGTCCCCTCGCTTCCCGGGCTCGAGAGCGCGGCGATCGAGACCTGGCGCGGCCGCATGGCGAACGAGACGGCATCGAGCGGCGTGTTCGCCGCGCTCGCGAGGCAGCTCGAGGAGGCCGGCGCTCCGCTGGCCGACGTCGTCGCGTGCGAGACATTCAGCGACGAAGAAAAACGTCACGGCGTTCTCTGCGGCGCCGTCGTAGAGGCGCTCGGCGGCGAAGCGATCGCCGTCCTGCCGGCCCCCGAGCCGTTTCCGCGCCACGAAGGCGTGAGCGCGGTCGAAGCCGCGATCCGCAACGTGCTCAGCGTCGGATGCCTCTCGGAGACGGTGGCTGTCGCGCTCATCGGCGCGGAGCGCGCCGAGATGCCCGATGGCGAGCTCCGAGATCTGCTCACGCGCATCTGGGCCGACGAGATCGGTCACGCGCGGTTCGGATGGAGCTTCGTCGAGCGTGAGGTGCCACGATTGGACGACGCGGCACGAGCGCGGCTGTCGCTCTACTTGCGGGTCGCGTTCCGACACCTCGAACGTCACGAGCTCGCGCACCTTCCGGTGGGCTCGCGTCCGCCGCGCGAGGGCGTCCGCTTGGGCCTCTGCGATGGAAGAGCCGCGCGGAACCTCTTCTATGCGACGGTGACGCGCGTCATCGTTCGGCGCCTCGACGAGATGGGCCTCATGGCGTCGCTCGCTTGGGAGAGCCGCAACGACTCGCGCGCGCCTGCTTCTCTACGCGCCTCTGCTTGACGCGCAGCGCCGCGAAGATCGCGCTCGCCGCCATTTCGCCACAGCACGGGAACAACGTGGCAGAACGCCGCGAATTTAGGCAGTTCGCTCTGCGCGAACGGGGTTGCGGTAGTCCCGCTTTAGGGGCAGAAACGAAGGAGGGCCGACAACCGTTCGGCGATGCCCGTCGTGACCCGCCAGCCCGGCTCCCCCATCGCGTCCGACGACTATCGCCTCTTGGTCGAGACGGTCGAAGACTACGCGATCTGCATGCTCGACCCTCAAGGACGGGTCGCTACATGGAACGCGGGCGCAGAGAAGCTCAAGGGCTACGAGGCGAGCGAGATCATCGGGCGTCACTTCTCCGCGTTCTCTCCGGCCGAAGACTGTTTGGCGCACAAGCCCGAAAACCAGCTCGCGCTCGCCGAGCGCGACGGCCGCGTCGAGGACGAAGGGTGGAGGATTCGAAAGGACGGGACGCGGTTCTGGGCGAACGTCGTCGTCACCGCGCTTCGCGACACGGACGGCTCGCTCGTCGGGTTCGCGCAGATCACCCGCGATCTGACGGAGCGAAAGACAGCTGAAGAAGAGCTCCGCCGATCCGAAGAGCGCTTCCACCACCTGGTCGACGCCGCGACCGACTATGCGATCTTCATGCTCGATTCTGCAGGCCGAGTGGCCACGTGGAACGAGGGCGCAAAGAAGATCAAAGGCTACGAGGCAGCCGAGATCGTCGGCCGACATTTCTCGCTGTTCTATACGCCCGAAGATCGCGCCGCCGGAAAGCCGAAACGCGCGCTCGAGACGGTCCGTCGCGAGGGCCGATTCGAGGACGAACGCTGGCGGGTCCGCAAGGACGGCACGCGCTTCTGGGCCAACGTGATCATCACGGCGCTTCGCGACGAGCAAGGCGCGATCACCGGCTTCGTCAAGGTGACCCGCGATCTGACGGCGCGGCGCGAAGCCGAGGAGCGCGACCGCCAGCTCCTGATGGAGCAAGCCAGGCGCGCTGCAGCGGAAGAGGCACAGGTCCAGATCCGCGAGAGCGAGGCGCGGCAGCGCGAGCTCAGCCGGCGGCTCGAGGTGATCCTCGAAGGCGTCGCGGACGGCATCACCGTACAGGATCGGACCGGAGCGCTCATCTTCGCCAACACGACGGCGGCGATCGCGTGCGGGTATCCGACCGTGCACGCGCTCCTTCGAGCCGACGCCGCCGAGGTCGCGGACAAGTTCGAGGTGCGCGACGAGCAAGGCAACCCGTTCGACCTCGCGCAGCTGCCCGGCCGACGGGTGCTCGAAGGCGCCGTCACGGCGAGCGCGCTCATGCAGGTCCGTGAACGGGCCACCGGCCGCAGCTGGTGGTCCCAAGTTCGATCGACGCGGGTCCTCGGCCCCGATGGAGAGACCGATCTCGCGGTCAACATCCTGCACGACGTGACCGCCGACCGGCGACGCGAGGAGCAGGAGCGGATCTTCGCGCAGGCCACCGCCGCGCTCTCCGCGTCGCTCGACTATCGGAGCATGCTCTCGACCCTCGCGACGCTCCTCGTGCCGGGCCTCGCGGACTGGTGCGCGATTCATCTGCTTCAGGGCCCCGAGCTCGAGACGGTCGCGGTCGCCCACGCGGATCCCCGGCGGCTACCGCAAGCTCGCGACCTTCAGGACAGGTATCCGCCCAACCCCACGCAGCGCCGCGGGATCTGGAACGTCATCCGTACCGGCCGCGCCGAGCTCTTCGAGACGATCCCCGACGAGCTCCTCTCGCGCATGGCGCGCGACGACGAGCACCTCTCGGCACTGAGAGAGCTCGGCATGCGCTCCGCCGTCATCGCGCCAATCCGCATCCGCGAGCGCGTGTGGGGGACGATCACGCTCATCTCCAGTGAGTCCGGACGCCGCTACGATCGGCTCGACATCGCGCTCGCCGAGGAGCTCGGAAGACGAGCGGGCGCCGCGGTGGAGAATGCGCGCCTGTACGTCGCCGAACGGACTGCGCGCGAGCGGCTCGAGCTCTTGGCGCGCGCCGGCGAGGCGTTCTCCGGCACGTTCGACTACGAGGAGATCCTCCAGCGCGTCATCGCGCTCGTCGTCCCGACGCTCGGCGACTTCGCGTACTTCGAGATCTCGGAGCCCGGCGGCCTACGCCGCGTGACTGCCACCAACGACGATCACGAGGTCCGGCCCGCGCGCCTGCTCGGCTCGGCCATCACCGTTCCGCTCCAAGCGCGTGGCGAGGTCTTCGGCTCGCTGACGCTCGCGTTCGACAAGTCGGGCCGGCGGCACAGCGACGATGACGTGAGGCTCGCCGAAGAGCTGGCCCGCCGCGCGGCGATCGCGGTCGCCCAAGCGCGCCTCTACGCCGACGCGCAGTCGGCGGCCCTGCGGGCCGAAGAGGCCAACCGCATCAAGGACGAGTTCCTC
>JBGTSH010000472.1:0-6346 GCA_041940405.1 Polyangiaceae bacterium
GAGAGGCGATACGCCATGCTCCCCTCGAGATCCGCCACGATCGCCCATTTCACGTCGGCGATCGTGCCCGCGACGTAGCGCGGGAGGTCGGCGGGCCGCTTGCCCTCGATCCAACTGCGCTTCTTGAGATCGCGGACGACGGGCCGCGGCTCGAAGTAGCCCGACGCCGACGCGGGCCCACCGCCGGCCACGAAGAGGATCGCCGCCTCGGTGTCACCCACCGGCCGCAAGCCGGAGGTCGGAAAAATGTCGCGGATGTCGCCGCTCGGCGCGAGGACCACGCTCGCGAACGGGAACATGACGAGCAGTCCGCTTCGAAGCGGAAAGCAGTCGCACGCACGCGTCGGCGGAGCGTGCTTGTGCGTGAAATACGAGACGGGCTTTTGGCACTCCGGTCCCGGTGGCTTCGGGATGAGATCCTTGTACGGAAGCCAGAGCTCCCCCGAGCGACCCTTCTTGCACGCGACGAGCGCCCGAAACGCTTCCTGCACGAGGATGCGTTCGTTCTCGAGGATGCTCTCGGGTGCGTCGACGTCGAGCAGGTGCTTCAGCCGCGACGCGCACGTCGCGAGGCTGATGTACGCGATGTCGACATCGTCGACGGGCGGCTTGAGCCGTTCGCTGCCGAGGACGCGCGCCCGCGCGGGCTCGACCTCGACGCGACGCACGGCCGCTCCGGTATCCGGATGGACGACCTTGCTCGGAAGCTCGATGACCTTCATGCGGCTGCGTGCTGTGCCCAGCCATTCGAACCGCGATCACCGAACGGGTCAACTTTGATAGGAGAGCAGACCCTAACCCAGGGATCCGGCGCGGCGCCCGGCGCTGATCTCGGGATCAGCGCGCGAAGGCGTTGATGTAGACTCGCGCCCATGTCGCTTTCCCGCAGGGTCTTTCGCTCCATCCCGCTCGTCGCCGGCTGTCTGTTCGCGCTGTCAGGGTGCGGCGACTCGAACATCTTCGAAGAGCAAAACGACGGACGCTCCGTCACGTTCGACGTGGGCGAGCAGTTCGAGGTGCACCTCACGGTGGACTCGGAAGCGGGTCATGCGTGGAAGATCGAGTCGGTCAAAGAGAGCGTCGTGAAGAGCGTCGAGAGCACGGTCGAGGAAGGCGCCGAAGAGGGAGAGGACGCGACGGTGGTCTTCACCTTCGAGTGCGCGGGCGCCGGAGAGACCCGCCTGCTGCTCGTCGAGTCGGATGAACGCGGCACGCTGTCCGACACGTTCGAGCTCGACGTGACCTGTGAAGCAGAAGAAGCAGAGACCGAAGAGACGGAAGAGGAGAGCTGACGCCGTCTCAGGGGCAGCTCGCGCAAGACCGTCCGGGCACGCCGGCGAGCGCATCCAGCTGCTGGACGATGTGCGCGATCTCGGCGGCGATCGCCAGCGGGAGCTTCGTAGGATCCATGAGGGCTCGGAGCTCGGGCGAGAGGCGCTCCTTCATGTGTGCGGCCCCGACGAGCAAGACGAGCGCGCCGAGCTCTGCGGCCTCAGGAGGCGCTTTCGCAAACGCGGCATACGCCGACGTCTCGCGGAGCTCGGTGCGAAGACGCTCCGCGAGCTCCAGGTGCTCGGCGCTCGCAGCGTTGCGCGCTTCGAGGACCATGCCGGTGGAGGCGATGAGCTCGGCGACCGCGTCGATGGGTGACGCAGAGAGCAACGCGCCCTCGAGCCGACCCAGCAGCTCGCCCGCGTCGACCTCGGAGCGCCGCAAGGTCCAGAGCGCGGCCACCGACCGGCCGCGACGGAGGACGATCCAACCGCGGCTTCGCCCGGTTTCCGGATCGACGCCGCGCATCGCCGCGTGAAGCCGATCCAGCGGGACCCAATGTGGCGGGTACTTGAAGCGCGCCACATCGAGCAGGAGCGCCAGCGCTTGGCCTGCATGCCAGCCGCCGATCGGAGAGAAGTGACCGCTCCCGGTTTGGCCGAGCGCGCTGCGATCGTAGCTCGCGACCACCACGGATCCGTCGCCCCCCGCGGCCGCAGCGATCGCGGAGGCGAGCACGTCTCGCCCCTCTTCTGCTCGATGGAGCTCCGCGCTGGCGCCGTTGCAGCGCGCGAGGCAAGCGACCTCATCGAGCGTGAGGCCTCGGGCCCGAACCGTGTCGAGCGGCACGCAGCAGTCGAGGAGCTCCTCGGTGTACCACCGCCACGGACCCTTCCACATGCGTCCGGGATCGATGCCGAGGGCGTTCAGCGCAACGACCAGCGTGCCGAGACCGCAGAACGCAGGATCGGCCTGCGTGTGAAACTGCTCGGCGAGCGCGAAGTACCCCTCGAGCCCGCCGGCTCGGAGCGCCTCGGCAAAGAGCGACCGCCCCGCCGGTGACGCGAAGGCGACCAAGTCGTCCGGAAGGGGCCTGCGGTAGAGGGTCTCGATGGCGGTCGTCACGTTCGGCTCGTCGAAGCTTACTCCTCGGCCGTCGCCTCGCCATCCGCGCTCGCGTCGGTCATGGGCCCGAAGAGATCGACGAGCACCCGCTGGACGTGCTGCATCGCGATGGGCTTGAGGAGCTGGCAACGAAACCCTGCCTCTTGGTAACGCGCGGAATCGTCGGTGCGGCTGTAGCCGGTAATGGCCACGAGCTCGATGCGTTCGAGGCCCGGTAGGGCGCGCAGGCGGCGGGCCAGCTCGAAACCATCCATGACCGGCAACCCGATGTCGACCAGGGCCGCATCGGGGCTGAGCTCCGCCGCGCGCGCGAGCGCGCTCGGCCCGTCGAGAGCCGCGTCGGTTTGGTGGCCGAGCAAGGTGAGAAGCTCCGACAGCGTCGTCGCTGCATCCTCCTCGTCGTCGATGACCAGGATGCGCTTTGCCCATGCTTTGTGTCCCGCAGCGGAAGCGTCGGCGGAGACGCCCACATCGGCCCGCCGGAGGCGTGGCAAAGCAACGAAGAACTCGCTTCCTCGACCTCTACCGTCGCTCCTTACCCAGACCCGCCCGCCGTGCGCCTGGACGATCCCGCGAACGATGGCCAGGCCCAGCCCCAAACCTCCCTCGGAGCGATCGATACCGCGCTCCCCTTGCACGAACACGTCGAAGAGGCGTTCGAGCAGCTCCGGCGTGATGCCCATGCCGTTGTCGCGCACCGAGATGACAACCTCGTCTTCTTCATCGCGAGCCGAGACGAGCAGCCGACCCTTGGCAGGGGTGTACTTCGCCGCATTGACGAGCAGGTTCGAGAGGACTTGAGCCAAGCGGTCCACGTCGCCGTCGACCTGAAGCCCCGTCACGGCAACGTCCACCTCGATCTGAT
Source organism: Polyangiaceae bacterium (assembly GCA_041940405.1). Lineage (GTDB taxonomy): Bacteria > Myxococcota_A > Polyangia > Polyangiales > Polyangiaceae > Xiheicaenibacterium. The sequence goes on from JBGTSH010000472.1 coordinate 3,263, forward strand.
GGCCGTGCTTCTCGAGGAGCGGGCTCGCAGTCTCGAGCCCCTTCTCGATCACGGTCGCGATCTCGAGCGGCCGGCGCCTCAGCTCCAGCTTTCCCCCGGTGATACGCGAGACGTCCAAGAGGTCGTCGACGAGCCGGACCAGGTGCCCGACCTGCCGCTTCATGATCGTGCGCTCGCGCTGCGCCACGTTCCCGAGCGACCCCATCAGATGGAGCGCGGTGACGATCGGGGCGAGCGGATTGCGCAGCTCGTGGCTGAGCATGGCGAGAAACTCGTCCTTGGCACGGTTCGCTCGCTCTGCCTCACGAAGGGCCAGATGCTCGCGCTCGAACAGCTCGGCGCGCTCGCGCTCGCCGCGCCGTTGGGCGCTGATGTCGACCACGCAGCACCCGACGTTGATCACGCTGTCCGCATCGACGACGGGAAAGAACGTGGTCAAGAACGCTCGTTCCACCCCGTCCAGCTCGATGAGCGTTTCCACCGGATCGGTGGGGAGCTTCGTCGCAAGCACCTTGCAGATCTCCGCCTCCGACACCTCGGCGATCTTGCGGTGTCCCAGCACTTCGGTAGGCCGGCGACCGACGGTCGCGGCAATGGGAACGCCGTTCAGACGAGCCAGCCAGTCGTTGACTCGAACGTAGCGGGCCTCGGCGTCGAAGAACGCCAACCCGAACGGCGTACAGGCGAGGACCGTGTCCAGCAGCCGCTGCTCGCGGCTCAGCTCGCGCGTCCGCTCGTCGACCAAGCCGCGAAGCTCGAGCTGGCGCGCATGCATCGCCTCGTCGTGACTGGCGCGCTCGCCCACGCCGAGGATCATCGCGACGAAGTCGGCGAAGGTGCCGCTTATCAACTGCTCCGAAGGCGTCCACGCACGTGGCTCGCCGACTTGCTCGTGACAGAGGACGCCGACGAGCTCCCCTGCGAGCCAGATCGGCGCGTCGAGCATGGAGGTGATTCCGAACGGTAGGAGGTAGCCGTCCCGAAACTCCGCCGTGCGTGGATCGGCGGCCGCGTCTTCCGCCGCGATCGTGCGCTCCTTCTCCAACGCACGAAAGTAGGTCGGGCTGTCGGCTCGGAGCAACACCTTCCCTGAGGAATGCCGCCGCGCGCCGCGCTCGAAGAGATCGAGGCACACGAGCGCCGTGCGATCCGGACAGAAGCGCCAAACGCTGGCGCGCTCCACGCGGAGCGCCTCGGAGCACGTCTCCGTCAGCTGCGCGATGGCAGCTTGGATGTCCGTCGGGCGAAACGCGCGCGCGCCGAGGAGCCGCGCGAACACCGTTCGAAGCGGCGCAAGCAGCTCGTCGACGCCCGCACGCGGGCCCTCCCCCCCTTTCGAATCGTCCCCCACCGGCACCGCCTAGTCAGCGATCGAGTACTCCGGCAAGAACTCGGTCGCCAGCTTCTTGAACCCCGCCGCGGCGACCTTGTCTTTGAGGACGCTCGACGAGCGATAGAGCTTGCTGCCCGCGAGCTCGGAGTCGAGGCGAACCTTGTCGCCCTCGATGCGGAACGCCTTCTCTGCCGTGCCGCGCTCGGGGGTGCTGCTGTAGAGCACGAGGTCGAAGGTGCCGTTGTGATCGGTGTCGTAGTAGACCCAGATGAGGTTCGCGTTGAGATCGCGGATCGAGGCGACCTCGGCATCGAACTTCTTCTCTTGGATCAGCGCGTTGGCTTTGGCGGTGCCCGTCTTGGTGTTGTTGTCCGCGTCGAAGACCCAGATCGAGTAGCCCTGCTTCTGGCCCAGCAAGACCTGCTTGTTGGGGAAGATCGCCTTCGCGCCCTTCGCAAAGTCGTAGCTACCCTTTCTCGACAAGGCGCGGGGGAAGACACTGAGACCTTCTTTGCGAGAAGCGAACGGCAAAGCGGTCTTCACGAGCCGGGCGTCGTCCGGCACGTTCAAGAGCCCTGCGCGAACCGAGCGCGCACCTACGAACTCGGGGGCGGGCTTCCACGCGTCCTTGGCGCTGGCGCGGACAAAGGCCGACTTGGCGATCCGGTCGGTGCTCCGCGTGTCGGCGACCATTGCGAGGTCCGCGGTCTTGTCGTTGTCGCGGTCGTACACGATCCAGGTGCTGCCGCTCTCGATGATGAGGGACAGCTCGGGGTCGAGCTTGCGTGCAGTCACCAGATCCGCGGGATCGTCCCTGACGGCGAGTCCGCCGAGGGAGTCACCGTCGACGTCGAGCGCCATGCCCTGCGCGAACATGGATTGGAAATGGTACGCATCGGGCCGGCCGTTGCCGTCGAGGTCGGCGAGCGTCCCCTTCGGGGAGAGGCCCGCGACAGGATCCGGGACGTCGACGAGGCGCTTGGCGTCGGCGACCAAGGACGGGCTCGCCAGCCACGGATTCATCGCGAGCGCCCACCGGCCAAGGCTCGCCTTCATCTTGTCGTCCTTGGGGATGAACTTCGAGTCGAAGAAGTACGGAGCGCTATCCTTGCGCTCGGTGAGCTTGCCGTCGGCGGCGATGTCGAAGGCCGCGCGCTTGCCGCTCTCCGACGAATCGGAAATGAGGACGTCGAAGCGACCGTCGTTGTCCGAGTCGTACCAAGCGAAGGTGCCCTGCGGCACCGTGAGGTAGGCGGCCTCGGCGTCGTACGGCATCTCCGACTTCGAGCCGCCCGCCGGCAGCTGCTGCCCATCGAGGTCCATCAGGAGCGCAAAGCGCCGGTTGCCCCAGAAGCCGTAGTCGCCTGTCTTTGCGATGAGCGCGTCGGCGGCGCCATCCATGTCGATATCCTCGAGCACGGTCTCGGTGCCGCCGTCGCACCAGGGATCGGGGGTGTGGAAGAGCGGATCGGCGGGCGGGTTCTTGATGAACTCGCGGAGCTCGGCCACGTGAACGTGGTACGAGGTGCCGCCCGCGGTGCTGCGGTCGGTGGTGACGCTCTGGTTCAAGCCCACGAGCTGCGCCTTGTCGTCGATGACCGGACCGCCGCTGTCGCCGGGGGCGATGCGGCAGTCGGACTGCACGAAGAGGCCGCCGTGCATCTCGGCGGCGGCGAGCTGCGCTTCCTTCTTCGCCGTCTCGCAGCGCTTCTTGCTCTCCTTGAGCTCGTCCTCGCTCAGCCCTTCGCTGC
>JBGTSH010000473.1:0-6327 GCA_041940405.1 Polyangiaceae bacterium
GCCGATGGCGAATCGCGCATCACCGGGGTCGATGCGATCGCCACGAGCTTCCCGCGGTTTGCCGGGACGCTGCGCGCGCTCGGCGCCGACGTGCGGGTCGTCGCGTCGGACGCGTGATCGTGCTAGTTCGTGGCCCATGACGAAGAGGACCCGCGTCCTCGTGGCCATCGACGGTCCTGCCGGCGCCGGCAAGAGCACGGTCGCGCGACGGCTCGCCGATCGTCTCGGGTTCGTCCTCGTCGACACAGGCGCGCTCTATCGGTGCGTCGCGCTCGCCGCCTCGCGGGCCGGGCTCGCCTTCGGCGATGAGCCCGCGGTCGGTGCGCTCGCGCAGCGCCTGGCCGACAGTCGCAGCATCCGGCTCGAGGCGGACTCGGCCCTCGGCGTACGCGTCCTCCTCGAAGGCGAGGACGTGTCAGGCCTCATTCGCACGCCCGAGATGAGCCTCGGAGCCAGCCGGGTGTCCGCGATCCCGGCCGTGCGCCAGGCGCTCCTCGCGATGCAGCGCCAAGCGGGTGAAGCGGGCGGCGTGATCCTCGAGGGCCGGGACATCGGGACCGTCGTCTTCCCGGACGCCGAGGCGAAGTTCTTCCTCACCGCGACGCCGCAGGAGCGCGCAACGCGCCGTCACGCAGAGCTCGTTCAGAAGGGCGCAGCTCCGTCGTTCCAGGAGACGCTCGATGACGTGATGAAGCGCGACCGCGCCGACACCGATCGACCCGTCGCGCCGCTCAAGCAGGCCACTGACGCGATCCTCGTCGACTCGAGCGATCGCACCATCGATCAGGTCGTCGAGCGCATGGCCGAGCAGGTGGCCGCAGCGCAGGCCAAGCTCGACGAGCTCCTCGAGGGGGCGCGCGCGGGGTCTTCCTGACTCGGCGGAGCGCACTCCTCCTCGCCGCGGCACTCCTCGTCGGTTGCGGCAAGGAGGTCCCCGCGGGAGGCGTTCACGCTCCCGACGCGCCCAAGGCCCAAGTCTCGAGGCGGCTCGAGCCGAACGAAGTCCTCCCCGAAGACCTCGACGTCGTCGTGCGCGTCGATCTCACCCGCCTGAAAGAGGTCCTCGGTCCCGATCCCGAGAAGCTCCTCACCGAAGAGCTACGGGCCGACGCGCTCGCGATCGACGCCCTGGCCAAGGGCCGCTCGGCGACGCTCGGCCTGCGTTCTGCGGACATCGACACCGGCGACCATGTCCTCATCGTCGAGGGCGACATGAAGTCGTTCGTCATCGACGAGCGGCGCTTCTCTCCGCTCCCGAGCGCCAACGACAAGGTGAAGGTGTTCACCAAGATCACGCCCACGTCACGGCGCGGCACAGAGGTGGTGGTCGTGCTCGACGAACGCGCCGTCGTCTTCGCCAGCCCGGCCGAAGCGGACGCCGTGCTCCGCGTCGTGCGCGATGGCGCCGACGACGACCGCGGCAAGCCCGCCGCCGAGGGCCTGATGAGCTTCGACATGCGGCCACGCCGGCTGCCGACGATCGTGCAGCGCCGCGCCCCCTCCGTCGCTCACCTCTTGTCGCAGGTGCAGAGGATCCGCGGGATGGTGAGCGTCGAGTCGGAGTCGCTCCTCGTGCGCCTCGAGGTCATCGGCAAGAGCGAGGGCGCCGTCGAGAGGCTGGGCAGGTTCTTGTCCGCGTTCCGCGACGAGGCGGACCCCTCGGGCGCGAGCGCCCTCCTCAAGACCCTCAAGCTCGAGCCCCTCGGCGCGACGCTCGCGATCCGCCTCGAGATCCCCGCGATCATGGTCGTCGCCGCGCTCAAGAGCCGCTGACGGCTCCGAGCGTGCGTTCACCACGTGTTGAAGTCGGGCTTGAGCGCGCCGCTGTCGGCGCCGATGCACCAGGCGCCATCCGGGAAGCCGGCGCTGTGCGTTACGCCAAGACCCTTGAACTCGTAGTTGAACCAGGATCCGTCCTTCTTGGTGTGGCCGTTCTTCTGGATGCAGACCTCGGCCTTTCCTTCCGGGACCCACCGCTTCTTTTTCCCAGCGCTCGTGGGATCGTCCTTCGGCTCCTTGAGACCGGCCGACGGACCCTTTGTGCTGTCGTAGCCAGCTTTGAACGGGCCCCATGAACCGCTCGCCTTCCAGCTGTGGATGTTGAGCGTCGGAGGCCAGGAGCTCCGCATGTTCTCGATCCGCTGTTTCTCCGCCTCGATGGGATCGTAGGAACGGACCGATTGGGTGTAGATGCGCCCGTCGGTGCCGTTCGACGCCGTGCCCTGCGGGTCGTCCTTCGTGCACTGCCCGGGGCGGATGTCTTTCACCGGCTGGAGCGTCGGCCCCTTCATCAGGTCCTGCAGCTGCTGGGAGCTCAGAGGCGGGAGCTGGGTGCCGCCGCCAGGCATCACTTGTGACATGGGACACCTCGAAGGAATGGATTTCGAGAACGCGGTGGACGAGCAACGAAGGAATCAACCCGATCGGTTCATGCAAACGCGATCGAGGTGACGCGCGCACTTCTTGCCGCGCACGAAGACAGTGGGCGCACCCTCCACCACGAGCGTGTGTCCGCTGCCCTGCGAGACGCCCGACGAGATGCCCGAGCCGGCGTTACCGATCACACCGCGGACGATGCTGTCCACGTGCAGCACTTTGCAGCCACCGCGCGCGAAGACGGTGGACGCGTAGTTGGCGCGCTCCGGCTTCAGGGTTTGGTAGATGTCGAACGGCACGACCTTCCCGCCGACGATGCAAAAGTCTGGGGAGATGTTCATCACGCGCCAGAGAGCTTCGGCATCGGCGATGTGTTTTCCGCTCATGGTGTCCCCTGCATGGTGATGGTGGCGTGCCCGATCCTGCGCCGCTGCGAGACGCTGAGCCGCCAGCAGATGCTGACGGTGCCGGAGTCGGTGTCGATGGTCACGGTGTCCAGCGGCAGCGGCTGGACCTCCTCGGTTCCGCGGGCGTCGGAGAGCGTGGCCGCCACCGAAATGCACGGGAGCTGAAACTCGAACGGCTCTTCCCCCGGCATCAAGCCGGTGAGCCTGAAGAGCTCGTTGCCCACGAGGTAGCGCGGCATGATCAGACCCGGGTGAGCGCACTGAAAGAAGCGCGTGTCGAAGTCGCGCGCGTAGTCGGGGGACATGCCCCGATCGATCGCCTTCTTCGCCTTCTTCAACCATTCTTCGTCGTAGGTGCCCGCGTACTTGAGCCGCGGCGACCACGGCCTGGGGATCGGCCCATAGCCTGCGAGTGGTGCGTTTCGCTTGCCGAGCCAAGACTCATCGGGGAGCCACTGCGGGGCCGGGTAGGTGAGATCCTCGTCCATGTCCTCGAAGTCGAGGAATCCCACGCCGGAGGGATTGTCCTCCCAAACGACCCAGCCCGGCTCCGGCTCGTCTTCGTACGATCGCGGCTTGTACGCGCCGCCGAACGCGAGGTCGTACCGAATCGGGACCTCGGTCACAGGTGCCGGGCCATCGAGCATCCAGCCTTCGCCGAGGACGTGACGAAAGACGCCGGGACCGAACACATGGGCGCCGCATGAGACTTCGAGCTCGTGGCCGATCACCTCGACCATCGTCTGCCAGTCGGTCGCCGGCTCGCCGCCGGGAGCGCGCGCGTGGCCGGTCACCATCACGTCGGTGGTCGGTTTTGTGAGAACGACCTCGCCCGCCTGTCGGATCGCCGAGCGTTCGGAGTTGTCCGGGTCGTACAGCTCATCGCCGAGCACGATCGGCTGACGCTCGTCTGCGAACCCGGCGCTCGCTCGATGCGCGAGCTTGAACGTGCCCTTGAGCAAGAGCACGTCGAAGTACTCGCGGCCACGACCCATCTTGTCGAAGACCAGATGCTCGAGTGGCGTCTCGTTCTGGACGTCCCTGAGCTGGATTTCGGGAGGAGGAAGGGCCATGGCAACGCTCCTTCGGCTAGTTGAAGTCGATCCGCTCGGCGAGGCCCTGGATGTGCTTCTCACCCTCGATCAGGATCTTCACGCCCTTCAGCATGATGTTGCCCTCGGCGTCCATGATGAGGCTCGACTTGCCGCACACGATGGAGACCCGCTGTCCGACCTGCGTGTGCTTCATCTGGCCGACCGACTCGACCGCGTTCTGCATGACCTGCTTGAGGAAGTCCTTGCCGATCTGCTGCGCCTCTTGACCCACGATCTGGCTCTGGCGGTCGTTGCCGATCAGCGTCGTCTCGTTGTTCTTCACGAGCTTCTGCATGTCCTTTTCGGCTTGCATGTAGACGAGCTCCTGGCCTGCTGCGTCCTCGAACTTGATCTCGTTGTAGCCGCCGGTCGCCGGGCTCGAGTAGCTCTTCCACCCGCTCTGCGTCTTGTTCGCGGGCAGCCCGTAAGGCGTCTTCTGCAGGTTGGTGTAGACGCGGCCGACGATGATGGGCCTGTCAGGATCGCCGCCGAGGAAGTCGACGATGACCTCTTGCCCGATGCGCGGCAGGTTGGTTCCGCCGAAGCCTGCGCCGGACCACGGTTGGCTGACGTGGATCCAGCACGAGGAGTTCTCGTCCATGCGGCTCTCGCGATCCCAGTGGAAGTGCACACGCACCCGTCCGAACTCGTCGGTGTGAATCTCTTCACCCGCCGGCCCCACCACCGTCGCGCTCTCGACGCCGGCCACGCGCGGCTTGGGCGTGGCGAGCGGCGGGGTGAACCGCGCATTTGCACTCACCGCCCGGACGTGGTGCGCCCAGTTGCCCGGCTGGTCGCCCGAGAAGCGGCACTCGAGGACGATCAGGCGCTTGTCCGCGGCGAGATCGGACTTGGGATGATCCAGGAACGAGAGCGTCGTGCCGGGAGCTAGGTCGATCGTGTTCGTCCTGAACTTCACTTCGCGAGCGTTCGCGCGCTGCGACTCGAGCCGGCGCTGCGCGAGCTTCGCGCCCTCTTCCTGATCCGCGCGGAACGCGCCGCGATCGTCGGCCGTCGGCGTGTCGCCGCCACTCTCGGCCTCGAACAGCATGGCGCCGGGAACATAGTGGTAGCGCTCGAGGCGTTCCTCGACCCCTGCGTCGTCGGCGGTGTGCATGGCTGTGGCGGTGTTCACGAGCTGGAAGCTGGCGTGCCGGCGGTAGTCGTGATCCCGCATGGTGTATTTGCCCGGCCGCACCTTTCGCGCGACTTGGACGTCGGTCACGTACTCGCGCTCGGACGCGTTCGGCCGCTCGATGAACTTGATGGCCGGGCGCTCCTTGCTCGCCTGGGGGTTGTCGTCGAGGACGAGCTGCATCTCCTCGCCGTCCTGGACGAAGTAGAAGCTCACTCCCGCGTCCTCGAGCATGCGGCACATGAACGCGTAGTCGGTCTCACCGTACTGCACCCGATACTTGCGCTTCTTGTAGCCTTCGAGCAGGCGCTTGACGGGCTTGATGTCCCACTCGCCCAGGATCTGCTCGACGATCTCGATCTCGGACATCAGCTGGAACATGCGGAAGTTCCGGCGCTGCGTCGTGAGCCACAGCGTCGGCACCAAGGTCAGCTCGTACGTGCTCAGGTACGACTCTTCGACCTTCACCTGCTCGGCGTGGGCGCAGACGCCCGACCACGATCGGACGTTCCCTGCATTCATCCAGAAGCGCATCGGTTGACCGATGACGGCATCGAACGCGATGTCGGGGTTGTCGCTGACGACCCGGAGCTTGATTTCGAACAACGTGGAGATCGTGTCGACGACCTCGAAGCGCCGGACGTCCACGTGATCGCCGGACGCGATGGTGCACTCCACGCGGCGCATCACCTCCTGCCTGCGCGCGAGCGCAGACGCCGGATCGATCGATTGCGCTGACTCGGCTTCGCTGAGCGTGAGGTTTTCTTCGGCCATGGCTCGAAGCTCAGCAATGGGCGCGCCAATAGGTAGGCAACCCGTATTCGTTCACCTACGGCATCGAGCTGTGCACGGTGGGATCACCAAGTGCACCTGCAACGGAGCGACTACATCGGCCCCAGAAGGCCCTTTTGCACGTCGCGCGCATCGGCTCCGGTGCCCGGCGTTGGCTCGCAAACGACGCGTGATCCTGCTTCCCGGAAGGTCGGTGTCGATTTCGATAACGAATAAGGGATACTGCGCGCCAGCATGTCGGAGCCCGAAGAAGGCGTACGCAAGACCGAACCGGATCTGCCGCCCGCGGATGGGCCGTCCGCGGATGGGCCGTCCGCGGATGGGCCGTCCGAAGAACCGGTGCGCAAGACCGAGCCGGACCTGCCCTCGGAGCCGGTGCGCGCTACGCAGCCGGATCTCGATCCCGCCGCCGCCCCCGAAGAGGAGTTCCCCGGCGCCCACTTCCCCGAGGTCGAGCCCGAGAGGCCGAAGGCCAAGCCGAAGAGCTGGGTGTACTTCCTCGTCGGCAGCCTGCTGTTCGCGT
>JBGTSH010000474.1:0-6244 GCA_041940405.1 Polyangiaceae bacterium
AAGCGCGCGATCGAAGAGCTCTTGGTGGTGCCGCTCGCACGCGCCCTGCTCGGCGGAGGCGAGCGCAGGTTCCAGCTGCTTCGGGTCGCTCGCGCGGGGAACGACGTTTCGCTGACGTTCGAGCCGACCGAGGCATCGCGCCGGCTCGACAACCTCGAGCGCCGGGCGCGCGTGAGCGACGGCGAGGGCGGGGTGGTGAGCCTTTCGCTCTCGGACGTGCGTTCCGGCGTCGGCGGGCTCTACGAGAGCCTCGTCAACCTGGAGCGCGTGGCGGACCTTACGGGGATGCGGCGAGAGCTCGCTTCGCTCGAGGCGCGCGAGGCGTCTCCGGCGTTCTGGGAGGACGCGTTCGGGCGCAGCGGCGTGCTCGTTCGGCGGCATCGGCTCTCGGTCGAGATCCGACGTCTCGAAATCCTGCGCGGTGAGCTCGACGCGGTCCGCGAGCTCGCCGAGGCGTCGTTCATCGAGGCCGACGACTCGGTGGCGCGCGAGCTGACCGATACCTACGCGCGCCTGAGGCGGCGGCTGACCCGCGCCGAGCGCGAGATCCTGCACTTCGACGAGCGCGACCAGGGCGACGCCCACGTCGTGGTGACCCCGGCAGGAGCGCAAGAGGGCGCGGCCGCGTGGGCCGTCGATCTCGCGCGCATGTACGCGTCGTGGGCGCGCGAGCGCGGGTACGACGTCGAGCTCGACCTCGCAGAGGACGGCCTCTGCCACGTGCACGTGACCGGTGCCTACGCGCACGGCTACCTGCGCGGCGAAGCGGGCGGCCACCGGCTCATCACCGCGCCGGCCGACAAGAGCCAGCGCCGCGGCGAAGCGTTCCTCGCGCGCGTCGAGGTGCTGGCCCCCGGGGAGCAGCCGAAGCAGCTCGTCCGTCTCGACGACGTCTCGCCGATCCGCAGCTACGACCTCTGGCACTCGCACGGCGTGCGCGATCGCGTCACCGGGCACGCCGAAGGCGACACGCGGCGCGTCCTCTCCGGCAAGCTCGACGGGTTTTTGGAAGCGCAAGCCGACCATCGCGCGACCAAGGGCGACCCACGGACGGTGGCCGCGCCCGAACGCGGAGCGAACTGACGCGAGCCATGAAAGGCCTCGACCTGTCGACGCGCCGTGGTGTCGCGGTGCTGATGTGCGGGGCGCTCGCTCTCGCGGGCTGCTCGGATCTGGATCGGCAGATGCTCGAGCTCGGCTCGCTGGCCATGCTGGTTCTGATCGTTGTCGAGGCGCTCGTGATGCTCGCCTCGCTGACGGTGCCCTCGACGTCGGGCCTACGCACGCTGGGCTTGGTGCTCGGTGGGTTGGTGGCGGTAGTGGGGCTGCTCTGCGCGTTCTTCTGCAGCGTGATCTACGCCGGGCGCGAGCACTGGGACCTCAACGGTAGCGGCAACCTCGTGTTTGTCGTCTACGGGGCGGCAGCGCTCGTCTGGATGACGGTACGCATCGCGGTTTGGAATACGTCCGAAGAGCAGCTGCGCTTCGAAGAAGCTGGGCTCCCGACCCAGTCGAAGGCGTCGCGCAACGCTGCGATCGGCTCTGTCGCGGTGGCCACCGCGTTGCTCGTCGCGTTGCTCGTTCGCATGGGCTGAGCGGGGAACGCGATCGTTCGGCCTGATTGACGGAGGTCGATTCGCCATGAAGGCGCTCTACGGCGGCGTCGGGATCCCCTTGGTGTTGCCGAACCCGTGAGCGCCTCAGGGAGAAAATCGAATCAGCTTGCCCTGCACGGTGCCCTGGCCGCCTGCGACGACACCGAGGCCGGGGACGTCGGCGTTGCCCTGGAGGTTGAACGCGACCCAAGCGCCGGTGGCGTCGGCGTCGATCGCGGTCGGCACCAAGAGACCCGTCATGGTGTCCTGCGGCTCGTAGACCTGGAGGAAATCTTCGGCGCCGGTCGACAGATCGAGCCTGGCGACGAAGGCTCGTTTGTCGGCGTCGAGATACGGGCGCAGGCAGGTGCGCGTCGCGGCTCCCGGACCGACGATGCAGCCCGCGACGTAGACCGCGCCCTCGGTCCCGCAGCCGGGCGTGGCGACGACGGCGATGTCGACGACCGCCTCGTAGAGGCCGCGATCGAGCGCGGAGCCGGCGGCGGGCCAGGCCCAGAGCGTGACCTTGGGGTCGTCGCGCGAGACGGCGATCACGAACGGATCCATGTCGGCGGTGGCGGCGAGGAGGGGCGTGCCCGACAGGGTGTTCGAGTACGCGCCAGCAATGACGAGTTTGTCATTCGCGTACTCGATCGCGCTCCCGAACGACGTCCGGTTGGGATCGGAGCCGGCGATCGCCTGCGTGGCGGCTTGGTCTGTCGGTCCCCAGCGGGTGAGGAAGAAGGAGCTCGAGCTCTCGCAGGAATCGGCGCCCGGCATGCAATCGGCGCCCGTCGCCCAGGCGGTGTTTTCGTCGTCGACGGTCACGCTCGCCGAAGCTTCGACGCCGCCCTGCGAAAACAGCGAGGCGTCGGCCCACGCGTCGATCGGCACCGAGTCGCCTTGGGTGAGCTGGATGTCGGCGGCGAAGCGAACGAGGTGGTACCGATAGAGCTGCTCGTTGGAGAAGTCGGCACCCCACGCCTGGCCGTAGCCGATGCCCATCGCGACCACGTCGCCGCCGGACCACGCCGCGTCGAGCAGCACCGCGTGCACGCCGGTGCTCGTCCGGACGTCGGGGGCTTCGATCCCGCGGAACTGGGCGATGTACGGGGTGTGCGCGTTCATCGCGACGTCGTCGTCCTCGAGAAGAAAGCCGCCGCCCTGGCCGCAGGGAAAGCCGGTGCCGGCGACGTCGAAGTGCACCTCTGTCGGCGTGCCCGACGTCGTCCGCGACGGGATCGAGCCGACGCCGACCGGGAAGTCGTCGACCATGACGGCGCGGTAGGTTGCGAGGAAGCCCTGGGTAGGCTCACACGTCGTCACCGTGCCGAGGATCTCGGCGTCGGGCGCGCCGTCGTCGATCCGCGCCATGTAGCTGACGAGCGTTGCGTTCGGCGGAAACTGGCCGGGGTACCCGAGGAGATTTCCGCCGAAGTTGCCGTGCACGAAGACCTGGCCTTCGTGGCGAATCACCCCGCCGATGTAGGTGCCCTCGGTGTCCGAGGTCGGCGCGAACGCGACCGATTGGGGGCTGGGGACGGCGAGGGCGCAACCGCCGGCGCCGAAGCCGCCGCCGCCTTGGTCGCCGCCGCCCTGGTCGCCGCCTCCTGGGTCGCCGCCGCCCGCAGCGACGCCGGTCGTCGCGCCAAGGGCGACCTCATCCGGGAAGTCGTAGATGAAGGCGCAGGCCGGTACGAGCGCACCCGCCGCGAAGAAGGCGAGCACGCCCGCGCGAGGAGCTCCGGTCATCGTTCGAAGGCGGTTCCGGTCCAGGTGACCGAGATCGGATCATCCGGGCCGCGCGGCAAGTCGAACTCGCCACTCACCAGCTTTCCGTCCACGAAGGTGGCGACTTGGACCTTGCCCGGCGGCCGTCCGGGGACGACAGCGGCCGGCCGGCTCAAGAGGAGCTTGATGTCGCCGGTGCCGCCCGGCGCTGCGACGAGCGAGGCGAGGCCGAGCCGCGGCGCGACCGCCTCGGCCGGCGAAGCCTCACGCGCGCCGGTGGGGCCGCGCTCGAGCGAGATGCCCGGGGCGTTGCGATCCGCTGCGCTCCAGGTGACGAGGAAGACCTGCCCGGGCGGCAGCGGCGTCAGCTCTGCCGCGGCGCGCGCCAGGGCGGTGCGCTCGCCTGCCGGAGCGTCCTCGCGGCTCAGCGCTCGGTTCGCGATCAAGACGGCGAAGCGCTCGGCGAGGATCGCCATCTCGGTCTGGCCGCTCTTGCCGCCGGTTCGAGCGACACGGCCGAGCTGGCGGAGCGCCAGATCGACGCGCCCGGCTCCCGCGTGGGCCAGCGCGGAGCGAAGCTCGGTCGCGCCGTCGCCCGGCGTGAGCTCGAGGAGCGAGGCGTAGGTTGCGCTGGCCTCGTCGAACCAACCCTCGTTTCGGAGGCGATCGCCGAGGAGGGCGAGGGACCACGGATCGTTCGTCGCGCGCTCGGCGATCTCGCCGAACGTGCGGCGCGCTTCGGCTTCGAAGCCCGATGCGCGGAGAGCCGAAGCGGCGTCGGCAAGGAGCGGCGCTTCGGCGAGCGGGTCGGCGCGAAGGCGGCGGACCTCGTCGGCGAGCGCTTCCTTCTCGCCGAGGGACGTGAGGAGCGAGACGAGGCGTTCGCGCAGGACCGCGCTGTGCGGCGCGAAGGCGAGGAAGGTGCGAACGACGGCGAGGCGCTCGCGATCGTCTCGTGCCTTGGCGTAGCGCTCGTCGAACTTCGCGCGCGGCAGGACCTCGCGCATGAGGAGCTTGCGGCGGACCTGGGTCATCTCGGCGATCGAGGCGCGGCGCAGCGCCTCTTTGCGGAGGAAGCCCGACGCCTCGAGATCGCCTTCGCGCTCGATGCCGTCGGCGATCGAGAGCGTCGCGAGCCCGCTCTGTCCGTGGATCATCAGCTCGAGCAGCGTGCGCTTGGCGGTCCACGAAGCGAGCTCGCACGAGGCTCTCGCCTCTTGGTAGGTCGGGAGCGGTCCGGACGAGCGAATCCGCTCGACCCAGACGCCGCGGCGGAGCGCGACAGGCAAGGTCGAGGTGGGCGAGCACTTCTTGCCTCGGAGCGCCGGAGGAGGCGGCCAGACGACGGTGTAGAGGACCTTGGCGTTCGCCTTCTCGCCGAGCCGCGGGTAGCTGAGACCCTCGACGACCGTCGTCACGCAGCGTGCGAGCGGCTCGTCGCCTGCGCCGGTGACGGTGACGCCCTTGGCCACGCCGTCGCCGTCGACCTCGAGCGCGATCTGGAGGGCGCCCGGCAGGTCGGGGCGAAGCGCAGCGCGCGCGTCGCGGCACGCGCGGAGCTGTCCCGTCGCCGCGTCGATCGCGGCCGACACAGAGAGGCTGATCGCGCTCTCGATCGATCCGGCCATGACGCCGAGCTCCGACTCGACGTCGCCGGGCAGGGTACCGACAGGCGGATGGCCCGCGTCCACGGCCGCGAGGAGGCCCGCGTCGCCGCGCAGCGCGAGGTCGAGCACGCGCTGGCGGATCGAGGTCGCGACGTACTGCTGCTGGCCCGACGTCGTCCACCCGGTCCACGGCGTGAGGAGGCTCGCCTTGAGGGCCGCGTCGGTCACGGCCTCGCGACCGCGGCCCGCAAGCGCCATCGACTCGGCCCGAGCTTCTGCCCAGCGCCGGCGTACGTCGCCGTCGTTGGACGCTTGCCGCAAGGTCAGCGGGATCACTTCGCCGCGCTTCTCGGTTCCGGTGCGGTAGGTGAGGGTGAGGTCCTTCGGCGGGTCGTCGTTGAGCTTGCCCACGACCGTGACCGTGCTGCCCTGCGTCGCCGCGGTCTCGCCGCGCGGGTAGGCGCGAATGACGCGCGGGCCGAGATCGATCTCGACGCCGGTGACGGTCGGAACGAGCGCGCGCTCGAGCAGCGTCACCGCCGCCTCGGCGGCTTCTTCGCTGTCGCCTACCTCGAGCACCGGTCCCGAGCCGCGAACCAGCGCGCCCATCGCAGCGCGGTTCGTCCCCGGTCCGACGAGCACCGCGCCGAGCCGGGGGACGCCGCGCGATCGGCGCGCGAGGCGCGCCCGGATCGCGTCGGCGGATCGATCGCCCACCGAGGGCCAGCCGTCGCCGACATACACGACCATCGCCGACGGTGCGTCCGCGGGCAGAAGATCGGCTGCGGCCTCGAAGGCGCGCCCGAGGTCGGTTGCGCCGCCGAGGGTCACGTCGCCGAGCCCGTCGAGGATCGCGCGCTTGTGACCTTCGTCGACGGCGCGGATCTCCTTTGCGCCGACCGCGTGCACGCTCGCGTCGGCCGCGAGGACGATCGCGCGGTCCTTCGGTCCGAGCCCGCGTACGAGCGACTCGATGAAGGCCCGGCTCGCCGCGAAGAGCGCCGGATCGACGCTTGCCGACGCGTCGAGGACGACCGCGAGGGTGACGCCCTCTTCGACGCCCTCGAGCCGCGGCGCCTCGGTGCGGACCAGGATCGTCGCCTCGTCCTCTTCGGTCTGTCCGAGCGCGACGTAGGCTCGTGCCTTCGGGAGCTCTTCGGGGATCTCGGCGTCGACGACGAAGTCGGCGGACGCGACGAAGTCGCTCTTGCGAAGCTCCACCACGGCGCCATGCGACCTCGCCCCCATTCCCGCGGCGAGCCGGGAAGCGCGCGCAGGGCCGGCGTCGACGCGCACGAAGAGCTCGCCGAT
>JBGTSH010000475.1:0-6239 GCA_041940405.1 Polyangiaceae bacterium
GACCACAAGCAGCTCCGCGCGGCAGAAGCGGCAGCTCCCCACGACGACGGCTTTTGCGACGAAGAGCGCGCGCGGCTGCATGACGCCATCGACCGAGGCTTCGCGGCCTCGCGCGATGGTGACCACGTCGATGCAGAGAATCTGGTTCGCGAGCTGCTCGGCCGGCGGTGAAGGTACGGGCTTCGGGCCCCTCCCGGCGGCAGATCCGAGAGATCGATGCCTGGTGGCGCGAAAACCGCGACGCTGCACCTCTAACGGACTCTCGCCATGCGCACCGTCGACCAGATCTTCGTAGATCGTCTCTTCGAGAAGCATGAGTGCGGACCCGAGCCCAGCTCCGAAATGGAGCGGCGTATGGTGCCAGTCGGGGAAGCCACCGTTCACGTCCTCTTCCCCAGGCACCTCCCTCCAGTGGAAATCGTGAGCACGGCGATGCGGGGCGACCTGCTGTTCCTCCTGGCCCGCATCGAAGCGCCTCCGGATTGGGGAGTCGCGGGCAACGGTGCGGTCATCGTGGCCCGGCGAACGAGCGACGATGAGTACAGCGCTCATGTCTGGCATGAGCTCCATCGCGGGACGCTCGAGCACCTCGTCGATTCTTCCGGAGCAGGCTGAGCACCCGCCCGGAATGCTGGGATCAACACGTGGGCGCTCCCGGTTACGACGCCGAGACTCTCGCCGGCTACTTCCAGCCTGTTCACGAGGCGACTTGCGCCGACCCTCGGATCGGCCCGCTGCGACGTCGGCTGCAGAGGATCCCGGTCTGATCTTCGCGTTGGCGGACGTCGACCGATCGGCGTTGAGTGAAACAAAACGTTGCAACCACGCGCGACAACCGTGCCTTCGAGGCTGGGTGAAACGTTTTGTTTCGCCCAGCGGACATGACCGCTCGCTGCGCGGGGGTGAACAGCGGCCAGGCACGACCTGCCAGCGGGGAGGAGAAAAAGTGGCCGGTCCGTGATCGCCGCGAGGATAGGTGGTGATGGCAAGAACGGCTGAAGTCACCGTCGTGGTAGGCTGGCCGCGATGACGCAGCCGCTCCGCGAATCGGATCCGATCCTCGCGGCCGCCGAGTCGGCTCCTCTCGTGCCGCTGACCGCGGAAGAAGAGGAGTTGCTCGCCAAGGCAAGGGCGACGCCCGGCGACTGGGTACCGCATGACGAGCTCGTTCGGCGGGTTGCCGTGCATCCCGACGACTCGTCGGAATGATCTGGTCCGTCGTCTGGTCGCCGGCGTGCGAGGCCGCCGTGCTCCACATGCCGCGTGACGTTGCCGAGCGTCTGTGCGCGGCTGTGTAGCCGGCGACCCTGGTCCTCGAACACGATGACCGAGTCGTGCGTCGCATCCACGGCATCGTCCACCAGATCGACTCCGCTCTCGCATCAGAGTCGGACCGGCTTTCTGGACGAGCGCGAGATAGCGTTCATCTGGCGCTGTCGAGTCGGTGCCCCGCTGTTTCGCTATGAGAAACGCGTCGTTCGAATGGTGTTGTCCTCGGAGCGCGCTGCGGCAGAACAGGGCGCGTTGGAGTAGTCCGAATGGTCTTTCGCGCACGACCCAAACCGAAGCCCGAAAGGACCATCGAGGTCCGGGGACCGGGCCATTGGATCTTCAGGGATACTTACAGCTCGTATTTGCTCGTGTTGGGTGTTCACGCCGGGGCAGTCTTTGACATCTATCTGCTCGCTGCGCGCTGGGCCGAGTGGAAGGCTGGAGAGTTCGAGCGTTCGTTCTTCGCTTCCCTGTTTTGCGCAGGCGTCGCGTCCTTCTTCGCCTTCCTAACTCCGCTTCGCCTGCGACGCATCGCGAGCGCGCACGAGGGACCAGCCGAGCTCTACTTCGGCCTTGTTGGCGGCACCTTGGCGCTGCAGTTCTCGAACGGAATTGTGGCTCACCGACTTGCCTACGGCTGGCACACCAAGGAGGTTCGCGTGGAGCTGCCCACAGCATGGATGGGTGCGCTCTGCGCATTCGGCTCCGGTGGCGACTATTTCTGTGGGGCTCGCTGGCCCGACGAGGGACGTCTGGGCAAGCTGCTCGCCCCGGCACGAGGCGTTCGGGCGCTCGTGCTCACGGTCGCAGATGGTCGCGCGGTTTTCGTCCTTAGGTCCTCTCATGGCAACCCGGACATCGAGCGCCTGTCGGCCAGACTGCAGGAATTTCTCGAGCTGATGCCGTCGAGCGCCGCGGCAGACCCCGGACTTGTCGATCATGTCCGCGGTGTGCGCCGGCGGATGTGGCGCACGGTGGCGACGGACCACGCGGCGCCGACCTCGCGCAAGCATGAGAGCCGGTTGCTCCAATGGGCTGGCGTGGCCGTGTCTCAAAGAATTGGGCGGCGCGCGGCCGCGCGTGCGGGATGGCTGCACACGATTCCGCGGAGCTTGGCCACCGCGGAGCGCCACGAAGCGTAGTGCGCGTCCTTGTGATGCCGACTGCCCGAGCGCGGCGGATACTCGCGGTCGCCTGACTGGTGGCGCGGCGGCGGATACGGTGAAACCGTAGCACCCGGCCGGCGACCCCCCGCAAGTTCCTACAGCCGAACTTCGCCACCACATCCCCGGTCCGCGTTACGTCTCAAGAGCCCTGCAGTACAACGACCTGGTCGGCGGGTACGCTTCGGAGGATCGCCGGGGACGTCGTAACGGCAATCAACTGCCCCTCGAACATCATCGACTGTAGTCCCTCGAACATGCGCGCCTGGTCCTCGGGATGCAGGCCTAGCTCGGGGGCATCGATGAGGACGAGTGACCTCGAGAGGCCGAGCGCTTCCGTGGTTGCGGCGAGAAGCACCAACATGCGCTCAGAATCCGAGAGCTCCGACAGCTCTACCTCTCTCGGGCCTCGCCCTGCTCGCCGGGCGAAGAGGCACCGGGCGGTGCTGCCGGCTTGGCGGACGCCGAGCCAGAGGAGCTTGTCGGTGAGCTGTGCGAGCCGCGCCCCGAAGCCCGCGAGCACCGAGCGTTGCTCGGGCGCGAGCACCAGGCCGTGCTCGTCGAGCGCACCCACAACCTGACTCGCGTGAGCGAACGCCGCGCCTTGGAGGTATCCGCGAACGAAGTCGTACTTCATGGACCCGGCACCGATCCGCTCGGCGCCCGCGGGCGGCCTCGCTGGCGCCGAGACCGGGCCGGGTGACCCTACCGAGAGCCGCCTTCCGGCATGCAGGTACTCGACCTTCCAGCTCGTGGGCGCCACCGAGTACTCGCGCAGACTCGCTCGGAGCGAGCTCTCGATTTGAAGTGAGCGGCGCGGTGCACTCGGCGCCCAGGGCGTTGCCTCCTCTCGCGAGCCGGCGCCAAGCTGCCACACGAGCTCGATGCTCCCCGCTTTATCGTCGAACCAAGACTCCGCATCCGGATGGGTCCCGTAAGCGGCGCACGCTTCTTTTGCAGCGATGATCGCTTCGAGGATTCGTGTCTTCCCGCTCGCCGCCGGTCCGGTAATGACCATGGGAGCCGGCCGGTTACCTTTGCGCGGTATGGCTATGTCCACGTCGCCCAGGCCGCGCACGCGGCTTGCCTTGATGCGGGAAAGGAGAGGACTCATCGCCATTGTCCGAGAATAAAATGTTCAGCAGTTGAGCTTGATCGGGCTGCCATTGATGACCACCTCGCCACCGCTCTTGATGGTGATCTTCCCCGGCTCGAGCAGGATGGATGACCCGCCACAGACGAGCTCGATGTGGGTGGACGCGTGCACCTGGAACATCGGACCATCGACTTTGAAGAGCGAGCCTGCGTGGTGGTACTCGTTCCCGGTCGAGACATTCAGATTTCCGTATACCAAGTCGTCACGATACCCGGCGACGATGTTGACGTACTTTCCGTCCAGCTTCAGCTTCGCCCTACCGGTGATCGTCGTTTCCTCGGCGACGAGATCGAGGTTCTTCTTGTAGCCGACGTTCCCTGACCCGGACACCCATGCCTTCTGGTTGCCGACTACTTCGAGGTTGGTGTCCCGGCCAACGAACATGTCGGCGTCCCGTTCGACGCGAACGGCCATGTCACGCTGCGCGTGCACGTCGAAGCGCTCTTCACCCGCAAGATCGTCCATTCGGATCTCATTGAAGCCATCACCACCAGGGGAGCTCTTCGTGCGCCACACCGAGACTGTCTTGTCCTTTGGGAGCTCAAGTGGTGGGACGTTGACGCCGTTGTGGAGGCGCCCCACGATCACCGGCTCATCGGGGTCGCCCTCCAGGTAGCTGATCAAGACCTCGTCACCTACCCGTGGCAGCGCCACCAGGCCGAACCCAAGGCCAGCCCAACCCTGCGAAACGCGAATTCGAATCGATGTTCTCTTGGGGTCCCACGGGAACACGACCTCGACACGTCCGTGCTCGTCGACGTCGATCTCGCCCTCACCAGTGACGCGCGCCACTTGCACGCCGTCGATGCGCGGCTTCGGCAGCCGTTCGGGCCGAAAGCGCGTGGATGCCGGAATGCACACGAGCCGGTGCTCCTGCCTGGGAATGGGCGATGCGCCGGAAGAAGAAGCAGCCGTGGTGAAATGGCTCGACGTGCGAACGACCAACAGCTCCTGCTCCGCGTCCTCACGTGGCGCGTGCTCCACGCGCAGCCGCTGGCCGGGGCACATCATTGTGTTCGTTCTCAAGATGAAGACTGTGGCTGGCGCAAGCTCGGCGTCGAGCGCATCACGCGCGCGAGCACGAAGCGCCGCCTCGGTAGCGCCCGCACCGGGCAAGAATTCGTAGTGTTCTAGATCGCCTTCGCCGCCCCCGTCGGGACCCACGTGAACGGCGACAGCATCGAATGCCGGCCGCTCGAACCAGTAGTCTCGCACCTTCGCGGTTCGAAACGGCGTCGTCGCGTCGAGGGTCACGTCGTACACGTGCTGCACGGTTTGGGCGAGCGCGCCCGGCGCTCCGAATGGGAGCACGCGAACATCCGTCCTCTTGTGGAGCGTCGTGTCGTCCGTGAGCACGAGCGCCCCCTTGGTCGCGAAGTCGTGGTACGAGGCGATGCCCTCCTCTGACAAGGCGCGCATCAGGTGGGCGTGGTCGCGTTCGTTGTATTGGACACGATACGGCTTCGCTTCGTGCACCTCGGTCAAGTCCGCGATCGGCGCGGGAAGCGCGCCAACCTTCGCCACCATATCGGCAGCGAACGCCCCGATCGTGAGGTCACGCCGAATCCGATGGTCGCGAAAGCGAGAGAGAATCCAGTACGGGGAGACGAGCACCATGACATAGCGAGACATGCCACCGACTGCGAGGCTCACCTGCCGCATCCGTTTCACGATGCAACCGATGGTGAGCACCGGGGATTCGGCGGTGAAGACGACATCGCATCCGCGAGACAGAAAGTCGCCGGCGCGAAGCGCGGGGTCCCGATGCTCGATGGTCAGCTCGATCTCGTAGTCCTCGGACATCGCGAGAAAAGCGCGCGCCTCGAGGACCAAGAAGCCGGGGTCGTCATGGTCGAAGCGGAGAGAGACCGGAATGACGTTCGGGCCGAGTCGTTCGAGTTGGTTGATGCTCTCATTCATCATTTCTCAACGCTCCCTCTCGCGCTCGATCGCAAGATCCTCGGCGTAAGCCTCGGTCAAGCGGTAGTCGTCCTCGTGCTCGTAGGCCGACCGCGTGAAGCGGACGCGACCATCCTCCTTGTCCCGAAGCAACGCCGTGCAACTCGGGCTCGCCTCGGGCCAAGGCTCACCGCGCCGCCAACGGATGGTCAGCGTCGAGCCGTCAGGTTTCGGATACAGGAACTCCATTCCCCAGGGCTGCTCGCGGACGGTCTGCTTTGCGATCCAGCTCGACTCATCGGCTTCCCTGAGCGAGAGCGCCGGCATGGCGAATGGGCATTGGTTGATGCGCGCGTCGACGTTCAGACAGGGCCCACCGTTGTACTCGTATGCCCACGGCCGATCCGTCGGATCCCAGGAATCATGCCACCATTGCCAAACGCCAAAGGCCCGCCGGCGAAATCTGTAGTAGATCTTTCGATAGCCGCTGCGTGGATCGGAGTAGGCGTGCCCTCTCTTTCTCGCGAACTTCGTTTCGAGCAGGGTGAAGTCCTCGTCAGTGGCTCCGACGACCAGGTAGTGCGCATACACGGGTCGATCGACCTGAGCTGGCGGGTGAGGGGCGCCCAGCGCGAGCGCGGCCTCGACCGGCTTTTCCGGTCCGGTGCACCATGTGCGTGTCATCCATCGCATCCCCACCTCCCATCGAGGGGGAAAGGGAGGCTCGTTCGGTGCCATTTCACGTTCAG